>NZ_LT629786.1:310996-621992 GCF_900105675.1 Pseudomonas synxantha | reverse complement strand
TCTTTGCCGGCAACGGCTACATCATCACCGCACGCAATGGTCATTCGGCGTCCTACGGTTTTGTGCGCCAACGTTGTGAAGCGCGACCACTGCTGCTGGAGCATGGGGAGGATTTCGTACTCTATGCGCTGCTGGATTTCGTCACCGAAAACTACCAGCCGGTGAGCGAGGCGATCCATGCGGAGATTGATGAGCTGGAGCGCAATGTGCTGTGCAGTTCGCTGAGCGAGGGCGATATCCAGAACCTGCACGGCCTGCGCCGCGACGTGCTGCGGCTCAAGCGCTATGTGGCACCGATGGTGGAGATCAGCCAGGAGCTGCAGAAGCTGAGCTTTCCGTTTATCGACAAGAACATGCGCCCCTACTTTCGCGACGTGCAGATCCATGTAACGCGGCAGATGGAAGACCTCACCACACTGCGCGATATCGCCAGCCAGACCATCGAGATCGGTGTGTTACTGGAGGCCTCGCGCCAGAGCGTAGTACAGCGCAAGTTCGCCGCGTGGGCGGCGATCCTGGCATTCCCCACGGCAGTGGCGGGGATTTATGGGATGAACTTTCAGAACATGCCCGAGCTGCAGTGGCACTACGGCTATTTTGGGGTGCTCGGGTTTATTGCGCTGGGCTGCACAGGTTTATGGGCCAGCTTCAAGCGTTCGGGCTGGCTTTAACGCTGGCGTCCGGCTTGTGGGCGACAAAACGCATCATCCACTCCGCCACGGTTGCGCCGTGGTGGTCGCGTTCCAGGCTGGCAACGCCGTTGGTGTAAACCTTTTCCCCAAGGGTTGTCTGAAGAATCTCCAACAACTCGCGGGAATAGTCCTGGACAAATTCAGGGTGCCCCTGGAAGCACAACACCTGGTCACCGATGTGGTAAGCGGCAATCGGGCAAAACTCACTGGAGGCAATGACCGTGGCATTTTCCGGCAAGGTCGTGACCTGGTCCTGGTGACTGATCAATAGCGTCAGCTCCGGTACCTCGGGGCTCATCCATGGGGCCTTGGCATCCAGCTTGTAGTCATGGATGCCCATGCCCCAGCCTTGGCTCGCGCGCTCAGTCTTGCCGCCGAGCAGCAATGCCAGGAGTTGATGGCCGAAGCAGATACCCAACAGCTTGTCACCGCGCTCGTAGCGCTCGAGCACATAGGTCTTGAGGGTCTGGATCCAAGGGTCAGTGCCGAACGAGTCGGCCTTGCTGCCGGTGATCAGGTACGCATCAAACACTTCGTCATCCGGTGGGTATTCGCCCTGCACCACGTTGTAGACGACAAATTCGGCGGCAATCGGTTGCTTGGCGAACAGGCGCTTGAACATCTGCCCGTAACCTTGGTACTGATCGATCAAGCCTGGACGCAGGATATCGGTTTCCAGGATGCAGACGCGTAGCGACATAAAAAATACCTGACACGGCGATGGGAATATTGCACACCCCAGAGCCTGCCTTGAAATACACCCTCAAGGCAAGCTCCCCCTCCCACATTTTGCTCAGCGGAACACTTCACCCTGTGCCGCTTTCTCCAGCAACAACGCCGGTGGCGAGAAGCGCTCCCCGTACTCCTCTGCCAGGTAGCGGGCGCGGGCGACAAAGTCGTCCAGCCCGTACTGGTTGATAAACTGCAAGGCGCCGCCACTCCATGCGGCAAAACCGATACCGAAGATCGAACCGACGTTGGCGTCAGCGGTGGACATCAGCACGCCCTCCTCCACACAACGTACGGTTTCGATGGCTTGGATAAACAGCAAGCGATCGCGTACGTCCTGGGGTGAGATTTGCTTGCCAGGCTGTTCGAACCGGGTTTTCAGCCCAGGCCACAGGTGCTTCTGGCCGCCAGCGGGATAGTCGTAAAAACCAGCGCCTGCCGCCTTGCCCGTGCGCTTGTATTCGTTCACCAGCAGATCGATCACCGCGGTCGCCGGATGGCTCGGCAGTGCCTTACCTTCGGCCTGCAGATCCTTGGCGGTTTGCTGTCGGATATGACTCATCAGGCTGAGGGAAACTTCATCGGACACCGCCAGCGGTCCCACCGGCATGCCGGCCTTGCGCGCTTCGGTTTCGATCATCGGCGCGGCCACGCCTTCGCCGAGCATGGCGATGCCTTCGTTGGTGAACGTGCCAAACACTCGCGAAGTGAAGAAGCCACGACTGTCATTGACCACAATCGGGGTCTTCTTGATTTGCAGGACGAAGTCGAAACCTCGGGCCAGGGTTTCGTCGCTGGTGCGGGCGCCCTTGATGATTTCCACCAGGGGCATCTTGTCCACGGGGCTGAAGAAGTGCAGGCCAATAAACCTGGCTTGATCGGGGACTGCCGTGGCCAGGCCGCTGATGGGCAAAGTGGAGGTGTTGGAGGCGATCACTGCGTCGGCACCGACCACGCTTTGTGCGGCGGCCGAGACCCTGGCCTTGAGTTCGCGGTCTTCGAACACGGCCTCGATGATCAGGTCGCAACCGGCCAGATCGGCATCATCCTGCGTCGAATGAATGCGCGCCAGGGTGGCTTCCCGCTGTTCGGCGCTCAATTGCCCATGACTGACCTTCTTGTCCAGCAGCGTCGCCGAATGTGCCTTGCCTTTCTCGGCGGCGGCGAGGTTGATGTCCTTGAGCACCACGTCGATGCCCGCACAAGCGCTGACATACGCAATGCCGGCGCCCATCATCCCGGCCCCGAGCACACCGACCTTGTGTGTGACGTAAGGGGCAAAACCCTGGGGCCGCGAGCTGCCGGCGTTGATTTCATTGAGCTGGAACCAGAAGGTGCCGATCATGTTTTTCGCCACTTGCCCGGTCACCAGTTCGGTGAAGTAGCGGGTTTCGATCAGGTGCGCGGTATCGAAGTCCACCTGGGCGCCTTCCACGGCGGCGCAGAGGATTTTCTCCGGCGCAGGGAAGCAGCCATTGGTTTTGCTGCGCAAAATCGATGGGGCAATGGCGAGCATCTGCGCGACTTTGGGATTTGACGGCGTACCACCTGGGATCTGATACGCCTTGTTATCCCACGGTTGCTTTGCCTCAGGATTAGCGAGAATCCAGGCCCGTGACTTGCTCAGCAGCTCATCACGATCCGCCGCCAGCTCATCAATCAAACCTGCTTGCAGTGCCTGGGCGGGCCGGACTTTTTTACCCTCGAGCAAGTACGGCAGGGCTTTTTCCAGGCCCAGCATGCGCACCATGCGCACTACCCCGCCACCGCCCGGCAACAGGCCAAGGGTGACTTCCGGCAGGCCGAGCTGAACAGCTTTGTCGTCCAGCGCGACCCGATGATGACAGGCCAGGCAGATCTCCCAGCCGCCGCCCAAGGCCGCGCCATTGATCGCAGCCACCACCGGCTTGCCGAGGGTTTCAAGGCGCCGCAACTGCGCCTTCAACACCAGCACGCTATCGTAGAAACCCTTGGCATGAGACTTGTCGACCTTGATCAGTTCATTGAGATCGCCACCGGCAAAAAAGGTCTTTTTGGCCGAGGTGATCACCACCCCGGCGATCCCGTCTTTTTCTGCCTCCAGGCGCGTGACGGTGGCCGCCATGGCCTCGCGATACGCTGCGTTCATGGTGTTGGCGCTCTGGCCGGGCATGTCGAGGGTCAGCACCACGATCTGGTCCTGGCCTTTTTCGTAACGAATGGCATCGGTCATGAAAGATTCCTTAGGCTCAGAGGCGTTCGATAATGGTGGCGATACCCATGCCGCCGCCGACACAGAGCGTGGCCAGGCCGTAGCGTTGCTGACGCACCTCCAGCTCATCGAGCAAGGTGCCGAGGATAGCGCAACCGGTGGCGCCAAGCGGGTGGCCCATGGCGATGGAGCCGCCGTTGACGTTGACCCGGGCGGCATCGATGCCCATGTCCTTGATAAACTTGAGCACCACCGAGGCGAACGCTTCGTTGACTTCGAACAGGTCGATGTCTTCAACCCGCAGGCCGGCCTTGGCCAGGGCCTTGCGAGTGGCTGGCGCCGGGCCGGTAAGCATGATGGTCGGGTCGGTGCTGGTCACGGCCGTGGCAACAATGCGCGCCCGCGGTTGCAGGCCCAGTTCGCGACCTTTGGCCTCGGAGCCGATCAACATCAATGCGGCGCCGTCGACGATGCCGGAGCTGTTGCCTGGGGTGTGCACATGCTGGATGCGCTCCACATGGCTGTAGACCCGCAATGCGGTGGCGTCGAAACCCATCTGGCCCATCATTTCGAAGCTGGGCTTGAGCTTGCCCAAGCCCTCAAGGGTGGAGTCGCCCCGGATAAACTCGTCATGGTCCAGCAGTACGATACCGTTCTGGTCCTGCACTGCGATCAGCGACTTGTTGAAGGAACCGTCTGCGCGTGCCCGGGCGGCTTTCTGCTGGGATTGCAGGGCAAAGGCGTCCACATCCTGGCGGCTGAAGCCTTCCAGGGTGGCGATCAGGTCGGCGCCGATACCTTGGGGCGTGAAGTGGCTGTGCATATTGGTTTGCGGGTCGAGCACCCACGCGCCGCCATCGCTGCCCATGGGTACCCGGGACATGGATTCGACGCCGCCGACGACGACCAGGTCTTCGAAGCCGGAACGCACCTTCATCGCGCCCAGGTTGACCGCCTCCAGGCCCGAGGCACAAAAGCGATTGACCTGGACGCCGGCGACGCTGATGTCCCAGTCCGCTACCAGCGCGGCAGTCTTGGCGATATCGGCGCCCTGGTCGCCCACGGGAGTGACGCAGCCGAGCACGATGTCATCCACTTGGTGCGTATCAAGTTCGCTGCGTTGCGCCAGCGCATTGAGCAAGCCGGCCACCAGGTTTACCGGCTTGACGCTGTGCAGGGCACCGTCGGCCTTGCCCTTGCCACGGGGCGTGCGTACCGCATCAAAGATCAAAGCTTGGGTCATGACATCCTCGAGCCGCTGTGGGTGTATGCCCCTTACCTTAGGCCCGATTGACACGGTTTCAATGACGGATGCGCTCAATGCTTTTGACCCCCTCGCTCGGACGAACGGTAGGTAGCTACGGAATATGCCTGATTAATCGTTTTAGCGGTCTAGCCCTAGGGCTGGCGCCAAGATGGCACTAAGCCTCATGCCGTTTTTAGCGCAAATGCTGATTAGCTGATATGAAATGGATCTAAGCGAAGAAGGGCGGGCGCTCTAAGGTTGAACCTGTAAGACGCTGCTGCCGGGTCTTGCTGGAGCAGCTGTAAGAAAAGTGCAACGTCAGCTCGCGATACTGAAATTAATCGGCACGCATTTGACGCTCAGGAATAACAACAAAATAGGCAGTCAGCCATGTTCAAACATTCGAAAGTACGTCAGGCAGGACTTATTCTGTTCGCCACCACACTGATTCTGATCTTGCCCAACCTGACCAAGGTGCTCGGGTGACGCCCCGCCCCCCAGACGCCGTGCACACACAGCACCAGGCCTGCAGCTTTTGGCAGCACCTGCCGGGATAGTGCGCTTAGCACTGCCGTTGCGGGGGCTGTCTTTTTTACCTGTCAATTTCCGGTATCGTGAGCGCCATCGCCACCTTGCATCGGGCCGCTGCCTTGAAATCGATCCTCGCCTTATTTGCCCTGCTGCTGAGCTTTCCTGTAGCCGCTGCGCAATTGACCATCGAACTGGAGCACGCCAGCCAGACCTGGCAGACCGCTGATCTGCTCAAACACCCGCAAGCGCAGACGGTGCAGATCGTCGATGACGTGTCCTACAAGCGCGATATGACCTATCGCGCAGTACCCCTGGCGGTGCTCCTGCCGGGCCTGAACCCTGCGAGCCACTTGCAAGCGGTTGCCCTGGATGGTTTCGCCGCCGAACTGTCTGCCGCGCCGTTGTTGGAAAAGTCCGGTGCCCGCGCCTGGTTGGCGGTGGAAGACCCGGCTCATCCATGGCCCGCCCTGGCGCAAGGCAAACCGAGCGCCGGGCCGTTTTACCTGGTGTGGACCCAACCCGAAGCCGGGCACATCAGCCCGGAACAGTGGCCCTTCCAGGTATCCAGAATCAAGCAATTGCAGACGGTTGCCGAACGTTTTCCCGCGTTGTTGCCCGACCCGAAACTGGCCGCAAATGACCCGATCAACCAAGGCTTTGCGTTGTTCCAGAAGAACTGCCTGGCCTGCCACCGCCTCAACGGGGCCGGCGATGCCCAAGTGGGACCGGACCTGAACATTCCCTACAACCCCACCGAGTATTTCGGCGGTGATTTCCTCAAGCGTTATATCCGTGACCCGCAAAGCCTGAGGCGCTGGCCACAGGCAAAGATGCCGGCGTTTGCTGCCAGTGTATTGCCGGATAACGAGCTGGATATGCTGGTCGAGTATTTGCAGCATATGGCGGGGCGCAAGCACCAACCTTAAGTCTGGAGCAATTCAAAAGTTATTGCTGCTGCACTGAAACCACGGTCGGTGCCACGAATACCTTGGCATGCATCTGTTCATGCCCGCCCCCACGGCGCATACCGCGTACCGGGCAGGCGTCGAGGTAGTCCAGGCCCACGGCCAGTTTCAAGTGCCGCTCCGGCCGGGCCAGTTGGTTGGTCACGTCAAAACTGTACCAGGCGTCATCCAGCCAGGCTTCGGCCCAGGCGTGACTGGCCAGATGTGCGCAGTCTTCGGTGTACAAATACCCCGACACATACCGCGCAGGAACTCCCAGGCTGCGTGCGCAGGCGAGAAATGCATGGGTATGGTCCTGGCACACGCCCGCAGCGCCTGCAAAGGCCTGGGCGGCACAGGTGTCGACTTCGGTAGCCCCCGGCGTGTAGATCATCGCTTGGTTGAGGGCCTGCATCAGGTCAATGAGCGCCGTGCGGTCGCGACGCTGGTGGCAATGCTGCTCGGCAAACCGGCGCAGGGCTTCATCGGGCTCGGTCAGACGCGTGCAGCGCAGGAACGGCCAGGCAGACTGGCTTTCGTGTTCGGCCTCGCGCAACTCGTCGATCTCCACCTGGCCACGGGCGCCGATGATAATGGCGTCGTGGGGTTCGTCCAGGGTCAGCACATGCAGGATATTACCGAAGGGGTCCACCTGCGCCCGCACCGGGCGTGGCAGGTCGAGCTGCCAGCTCAATACGTGCTGGCGTTCGCTGTCATGGGGCGTGAGCCGCAGGTACTGGATGCTGGCGCGCACTTGGTCTTGGTAGTGGTAGGTGGTTTCGTGGCTGATGGAGAGTCTCATGCCGCCTCCAGGTAGGAACTGTAGATGGCGTCGCCCAATTGGCGGACCAAGGGGATAAAGTCGGTCAGCCAGGCATGCAGGCCTTCCTCGAGGATTTCGTCGATCGCGGTAAAGCGCAGGCGCGCGTCCATCTCGGCGGCCAGGCGCTGGGCCGGGCGGCCGTTGAGGCCAGGCAGGCTGGCGAGCACTTGGTCGATTTCCTCGCTGCAGGCCCGCAGCGAGCGCGGGACATCGGCGCGTAACAGCAGCAGTTCAGCCACTTGCCGGGACCCCGGCGCATCACGATAAATCTCGGTGTAGGCCTCGAACGACGACAACGCACGCAGCAGTGCACTCCATTGGTAATACGCGTGAGCCGTGCCATCGCTGACCGACGCGGCCTGGTCGCCGGCCATTTCGTAGCGCGCATCCAGCAGGCGCAAGGTGTTATCGGCGCGCTCGATAAAGGTGCCCAGGCGGATAAAGCGGAAGGCATCGTTACGCATGATGGTGCCGTAGGTGGCGCCGCGGAACAGATGGGAACGCTCCTTGACCCACTCACAAAACCGGCTCATGCCGTATCGGCTCAGCCCCTGCTGGGCGATATCGCGAATGTCCAGCCAAGTGGCGTTGATGTTTTCCCACATGTCGGCGGTGATTCGCCCACGTACCGCATGGGCGCTGGCCCGCGCAGCACCCAGGCAACTGTAGATGCTGGCCGGGTTGGCCGCGTCCAGTGCGAAAAAGTGCAGCAGGCGTTCGGCATGCAATTGGCCGTGGCGCTCGTGGTAATCCTCCAGGGTGCCGGTGATCAACAACGGCATGGCCAGTTCGTGCAGTCCGTCGCCGCGCCCATCCTGAGGCATCAGCGACAGTGAATAGCTGACGTCGAGCATGCGTGCGAGGTTTTCGGCACGTTCCAGATAGCGCGACATCCAGTACAAATCCGAGGCAGTTCTACTCAACATGGCATCAGTCCTCGACCACCCAGGTGTCTTTAGTGCCGCCGCCCTGGGACGAGTTGACCACCAACGACCCTTCGCGCAGGGCCACGCGGGTCAGGCCGCCGGGCACCACGCGGGTTTCCTTGCCGGACAGCACGAACGGGCGCAGGTCGATATGCCGTGGGGCGATACCGTTTTCGACAAAGGTCGGGCAGGTGGATAAACACAGGGTCGGCTGCGCGATATAAGCGTGGGGCTTGGCCTTGATGCGAGCGCGGAAGGCTTCGATTTCCGCCGCCGTGGACGCCGGGCCAACCAACATGCCATAGCCGCCGGAGCCCTGGGTTTCCTTGACCACCAAATCGGGCAGGTGGGCCAGTACGTGGGACAATTCGTCGGGATTACGGCATTGAAAGGTCGGAACGTTCTGCAGGATCGGCTCTTCATCCAAGTAGAAGCGAATCATTTCAGGGACGAACGGGTAAACCGACTTGTCGTCCGCCACTCCCGTGCCGATGGCATTGGCCAGCACCACATTGCCGCAACGATAGGCCGCAAGCAGGCCGGGCACGCCGAGCATGGAGTCCGGGTTGAAGGCCAACGGGTCGAGGAAGGCATCATCTAGGCGGCGGTAGATCACATCCACGGCCTTTGGGCCGTCGGTGGTGCGCATGAACACACGGTCATCGCGTACGAACAGGTCCGCCCCCTCCACCAGTTCCACGCCCATTTCCCGGGCAAGAAAGGCATGCTCGAAGAACGCGCTGTTGAAGCGCCCCGGGGTCAGCACCACCACACTGGGGTTATCCAGAGGGCTGGCGCTTTTCAGGGTATCGAGCAACAGGTTGGGGTAGTGGTCGATGGGCGCGATGCGCTGGGCCGCAAACAGTTCAGGGAACAGGCGCATCATCATCTTGCGATCTTCGAGCATGTAGCTGACGCCACTGGGCGTGCGCAGGTTGTCCTCCAGTACGTAGTAGGTGCCGTCACCATCGCGTACGAGGTCGACCCCGGAAATGTGGGAATACAGATCACGGTGCAGGTTCAGGCCCTGCATTGCCAACTGATACTGCTCGTTGGCCAGTACCTGCTCGGCGGGAATAATGCCGGCCTTGATAATGCGTTGGCCGTGGTACAGGTCGGCGAGGAACATGTTCAGTGCCTTGACCCGTTGGATACAGCCGCGCTCGACAACCCGCCATTCGCTGGCCGGGATACTGCGCGGAATGGTATCGAAGGGAATCAGGCGCTCAGTGCCCAGCTCATCCCCATAGAGGGTGAAGGTGATACCGGCGCGGTGGAACAGCAAATCGGCTTCACGCCGACGCTGGGCCAGCAATTCCGTGGGGGTGTCGGCCAACCAGCGGGCGAACTCGCGGTAATGAGGACGGACCTGCCCTGCCCCATCGTACATTTCATCGTAATAAGTGCGGATCATGCCGTACTCCTTGTCACCCGGACGCGAGAACCTTCGCAAGGCCCGTGCCAGCGGCATAAACACTTAATAATCAATGACTTGAATAATCCAGGCGGAGTCTTCGCACCATTCCAGTGCGTAGAACGTGCCCATTGCATGTCGCACGCTTCATTGCAACGCGGCCCTTGGCTATCGATCGCATAGCCAGAGTTGATTTCACTGCCCGGCCGGCGCTGCGGATAATCACCTCCATCGGCTGAACAGGACATGTCCTACAGCGAAACCCTTTGTGCAACCGGTACTGTGTTACTTCGTGTACTGATCTGCTCCCTCGAGCTTCCCTTTCCGCCACCCTACTGGGGTGGCTTTTTTTTGCATGTAACAAAACCAGTGCAGGTCACCCCCCCCAAACAAAATCGGCCGACCCAAAGGTCAGCCGATACGCTGCGCTGCTCATAAAAACCAACTACATGGGTAACCCACGCACCTCCTGCTTGACGCCCCATCCTTCGATGATCCCACCCAGGGGCTCGACCACCGCCTCGAAGTCTTGCTCGAAGTCTCCTATGCCGTCGTAGGTTGCAAACATGATTTTGCTCAGTTCCAGGTACCAGGCGCCATCGTCGCGCGCGCTGACCTGGGCATTCAGGGATTCGCCACGAAATCGACCCGCAGCCCTGCGCGCCCGTTCCTCATCCGGGAAAATGGCGTAGAACTCAATGGGGTGAAAACGCGAGAAATCGAAGCCGCCCTCTTTCATGCGGCGCAGGACGTTGGTACTGATGTCTTCTTGATAGGCTGTGCTCATGAAAAGTGCTCCTCAAATGATGGATAGACTTTCCGTGCTTCCCGAAGCTCGCGCCCTACTGGCGCGAGTACTACGGCAGGAACAACACCGCTGGAAAACAAGCATGTAGCTGACAAGACCAGACCTTAGCGATTCATTCGCTGATCTCGATTGCAGAGTAGCGCGAAGCTATCACCTCCACCAGAGGTGCTTGATGGGTCTAACGGAAATATTCAGGCCGCGGGTTCGACCTTGAGGTCCTTGATACCATTTTGATCATGCAGGCTCTTGACCGTGGGCTCGGGAACACGATCGGCAAGATCGTTAAGGTCCAGCTTTTCTAACACCGGCGACACACGCACCCGCACCATCTGTGCGGCTTCTTCCAGCGTCGGCTCATGCTCGCAGTCGAATTGCTCGACTACCGGCTCGCCACGGTCATTGATGAAAGAAACATTCCACTTCGGCATCGGTGCCTCCTCGATAAAACCCCATGTGTGGGCTTACATCTATCTGGACCTTGAGGCTTCGCCAAACGTTCCACCCAAGGCAGGAGGCACCGGATCAGTTGCGCTTATTTTTCAGCGCGTTCCTTGAGCGCCCTCAAGGTATTGAACGGCGCTTCCACCACGAACTTGTTGGCCAACCACGACGGCACGCTGCCGCCCGGCTCGGTGTGCACTTGGTAGGTCACTTCGGTCTCATTGGCGCCCTTGGGCACCAGTTTCCAGGAGCCTTCGACCTGAGCGACCCGCACATAGCCTTTTTCTTCGGGCTTGTAGGTAGGCACGCCCTGCAAGGTGCGGGTTACGCTGCCATCGGCGTTTTTAGCGGTTGTGACATGAATATACGAGTCACGATCGCTCACCGGAAACGGTGCCTTGAATTGCGTGTAGGTCCAGGCTTCGTCGCCTTTCTTGTCGACCAGTTTCTGGGATTTGCACTCGTGAATCCACGCGCAGGCACCCGCCACGTCTTCCTGCAATGCAACGATCTTGGCCACAGGCGCCTTGATCACGGTCACGCCGCGATACGCTTTGTACTTGGAGCCGGCAACTTCGCTCAGGGACACCTTGATACCGTCTTCGTCCTTGGCCACTTGCCATTCCTCAGCCTGGGCAGTAGCAGCAAACAGCAGTGTAAAACCGCACAACACGGCCAGTCGTTTCAGCGAACCCATTGTTGTATTCCTTATTGTTGAAGTTCCAATAGTAAAGCCCATCAAGCCGCCGTCATCTGCTCCCACCAGCCGATCAAGCGAATTGCATCGGCCTGGTCATTGCCACAGACCTCGATATCAGCCTTGAAATCACTGCACACCGCCGGCCGTTCAGGCAGGCCGAACAGCTGGCACAGTTGTCCGACCGACAGGTGCAGGCAGCGAACGCCTGCAGGCTTGCCCTGGGGCATTCCGGGCAGCGGCGAACTGATGGAGGGGGCGATGCAGCATGCGCCACAGCCTTCACGGCATTTCATGACCAGCAGGTCCTCGACGACTCAATAGGGATGACCGGGCTAGAGTACGCCCTTAAACAGCCGTTTTAAAATGGTCAAACAGGGGTTTTTCGCGCAAAACAAAAGTGACCGACCAGTCTGCGACAGATGGTCGGCAACCTGGGTCACGCATAGCGGCAATGTTTATTGCTTGAATTCGAAATCCAGCGCGGCGCCTTCAACATCACGGCGCTCATCGTTGCGCAGTTGCAGCTTCATCTCATTGCTGAGCAAGCGGCCGTTGATCTGGAACGCACTGTTGTCGGTGGGCTTTTCGCCAAACAGCGGCGGCAGCAAGGGCACGCTCTTGGGCTTGGGCATGGTGCCGATGGGCTGCAACAGCCTGACCATGTCAGAGGGCAGCGAAAGGTCCAACTGTGCCGGTGGCAATTTAGTCTGGGCGACTTCATGGGCAGACTTGGACTTGCTCGCAACGGGCGCGCGCTTTTTGCTCGCTGCGGCTTTTTTCTGTGTGGCCGGGGCTTTTTTCACGGGCGTCGGCTTCTTCACGGAGACCTTCTGCTCAACACTGGCAGCCGACGTGCTATCGCCCACCGGCGTGGCTGCCAGCACACCGCTAACATTGCACAGGCTCAACAAGCCAATCACCAAGGTAACGCGAAAAATAGATGTCATATCGCCAACAGCGTTAACGGCAGAAGGCCATATGCTCGCTTGTTGTGCACGGCATGACAAGGGCGCAGATCAATGCTGTCCCCTTTGCACGTCTCAAAAACCCGCCGCGGTCTCCTGGCACAACTGGCTGGCCAGCATGCCCAAGGTCATCAACGCCCGCTCTGCCTCGCGGTTCCAGGGGGTACCGCAGTTGAGGCGAATACAGTGGTTGAACTGTTCCGTATTACTGAAGATCAGCCCCGGCGCAATACTGATGCCCTGTTGCAGGGCACGGATGTGCAGTTCCTGGGTATTGACCCGACCCGGCAAACTGACCCACAGGATAAAGCCGCCGGTTGGACGGGTCATCTGGGTGCCTTCGGGGAAATATTGCTGCACCGCCAGTTGGAAGGCGCTGAGGTTCTTGCGGTATTCCTGGCGGATGTAGCGCAGGTGGCGGTCGTAGCCACCGTTTTCCAGGTAAGCCGCGACCCCCATCTGGGTGACACTGCAAGCTGAGTGGGTACTGAACATCTGCAGGCGCTGGATCTCCTGCTGGTACTTGCCGGCGATCATCCAGCCGATGCGCACACCCGGGGACAAGGTCTTGGAAAAACTCGAGCAGTAGATAACCCGGTCAAGGCGGTCGTAGGCTTTCAGAGCCTTGGTGCGACCCAGTTCGAACATCAGCTCGCCGTAGATATCGTCCTCGACGATCTGGATATCGAAATCCGACGCCAGGCGCAGCAGTTGTTTCTGGCGCTCCTCGGGCATGGTGCCACCCAGGGGGTTGCTCAGGCGCGTGGTGAGCACCAGCGCCTTGATCGACCACTGGTTGGCGGCCAGTTGCAGGGCTTCCAGGCTCATTCCCGTGGCTGGGTCGCTGGGAATCTCGATGACTTTCAGACCGAGCAAATCGGCGAGTTGCAACAAGCCGTAGTAAGTCGGTGATTCGGCGGCGATCAGGTCGCCAGGCCGCGTGAGTACGCGCAAGGACATCTGCAACGCGTCGACGCAGCCGTGGGTGATCACCACCTCGGAAGGGTCTACCACCACACCGGCATCGCGCATGCGGATCGCCACCTGACGGCGCAGCGGTTCAAAGCCGGGGCTGAACATGTAGCTGAAGGCCCGCGGGCTCTGGAACCGTGTGACCTTGGCCAACTGCTGGTGCAGCGCCCGTACAGGAAGATAGTCGACACTCGGCACCGCGGCGCCCAAGGGGAACACCCCTTCACGGCGCGACTCGACCAATACCTGCTGGATGATGCTGCTGCGGGTGACCAAGCCTGGCCGCTCGACCCGCGCGATGTCTGGCGTCGGCGCCGTGAGTGCGGGTGTCTGGTGCACGTAATAGCCCGACTGCGGCCGCGCCCGGATCAGCCCCTGGTCTTCCAGGTTGGCATAGGCCTGCAGCACCGTGGCATGGCTCACATTGAGCTGGGAACTCATTTTGCGCACCGACGGCACGCGCTCCCCCGGTTGGTAGACACCGCGTCGGATGTCCTCAGCCAGTTGCTGGGCAATACGCTGGTAAAGCAACAGATTGGTCATGACGCAGCACTCGATTTCACGGGTATTTTATTTTTGTGTGAAACATACCGGCACAGTTTAGAACTGTACGGGGACAGTTGTCACGATAGTCGAGCGCGGGTGGGAGTGACAGCAAAAACTGTTAGAGAGTACGCCTAACAAATGTGGGAGGGGGCTTGCTCCCGATGACGGTGTATCAGTCAAAGATGTTGCAACTGAACTACCGCTATCGGGAGCAAGCCCCCTCCCACATTAAATCGCAGCCTGGCGCTCAGCGAGCGGCGCCCAGTTGGCCTTTTTCGTCGGAGAATACGATTTCCACCCGGCGATTCTGTGCGCGGCCTCGTTCGGAGGCGTTGGCTTCTACCGGATACTGATCGCCATAACCCTGGACCTCGATACGCTTGTCATCGATACCCAGGTCCATCAACAGGTCCGCCACCGATTGGGCACGGTCGCGGGACAGCTTGAGGTTTTCCTGCTCGCCCCCGGTGTTGTCGGTGTAACCCTCGACGCGCACCCGACGCTTGGGGTTCAGTTGCAGGAACTGCACGATCTTCAACACCGTGCGGTTGGCCGAGTTGGCCAGTTCCGCTTCGCCGGTGTCGAACAGCACATCTCCCAGCGTCATCACCAAGCCACGGTCGGTCTGGGTGGTGAGGCTGGCAATTTGTGCTTCAACCCACTTGCCCTGTTGCTGCACGCTGGCCAGTTTGTTTTCGCGCAGGGCCAGTTGCAGGCGCTGGCGTTCCAATTCGAGTTGGGCGCCACGTTCGGCGTTCAGGCCTTGCTCAGTGTGTTCGCGGGCGATGGCACTGTAGCGCTGGCTGAGGTAGGAGTAATGCACCACATCGGCGCCGCTGCCCCAGTAGCTGGACAAGCGATCGGCACGGGCCAGGGATTCGCCGGCGCGGATCACATCCTTGGGGGCGAAGCGCAGCACGTTGGCGTCCTCTTTGACCTTCTGAAAGTCATCGCCGGCCTGTTGCAAGGCCTGCTCGCTGCTGGGTTGGCTGGCGCACCCGCCGAGGGCTGCGCTGCCCAGCAGCAACACACAGCCCAAACCACGGATCATCGGGCTCATTGCGCGTCCCCCAACTGTAATTGCTTGCGCAGGCGGGTTATGCGGGTATTGAGCACGTTCAATTGCTCCTGGCTCTTGGCGGTGAGTACTTTAGCCTCGGCCAGACGCGCATCCAGCTCAGCCTGCTCGGCCCGCATACGCGCGCGCTTGTAGGATTGGTCGGCCATGTTGGCCTTGGCCCTGGCGAATTTTTCTTCGGCCAGTTTCAGCTCGGGCGATTCGTCGGCATTGACCCCGACCGCGGTGGCTTGCTCCAAGGCTTGCTGGGTCAGGCGCATTTGTTCATTCGGCGCAGGATCGGTTGCACATCCCGCCAGAGCGACAACGGCGAGGGCCGCGAAAAGAGGTCGAAAAATCACTGTAAATCCCTACTGTGTTGGGGTGCCGACGGGCTGTTGCAGTTGCGCCTTCCAGCGCTCCAGATTGCGCTGCAGCGCGGCTTGCGCGACACCGGACGCGGGCAATTCTGTCATCTTTTTCGCCAACTGTCCGCGCAGCCATGGATCATTGCACGCCGAGTTGTGGGAAATCGCCAGGTACAAGCCGGGCTGATCGACAGGCACCTCATGGGCGACCAGGTCGTCACTCATGCCCAAGGTCTGGGCCATGGCCATGCCGGAATAGCGCCCGGCCAGCACGTAATCCACCTCACCCAGCAACAGTTTCTGGAATGCCGGCGTCAGATTGGGCAGGCGTTGCAGGCTGAGCTGCTGACCGGCGAAGGTTTCGAATTCAGCGCTCAAGCGGGCGCGCTCCGATACTGCGCCCTTGTGGCCGTGCAGGTCAGCCACTGAGGTGTAGGCCAGCTGTGAATCCTTGCGTGTCCAGACCAGGTAATCGGTCTGCATCAACGCCGGATGGATGTAGTCGAAGTTGTCCAGTTCACCGAGGTTCAGCGGCGCGTCGGCGAGGATGTCCATGCGCCCGCTGCGCGCTTCATCCAGGGCCAGGGAGCGTTTGCCGCCGTAGAGCAGGTCGATTTTCAGCCCGAGGTCCTTGCCCACTTGTTGCAGCACCTCGGCGGTAGCGCCGATCAGGTGCGTCGGGTCCTGGGGGTCACGCCACAACAAAGGTGGGGCATCAGGGCTGCCGGTGATCACCAGGCGCTCGCACTTGCCGGCGGCCAGTGACAGGCTCGGCAGCAGCATGAGGGCGAGCAATATGCTCCAAGGACGCAGTTCCATGGCGAGGTTCCCCTGATAAATAAAAAAGCCCGGTCACAAGACCGGGCTCTTTATAAGTGAAGCGGCTGGATTAGACCAGCTTCTCCAACTCAGGTACGGCTTCGAACAAGTCCGCCACCAGGCCGTAATCGGCAACCTGGAAGATCGGCGCTTCTTCGTCCTTGTTGATCGCGACGATCACCTTGGAGTCCTTCATACCGGCCAAGTGCTGGATCGCACCGGAGATACCGACAGCGATGTACAGCTGTGGCGCCACGATCTTGCCGGTCTGGCCGACCTGCATGTCGTTGGGTACGAAACCTGCGTCGACGGCTGCGCGGGAAGCGCCGACCGCAGCGCCGAGCTTATCGGCCAGGGCGTACAGGTGCTTGAAGTTGTCACCGTTCTGCATGCCGCGGCCGCCGGAAACGACAATCTTGGCAGCAGTCAGCTCAGGGCGATCCGACTTGGCCAGCTCTTCGCCAACAAAGCTGGACGTGCCAGCGTCGTGGGCAGCGGAGACGGCTTCAACGGCGGCCGAACCACCTTCGGCGGCAGCCGGATCGAAACCGGTGGCGCGTACGGTAATAACCTTGACCGCTGCGTTGGACTGCACGGTAGCGATGGCGTTACCGGCATAGATCGGGCGCTTGAAGGTGTCGGCGCTTTCCACCGAGATAATCTCGGAGATCTGGTCAACGTCCAGCTGCGCGGCAACGCGTGGCAGGATGTTTTTGCCGTTGGAGGTAGCGGCAGCCAGGATGTGGCTGTAGCCAGCGCCCAGCTCTGCAACCAGCGGCGCAACGTTTTCTGGCAACTGATGCGCGTAGGCGGCATTGTCAGCGTTCAGGACTTTACTTACGCCCGCGATTTTCGCAGCGGCTTCAGCCACGGCGCCAGCGCCCTGGCCAGCAACCAATACGTGGATGTCACCACCGATTTTCGCAGCGGCAGCCACGGTGTTGAGGGTGGCCGGGGCCAGCACCTTGTTATCGTGTTCAGCGATTACCAAGATAGTCATTTTTAGATTACCTTCGCTTCGTTTTTCAGTTTCTCGACCAGTTCAGCCACCGACTTGACCTTGATGCCCGCGCTGCGTGCAGCCGGCGCTTCAACCTTGACGGTCTTGTTGGTGGAGGCGGTGGAAACGCCCAAAGCGTCCGGAGTCAGCACTTCGAGAGGCTTCTTCTTGGCTTTCATGATGTTTGGCAGGGACGCATAGCGCGGCTCGTTCAAACGCAGGTCGGTGGTGACGATGGCCGGCAGTTTCAGGGAAACCGTCTGTGCGCCGCCGTCGATTTCACGGGTCACCGCGACGCTGTCGCCGTTCACTTCGACTTTCGAAGCGAAGGTGCCCTGGCCGTAACCGGTCAGTGCGGCCAGCATCTGGCCCGTCTGGTTGTTGTCGCTGTCGATGGCTTGTTTGCCGAGGATCACCAACTGAGGCTGTTCCTTGTCGACAACGGCCTTGAGCAACTTGGCAACCGCCAGGGAGGTAAGTTCTTCGGCGGATTCGACCAGGATTGCGCGGTCGGCGCCCAGGGCCAAAGCGGTACGCAGCTGCTCTTGGGCAGTGGTCGGACCGATGGACACCACGACGATTTCAGTCGCAACACCTTTCTCTTTCAGGCGTACGGCTTCTTCCACAGCGATTTCGCAGAAAGGGTTCATCGACATCTTGACGTTAGCAAGGTCGACGCCGGAATTGTC
The DNA here is from genome assembly GCF_900105675.1 of Pseudomonas synxantha. Classification (NCBI taxonomy): domain Bacteria; kingdom Pseudomonadati; phylum Pseudomonadota; class Gammaproteobacteria; order Pseudomonadales; family Pseudomonadaceae; genus Pseudomonas; species Pseudomonas synxantha. Next base: position 604,131 of record NZ_LT629786.1, on the reverse strand, counting down.
CGCCTTGACGCGAACTTTCACGTTGTAATCGACAACGCGTTTGACAGCTACAAGAACCTTCATGGATTCCTCGTTACTCTCCGGTGAAAAGAAAGTCGCCTAGGCGAACCTGGCGGTTGATGCTCATCGGCACACAAGGGCACCTCCAAAGACTTCGGCAGTGGCCTTGCACACGGGAAGTGACGACCGTTCGTCAGTGGTGACTGAGAGGTCATTCTTTATCGCGGCGTGTAAACTGCGCCCCTGTGTCCGGGTACGCGTCACATTTTTACCTTCGGCCGGCCTTTGGACGTGCTCTTGAAACCTGCAGTCTGCCTACGGGAAGCGCAAAACCGACCGTATCTTGACCGGAACGCCTATTCTGGTCAATACGGCAAAATGGTCAGTCATAAGCCCCGTTGCTTTGATTTACCTAGGCTGCGGGCAATTCAAACAAACGTTTGTATTGGACGCTGCCAGTGGTCTATATATAATGCGCCACCTAGAGAGACAGGTGGGTGCTGCCGTTGAGCAGAACCCCGCCGAACCTCCACCCATTAGAAAAAAAAAGCCTGTTGAGCCTTGAGTAGGAGATAGCCTGTGGAACGCGAATACATGGAATTCGACGTGGTCATCGTCGGCGCTGGCCCGGCTGGCCTGTCTGCCGCCTGCCGCCTGAAGCAGAAGGCCGCCGAAGCCGGTAAGGAAATCAGCGTCTGCGTGGTCGAGAAAGGCTCCGAAGTCGGCGCCCACATCCTCTCCGGTGCCGTGTTCGAACCCCGGGCCCTGAACGAACTGTTCCCGGACTGGAAAGAGCTCGGCGCCCCGCTCAACACGCCGGTGGTGCGTGACGACATCTACGTGCTGCGCAGCAGCGATACCTCCACCAAGGTTCCCGACTTCTTCGTGCCCAAGACCATGCACAACGAAGGCAACTACATCATTTCCCTGGGCAACCTGTGCCGCTGGCTGGCCCAGCAGGCCGAAAACCTGGGCGTGGAAGTCTACCCAGGCTTCGCCGCCCAGGAAGCACTCTTCGACGAGAACGGCGTGGTGCGTGGAATCATCACCGGTGACCTCGGTGTCGACCGTGAAGGCAAGCCCAAGGAAGGCGTATATACCCCGGGCATGGAATTGCGTGGCAAGTACACGCTGTTTGCCGAAGGCTGCCGTGGCCATATCGGCAAGCAGTTGATCCAGCGTTTCAACCTGGACAGCGACGCCGACGCCCAGCACTACGGCATCGGCCTGAAGGAAATCTGGGAAATCGACCCGGCCAAGCATCAGCCAGGCCTGGTGGTGCACACCGCCGGTTGGCCGCTGGACATCATGAGCGCCGAAAACACCGGTGGTTCGTTCCTCTATCACCTGGAAAATAACCAGGTAGTGGTCGGCCTGATCGTCGACCTGTCCTATAGCAACACCTTCCTGTCGCCCTTCGATGAGTTCCAGCGCCTCAAGCACCACCCGGTGCTGGCCCAGTACCTGGAAGGCGGCAAGCGCGTCAGCTACGGCGCCCGCGCCATCTGCAAAGGTGGCCTGAACTCGCTGCCCAAGATGGTCTTCAAGGGCGGAGCGCTGATCGGTTGCGACCTCGGCACCCTGAACTTCGCCAAGATCAAGGGCAGCCACACCGCGATGAAGTCCGGCATGCTCGCCGCCGATGCGGTTGCTGATCGTCTGTTCGCCGAATCCGAAGGCGGTGACGAGCTGACCGCGTATGTCGACGGCTTCAAAGCCAGCTGGCTGTATGAGGAATTGTTCGCCACCCGTAACTTCGGCCCGGCGATGCACAAGTTCGGCCCGATCATCGGCGCCGGCTTCAACTGGTTCGACCAGAACATCCTCGGCGGCAAGATGCCGTTCACCCTGCACGACACAAAGCCGGACTACGCCTGCCTCAAGCTGGCCAAAGACTGCAAGAAAATCGACTACCCCAAGCCCGACGGCAAGCTGAGCTTCGACAAACTGAGCTCGGTGTTCATCTCCGGTACCAACCACGAAGAAGAGCAGCCTTGCCACTTGAAGTTGAAAGACCCGAGCATCCCGATCGGCACCAACCTGCCGCTCTACGATGAACCGGCGCAGCGCTACTGCCCGGCCGGCGTGTATGAAGTGATCACCAAGGAAGACGGCGAGAAGCGCTTTCAGATCAACGCCCAGAACTGCGTGCACTGCAAGACCTGTGACATCAAGGACCCTTCGCAGAACATTACCTGGGTGACACCCGAAGGTGCGGGTGGGCCGACTTACCCGAATATGTAAGCCACTGAGGCTCCCAATCGGGAGCCTTTTTTATGGCCAACATCAATCTAAATGTGGGAGGGGGCTTGCTCCCGATTGCGGTGGGTCAGCTAAAGATTAGCTAACTGATACACCGTCATCGGGGGCAAGCCCCCTCCCACATTTGGAGTGTGGTTTGGCCTGAAATGCTATGCAGCGCGCTCTTCACCAGGGTTACGCAGGAAGTAGCGCTTGTACTCGCGACTGAACTGCGACGTACTCTGATACCCCACGCTATGTGCCGCCTGCGCCACACTCATGCCGTCTATCAGTAACAACTGCTGAGCCTTCAACAACCGCAGGCGCTTGAGGTACTGCACCGGCGACAACAAGGTGCAGCGCTTGAAATGCTCATGAAAGGTCGAGGCACTCATATGGGCATAACCGGCCAACGTCTCGATATTCAGCGGCTCGGCGTAATGGGCATGCAGGTGGTTCAATGACGTGGCGATTCGCGAAAACTGCCCCTGCTGTTCCACCAACGCACGCAACACATCCGCCTGGGGCCCACGCAACGCGGTGAACAACAATTCGCGTACCCGCGCCGGGCCCATGATCCGGCTTTCCAGCGGATCGTGCAGGCACTGCAACAGCCGCTCCACGCAGCCGCGCATGGCATCGTCCAGCACCACCGAACTCATCGACTCCAAGGTCTGCGCCGTCGGCGGTGGTCCGCCCTGCATGCCCATGGCAATGACCAACTCCCCCAGCACCACCCGATCGATACCCACCGTCACGCCCAACAGCGGCGCGCCAGGCGCCATGGCAAAGGTCTCGCACTCGAACGGCACCGGCATCGCCTGGACCAGGTAATGCCCGGCGCCATACTCCAGTGTTCTCGGGCCGAGGTAGGCAACCTTGCTGCCTTGGGCCACGAACATCAGGCTTGGCTCGTAGATCTGCGGCCCACGCGCCACGTCGCAACTGGCACGCAGCACCTGCACGCCGGGCAGGTTGGTCGGGGAGAAACCGTCGCGGGGCGCAAGCCCTTCAATCAGGGACACCAGCGTGGCGTTGGCGTCGAGATGGCGGGTCAACAACATGGCAAAAAACTTCGTGAACAAGGGATGAGAACATCATCGCAGGTCTGACGGCGAATACATCCAAAGCAATGCCAGTCCCGGACGAATAGGCATGAGACTCGGAGCATTTGCCATGTTCGCGCCCAGGGCCGGCGCGCAGAATGCGCCGCCTCTCCAGTCCAAGCTTTAGCGAGGTTTACCATGTACACCGCCACAGGTTATGCCGCCCAGTCGGCCACCACTCCCCTCGCCCCCATGTCGTTTCAACGCCGCAGCCCGCGCGTCGATGACGTGGCCATCGAGATCCTCTACTGCGGCGTCTGCCACTCCGACATCCACCAGGCACGCAACGAGTGGGGCATCGCCGTTTACCCGCTGATGCCGGGCCATGAGATTGTCGGCAAGGTCACCGCTGTCGGCACCAATGTGACCGCACATAAAGTCGGCGATCTGGTCGGCGTCGGTTGCATGGTCGACTCGTGTCGCCACTGCGAAGCCTGCCAGTCAGACCTCGAGCAATACTGCCTCGAAGGCCCGACCATGACCTACGCCACCCCGGACCGTGTGGATGGCAGCAACACCATGGGTGGTTACTCCGACAGCATTGTGGTCAGCGAGCACTTCGTGGTGAAGATCCCGGCCAAGCTCGACCTGGCCAGCGCCGCGCCGATCCTGTGCGCGGGCATCACCACCTACTCGCCGCTCAAGCACTACGGCGTGAAGGCCGGCGATAAAGTCGGGATTCTTGGCATGGGCGGCCTCGGTCACATGGGCATCAAGTTTGCCAAGGCCATGGGCGCCGAAGTCACGCTGTTCACCCGCTCCGCCAGCAAGGCCGAGGAAGGCCGTCGCCAGGGCGCCGACCATGTGATCGTGTCCACCGACGCCGAGCAGATGAAAGCCGCTGCCGGGCACTTCGACTTCCTGCTGGACACCATCCCGGTGCAACACGACCTGAACCCCTACCTCGATGTACTGCGCTTTGACGGTGTGCATATCCTGGTCGGCCTGATCGAGCCGGTGGACCCGCCCGTCAATGCCGCAAAGCTGGTGCTGGGCCGTAAAGTACTGGCCGGTTCGCTGATCGGCGGTATTGCCGAAACCCAGGAAGTCCTGGATTTCTGCGCCGAGCACAACATCACCTGCGACATCGAAATGCTCGATATCCGCCAGATCAACGAGGCTTACGCACGCATGATCGCGGGTGACGTGAAGTACCGCTTTGTCATCGACATGGCGAGCCTGAAAGCCTGATCAGGCTTTCGCACCCAACTCCGCTGACAGCCGGGCTGCGACCTGTTTGATCACAGGGATCAGCTCGGCCATTTTCTCCAGCGGCATGTAGGGCACGGTACTGGCGATGCTGATGCCAGCGACAATACGCCCACCGGCATCACGCACCGGTGCCGCCACGCAGCGGATCGACGGCTCGTTATCTTCGAGATCGAAGGCATAACCACCCGCCACATATTCACCCATGCGCTGCTCGAATTGCGCCCAGGATTGCTCCGGGTGCTGCGGCCATTGCAGGTTTTTGCCTGCCGCCGGCAAGCTGACTTCGTAGAGGCGCTGCCACTCCTGCGGCGAATCATCCAACAGCAACGCCTTGCCGATGCCGGTGCGCGCCAGCGGCATACGATGGCCAACCCGTGAGCGCATTTCCGGGCCGTTGCGACCGGGGTTCTTGTGCAGGTAAAGCACGTCGTCGTATTCACGGATCGCCAAGTGGATGGTGTCACCAGTGAGGGCCGACAGCTCGTCCAGGTACGGCACCGCCAGGCTCACCAATGGCAACTCTTCGCGGGCCTGGAAGCCCAGCTCGATCAGCTTTGGCCCCAACAGGTAGCCGACCTGCGGCACCACGCGCAGGTAACGCTCATCCACCAGGCAACTGGCCAGGCGGTGCGTGGTGCTGCGGGTGGTGCCGATGCGCCGGGCGATCTCCTTGAGATCCCGCGCACCGGCCGCCACCGCTTGCACCACCCCCAGGCCACGCAGCAGGGTCTGGGTGCCGGTGGGGGCGGCGTCTTTGACGGGGGTGTGGGCGTTTTCCTGCATATCCGGGCCTATAAATAAAAAAGCGGGGGCATTATGGCAAATACCGCCCCCCAATACAGAGGAGAACTCAATGTGGGAGGGGGCAAGCCCCCTCCCACATTGAGTCCTCACCTGACATAACTCAGCGTTGTTTCATGCGGTCGATGATGACCGCCAGCAGCAGGATCGAGCCGCGAATCACGTACTGGTAAAACGTGTCGATGTTTTTAAGGTTCATCGCGTTCTCGATGATCGCCAGAATCAGCACACCCGCAATCACGTGGCGGATCATGCCGATTCCGCCGCTCAGCGATACCCCGCCCAGTACGCACGCAGAGATCACCGTCAATTCGAAGCCCTGGCCGATCATCGGCTGGCCGGAGGTCATGCGCGAGGCGAGGATCACCCCGGCCAGTGCGCCGATCAAACCGTGCACGGCAAAGATAATGATCTTGGTGCGGTCAACATTCACACCTGCCAATAGCGCAGCTTCCTGGTTGCCACCAATGGCCATGGTGTTGCGCCCATAGCTGGTGTAGTTGAGCAGCCAGCCGAAGAATACAAAGCACAGCACGGTGATGACGATCGGCACCGGCACGCCCATCAACTGGCCGTTGCCGAACACAAAGAAGCCTTCGTCCATCACCCCCACCGCCTTGCCGTTGGAGAAGATGTAGGCCAGGCCGCGCACGATCTGCATGGTCGCCAGCGTCGCAATCAGTGCATTGATGCGCAGCTTGGCAATCACAATGCCGTTGATCAGCCCTACCACCAGGCCCATGGCCAGGGCCGCCGACACGCCAAGTGCCACACTGTCGGTGTCGCGGATCACAATCCCCGCCACTACACCGGCGCAGGCGATCACCGAGCCCACCGACAAATCAAAATGCCCCGACGCCAGGCAGAACAGCATGGTGCACGCGGCAATGCCCACGGTGGAGATCGCCAGGCCCAGGCCACGCATATTCAGCGGCGACAGGAAGTTATCGATAAACACAGCGCTGAGCACAAAGATGCCCAACGCCGCCAACAGCATCACCCAGTCATCGAGAAATTTGCGCTGGTTGAACGCCGGCCAGAAGCCCTTTGCAGTTTTTGCCTGAGACATACCCACACCTCTTATTCTTCAAGCCCGCGAACGCGGGAGTGCCAGTTGCAGCAGCCGTGCTTCATCCGCCCGCTCGCGGGGCAATTCACCGGCCAGGGCGCCTTCGCTCATGACCAGGATACGGTCGGCAATGCCCATCACTTCCATCAGGTCGCTGGACACCACGATCACCGCAATGCCGCTGGCCGCCAGGTTATGGATGATCTGGTAGATCTCTGACTTGGCGCCGATATCGATGCCACGGGTGGGCTCGTCCAGCAGCAGCACTTTCATCGGCATCGACAGCCAGCGGCCCAGAATGGCCTTCTGCTGGTTGCCGCCGGAGAGGTACAGGATCTTCTGCGCGGCGTTTGGGGTTTTGACCCGCATCGCCTGGATCTGCCGGTCGGCGTTGCCCTTCTCCCAGCCTTCGCGCAACAGCCAGCCAAAGGTGGAATGCGCCGCGCGGGCACTGATGTTGATGTTTTCGGCGACGCTGGCCAGCGGGATGATGCCTTCCTTTTTGCGGTCCTCCGGGCACAGCAACACGCCGGCGGCGATGGCGTCGCGGGGTGAGCGCAACTGCAGCGCTTGCCCGCACAGCTCCAGGCTGCCGGCGCTGGCGCGCTCCAGGCCGCTGAGCAAACGAAACAGCTCGGTGCGCCCCGCGCCCACCAGCCCGAACAGGCCGAGGATCTCGCCCTTGCGCACCTGGAAACTGATCGGCTCACGCAGCCCCGGGCCGAGCAGGCCGTCGACCTTGAGCGCCACCTCGCCCTGCTCCCGCGGGCGGTAGTCGTAGATGTCCTGGATATCGCGGCCGACCATGCAGGTCACCAACTGGTCGTGGGTCAGGGTGCTCATGTCTTCGAAGGTGCGCACATAGCGACCGTCCTTGAACACCGTCACCGCATCGCAGATACGGAACACTTCTTCCATGCGGTGCGACACGTAGAGCACCACTTTGCCCTCGTCACGCAGGCGCGCGATGATCGCCATCAACCGGTCGATTTCCCGCGCCGACAAGCTGCTGGTGGGTTCATCGAAGGCGATCACGTTGGCGCCACGGGACAGCGCCTTGGCGATTTCCACCAGTTGGCGCTGGCCCAGGGACAGGCGCCCAAGCTTCTCGTCGGGGTCGATCTCATCGGCCAGGCCCTTGAGACACGTCAGCGCCTGCTGGCGCAGCAGGGCGCGATTGACCACGCCCAGGCGCGTCGGCAAGTGCCCGAGGAACAGGTTCTCGGCGACGCTCATTTCCGGCACCAGGTGCAGTTCCTGGTGGATCACCGCGACGCCGCTGGCGATGCTGTCGGCGGCATTTTTGAACGCCATGACCTGCGTGCCGATCTGCACGCTGCCGCTGCTGGGAATGTAAGCGCCGCCGAGGATTTTCAGCAGCGTCGACTTGCCCGCACCGTTCTCGCCCATCAGGGCGTGCACCTGCCCGGGGTGGGCGGTGAAGCTGATGCCGTCCAACGCCTTGACCCCGGGAAAGGTTTTGCCGATCGCGTCGAAACGCAGGGCCGCAGCGGTCATTTCCACAGCCCGATCTTGGTCAGTTCTTCCTTGAAGTTCTCGCGGGTGATCAGGGTGACTTCGTCCATGGCGGTGTACTTCGGTGGTTCAGTGCCTTTGGTGACCCACTCGTACATCATCAGCGCGGTGTTATAGCCTTCGATATGCGGGCTCGGCAGCATGGAGCCGAAGAAACCGCTGTCGGCTTTCTTCAATTCGCCGATGGCGTCGGTGCCATTGATGCCGATGCCGATCACGTTGGCGGCCTTGAAGCCGGCGCTTTCAGTGGCGCGCACGCCGCCGAGCACGGTGTTGTCGTTCATGCCGCCGATGATCAGGTTCTTCGCACCGCCGGGCAGCTTGACCAGGGCCGAGTTGGTGGCGTCCATGCTGCCAGGCACGTCAAGAGTCTTGAGGGCAGCGGTGAGGATGTGATCCTTGGGGATGCCGGCTTCTTCCAGGGATTTGATCGAGCCGTCGGTGCGCTTTTTACCGGTATCGAGCTCGTTGAAGGTGTTGATCACCGCGTAAGTGTCCTTCCAGTCCCACCCGCGTTTCTTCGCCTCGGCGGCCATGGCGGCGCCCTGCTTCTGGCCCACTTCGAAGGCGGCCATGCCCAGGTACGGCACGTCCTCCATGAAGTTGCCCTTGGCATCGACAAAGCGGTCATCCACGGCCATCACTTTCAGGCCATTGACCTTGGCCTTGGCGACGATGGCCGGGCCCAGGGACACGTCCGGCGGGCAGATCACAAAGCCCTTGGCGCCGTTGGCGGCCAGGCTGTCGATGGCCGAGAGGGTTTTCTCGCCGTCGGGCACGGCGATCTTGATCACGGTGAAACCGTGTTCCTTGCCGGCTTTTTCGGCGAAGGCCCATTCGGTCTGGAACCAGGGCTCCTCGGCCTGCTTGACCAAAAAACCGATCTTGACTTCTTCAGCCGATACAACGCCGCTGAACGCCAACGCCAGCGCCACAGCCCCGAGTGCCTTCTTGAACATGAACCACCTCCTTCTTGTTATTGGAAAACGCTTTAGTCGTGGTACATCACGGACCGCCCGCCATCGATCATCAGGCAGGTGGCATTGATAAAGGGCGCCTCGTCGGTCGCCAGGAACAGCGCGGTCATCGCCACCTCGATGGGCTGGCCGATGCGCTTGGGCGGGTGCAGGTCGAACGCGCGCTGACGCTCGGCGTGAGGGTCTGGGAAACCGTTCCAGTAGTCGACGTTGAGCTGGGTTTCGATATAACCCGGGGCGATGGCATTCACACGGATGCCCTTGGACGCGTATTCGATGCCCAGGGCGCGGGTGAGGCCGAGCAGGCCATGCTTGGCGACGGGATAGGGAAAGCAGCCGGGAATGATGTGGCTGGAATGGGTGGAGGCAATATTGATGATGTTGCCGATGCCCTGCTCGATCATGGGCGGCAACACCGAGCGGCAGCCGTACCAGGCGCCGTCGAGGTCGATGGCAAAGCAACGGCGCCAGTCTTCGTCGGTCATCGCCAAGGGGTCGCGGAACACATTGACCCCGGCGCAGTTGACCAGCACATCTACGCGGCCGAAGCGTTCGATGGCCAGGTTGACCAGCGCCTGCCATTGATCCTTGGAGGTGATATCGACAGGCTGGGCATGGATCTGCGCACCGCGTTCACGCCAATGGGCGGCGATCTTCTCGATTTTTTCGCCCTGGATATCGGCAATCACCAAGCGCGCCTGCTGGGCCTGGAAGCAGGCGACAATCGCTTCGCCAATGCCTTGGGCAGCGCCGGTGACGATCACTACCTTGTTCTTCAAACGCTCGCCGTAAGTCGGCTCGGGCACCGCGGGTAGTGACAACGGTTGTGCCTGCATCGCTTCACCTGTTTTATTTTTTGATAGTGAGTGCTGATGCAGGCGACTATAAACCTAGATCTTGAAATATCTCAATATATAAATTTCAATCCCATATTGTGAGCAATCGCAAAAAAAACCGGCCATTCATAGCCGGTTCCGAAGACCGTCAGCCTTGGGCAAAATCCCTCAGCGCATCACCTTCCATGCGATAGCGCACCCACTCTTCCTGCGGCTGGGCGCCGATGGACTTATAGAAGGCGATCGCCGGCTCATTCCAGTCCAGCACGCTCCATTCAAAGCGACCGCAACCGTTGTCACAGGCGATCTTGGCCAAGTGGCGCAGCAACTTCTTGCCTGCCCCGCCGCCACGTTGTTCCGGGTTGATATAAAGGTCTTCCAGGTACAGGCAGTTACTGCCCAGCCAGGTGGAATAGCTGAAAAAGAACACCGCAAAACCAATCGGCAGGCCGTCGCGCAGACACATCAGGCCATGGGCCGTGGCACCTTCGCTGAACAGGCTGCGTTCGATATCCACCACGCTGGCGATCACCTCATGCCGGGCTTTCTCGTACTCGGCCAGCTCGGTGATAAAGGTCAGGATTTGCGCAGCATCGCTGGGCACGGCGGGGCGAATCTCGATGGTCATGGGCAAGCCTTGGGTAAATTCAGAGCCCACATACTAAGGCGGTTCAGTGACCGATTGCAGCGCAATTTCATACCCAGGAGCATGTTTTACTCCGCTGCACCGGGATGCCAGCACCGGCAAACACAGAACAATCCCGCTGGATACCCATGGTAAACAGTTGGCATAAATCCAATGATCAGGTCCTGCTCATGCACGCCACGTCTCCAGTCGGCGCAAAGACTTTCGCGCTGTTCTGCCTCGCCAGTTTCCTGCTGTCGCTCTCCTATGGCTCAACCTTTTTGCTGTCGCTGCTGATTCATTCACGCGGCGGCAATGAGCACGACGCAGGCAGTGTCATTGCCACGGCAATGCTCAGCACTTTTGTGGCGGTGCTTCTTTCCGGGCATTTGGCGGATGCGCTGGGCGCGGCGCGAGCGATTGCGAGCGCCGGCGTATTGCTGGTGTTGGCCTGCCTGGGGTTCGCCCTGGCGCCTGGGTTTGGTCAGGGCTTGATGCTGTTCGGGCTGTCTCTGGGTCTGGGCTGGGGCGTGTTCTATACCCTGGGCCCGATCATCGTGACGCTGCTGGTAGAACCCTGCCAGCGTGCCAGGTATTTCGCCCTGCTGTCGGGCAGTATGTTGAGCGGAATCGGCTCCGGCCCTTTACTGGGGCGCGCCGCCATTGCGCTGGACCTGCCCCTGACGACTGCGTTCTATATCGCCGGTCTGGCCAGCCTTGCCGGCGTGGTGATGTTCTGGCGCATGGGCGCCCTGCTCAAGGGGCATGCGAATGTGCCGGCGTCGAGGATCTCCTGGTTCGCTAGCCGCCGCGTACTGTCGTCCAAAGCGGCGTTCGCCATCCTGATGGTCGGCCTGGGTGGTTGCGTGTTTGGTGGGCTTTCATCGTTCCAGACCAGCTACGCCGCTGCCCATGGGCTGGACTACTCACTGTTCTTTGCGGGTTTCCTGACAGCAGCGATCACCAGCCGTCTGCTGATCGCCGGTTTTGTGGTCAAGCGCGATGCCTACCAGGCTGCCTGCGTGTTGTCCGGGATAATGCTCGGTGCGATCGCGCTGTTTGCATTTGGTGTGAGCGGCAACCTCAGCTATTTGCTGGCCGCCGCTATTTTGGGGGTCGGGTATGGCCTGACGTATTCGGTGATCAATGGGCTGGTGGCCAATGAAGCACCCAGTGGCACTACGCCCCAGGCGTTATTGCTGTTCAGCATGGCGTACTTTGTCGGCGTCTTCGGGTTTCCTTGGCTCGCGGGCAAGATCATTGTCGATTACGGGCTTTGGGCAATGATGCTGAGCGTACTGTTTATCGCCGCACTCAATTGGGCGATCGCCACAGTGCGCTTGATAGCGCGCAGCGTTTGGGCACATAAAACGGATACAGGCCTATTGATACCGTTCGTCGACATCAAGGCACGATCACCGAATGAGGGAGGACCAATAGAGGGTAAGGACATTAATCATATGGAGACACCCTCATGAAAAATTCCAAATTGTCTGCCCTCGCCCTCGCCGGCCTGTTGTCCGCCGCATCCCTGGGCGCGTTTGCCGCCACATCATCTACCGGCAAGACTGATCCAGTCGGTAGCCCGCCTAGCCCCGCCACCCAGGAATCCCAGGATTCAATGGGCACCGGCCTTGATACCAACGGTGGCGCGATCATCGACAACGGCGCGGACCCACGCACCAAGGGCAACGACACCCAGCGCCAGGCACCGGCTGCCGTCGGCAACGGCAAGATGGGCCCTGGCACCAATGAGCCGAAGATCAACAAAGGGGATGACTCAAACGTCCCGGGTGCACCGAAACAACCCGCGCCTTGAGACACCCGTAGCACGACCGACACCCGACCATTTCCCAGTGAAGAGGTACACATGAACGTCGATAGAAACCTTGAAAAAGAAGTCCTCACCCGTCTGCTGCACGCCCATCCGCAAGGCTTGGGCAAGGAGGTGCTGGACAATTACCGCGGTGAAAAGGAGGTCGCCAGTGTCTTGGCGTTCCTGCAGGACCGCGGATTGATCAAGGATGGGCATGTGACCACCGATGACGCCGGTGAATACTCGTTGAACCTGCCGATCAAGCTGACTGCCTCGGGTGTGGATGAGGCGCGCAAGCTGGACGGTGCAGTCCCTCAGTAATCCATTTCTGGTCTGGCCCCGGGTTACAGGGGCCAGAAGGAGTTTTAGCGATGCCTCGTGGAAGCAAAGCCAAATACACCACCGAACAGAAACGCAAGGCCGCTCATATCGAAGACAGTTATGAGCACAAGGGATTATCCAAGGAAGAAGCCGAAGCCCGTGCCTGGGCCACGGTCAACAAGCAGTCTGGCGGCGGTGAAAAAGCCGGTGGTTCGGGCCGGCGCAAGGCCCCGGCGAAGAAGGCCGAGGATCGGCATGAGTCGTCCAAACGTGCAGCGGCCAGCCGTGAAGGACACCCGCGCAGCAGCCGGGCCTCGCTGGGTACGCAAACCAAGGAAAGTCTGATGAAAGAAGCGCGGGCTAAGAATATCCCCGGGCGGTCGACCATGCGTAAAGATGAGTTGATCCAAGCGCTGAAAAAAGCAGGCTAAATATCGATCCCAATGTGGGAGGGGGCTTGCCCCTCCCACATTGGGGTTTATTTTTGCCTGGAAACTAATGCATCAACTTCGGCTGCGCCTGGACAGGTAGCCGGCCCCCAACGCGTCACGGCCAATGCCGCCGCCGCATTCGCCCGGCGTGCTGCTTCAACCGGCTTCAACCCCGCCGCCAAGCCAGCAATAAACACCCCTGCGTGCGCATCCCCCGCACCATTGCTGTCCACCGCCTGCACCTTGAAACCGGGCACATGTTCAATCTCACCCCTGCGCCCTACCCAGCAGCCATTCGGCCCATCGCGTACTACGAGCATCGTTTGTGCAGGCAGGTATCGATTCAGTTCTGGCAACGCGGCGGCGATATCCGTCGCCCCGGTAAACGCCAGAGCTTCCGGGCCATTGCTGGTCCAGATATCAATACGCGGCAGCAACCCACGCATCAACGCTGAATCCGGCGCCTTGACCAGCGGCCCCGGGTCGAACACCACAACGATCTCTCGCGGCAATGCCAACAGCCAGTCGATCAACGGCTGTGCCTTGCCTTCAAGGAGCAAGCTGTAACCACTGACGTACACATAGTCATCGGCATGCGGCACGACTCGGGCCAGGTCCCCGGCACTCAGCTCGCCCTCGGCGCCGATATGGGAAATGAATGTGCGCTCGGTGCTGGCTTCGGTCAGGGACACACACAGGCCGGTGTCTTTGTCGCTGCTGGCCGCCAAGGCCATCTCAATGCCCTCGGCCTGCATTGCCGCACGCGCCAAGTCGCCGAAGCGCCCGTTGCCGTGGCGGCCCAGATAAACCACCGGCAAGCCATTGCGCCTCGCGGCAGCCATCACGTTAAAGCCACCGCCGGCTTGGAAACTGGCGGACTTCGCCAGCACGTCGCCGCCAGTCGCCGGCAGCGTATCAAGGGCCATGACCAGGTCGACGATGACCTGGCCGGTGTGCAGCAATCTAGACATTGGGACGCTCGACCAAAGCCGGACGACGATCAGCCGCGCCACCCAGTACCGCATAAATTCCGCCCGCCACCAGGAACGTGACGATCCAGCCCAGGCCGTTATGGCCCAGCCAGGAGTCGGACAACGGGCCGGCAAACCAGATGTTTTCGGCGGTAGTACCGATAGTGGTGAAGCTGAACCCCAGCACAATGGCCACCGCCCAGGCGCCAAACGCCCGCCATTCCACGCCGCCGCGATACCAGTAGGCGCTGCTCGGGCTGACGTCCAGCAGGTCCTTGGGACTGTAGTAGTGACGATGAATCAGGTCGACCACGAAGATCCCGACCCACGCCGTGATCGGCACCGCCAGCAGCGAAATGAAGGTAATGAACGGGCCATAGAAGCTGTCGGCGATCAGCATGAAGTAGATGGAACCTGCGAAGATCGCCACGATATCGACGATCACCGCATGCACACGCTTGACCTTCAAGCCCAGGGTCAGGGTGGTGAGACCGGCCGAATACACCGATAGGTTATTTGACAGCAACAGCCCGCCGAACGCAGTGATCAGGTACGGCACGGCCATCCAGGTCGGCAGCATGTCGCGGATCGCGATGATCGGGTCAGTGGCCGACGCCAGGTCGTTGTTACCCACCGACAGCAGGCCGCCAAGAGTGATCAGCAGCACCAGCGGGATGCCCGCGCCAAACGCGGCGGACGCCACCAGGCGCACGGCCTTGACGCTGCGGTGCTGGTAGCGCGACATGTCGGCACCGGCGTTGGCCCAACCGATCCCCGTACCCGCGGCCATGGTGCCGACACCGATGATCATTGCGCTCAGCGGCGCTGGGGTGGCGTTGAACACCGCGCTCCAGTCGATGGTGGCACAGAGGAATCCACCCACCAGGATGTTCAAGCCGCCGAATACGTAGGTGGCCCACTTCTGGATCACCAGCAAGGTGGCATGGCCGAGACCGGAAACCGCCAGGGTCAGTAGCACGAAGATAGCGATAAAGACCAGGGTCAACAGCGGCGCGCTTTTCGCCTCCACTGGCGAACCGAACAGGATCGAACACAACGACAACAGCACAAAGGCGGCGGTGGTGGTGTTGACGGTTTCCCAGCCCAGGCGCGACATCAGCGAGACCAGGGTCGGGCCGATATTGCCGCGTACACCGAAGATGGCACGGGACAGGGTCAGGCTGGGCGCGCGACCTCGACGCCCGGCGATGGAAATAATCCCCACCACCGCAAAGGAGCCGGCGGCGCCAAGGATCGCAACAATTATCGCCTGCCAGATGGCCAAGCCACGAAACGCCACGAGGGTCGCGCCCAGCGGCAAGCCGAGGATGCTGATATTGGCGGCGAACCATACCCAGAACAGCTGCAGCGGGTGGCCGTTGCACTCGCTTTCAGGGACCGGCTCGATACCGCGTGTTTCCAATTGCCCGGCACCCTGGCCGGAAGAGGTGCTGCTCATGAGGGAGTGCTCCTGATGCCTGTATTATTGTGGTTGTGGCAGATGTGCAATGTGCAGCGGTATTCCGGCCTTCTTTGATTTGTGCTGCTCAGCGCAATTTGAGCAGTTCTTGAACCAGCGGCCGCAACTCAAGGCCATTGACCTGCTTGACCTGCTCGATCAACGCCTCGGGCCAGCATTGCATGCCCAGGCACGCCCCCAGCATGGCGCCGAGGATCGCGGCGATGGTGTCGGTGTCGCCTCCCAGGCTGGCAGCCAGGCACAGGGCCTCGAAGGCATTCATCTCGCCCGACGCCACTTGCTGCGCAAGGGCGAACGACACCACCACCGACTCCTGGGAGGCGACCGACGTGCCGATCAATTCATAGAGCAGGTCCGCAAACAGCGCCGTATCACCACTGCCAACGCTCAGGGTGCGCGCCCAACTGATACGCGTGGAAATGCGCCCCCCGGCGATCCAATGGCCGTGGTTTTCGGCCCGCTGCGCAATCTGGATGCCGATGTTCAGGGCTTCGCCCAGGTCGGCGCCGTTGATGCCGGCCGAGACCACCGCCGCCACGGCTGCGGCGCTGGAAATGCCCAGGCTGGTGTTATGGGTGACCTGGCAAGCCTGGATGACGGCCTGGATAAATGGCTGCGGATCGCTGACATCGGCGGCGATGCCCACTGGCGTGATACGCATGGCCGCGCCATTGGTGGTGCCGTAGCGCCCCGACTCTTCTGGGGTGTGGCCGGCCAGGATCATGTCGATGGCACGTTTGGTCGACGGCCCGAGCAAGTCCTGGGAACCCTTGGCGCGCATCACGGCCTCCCAATCGATCAGGCGCTGAGCCAGCACCGTGGGTTCGATCCGGCCATGGCCTTGCACCAGCAACTCGGCGACCAGGATGGCTTGCTCGGTGTCATCGGTAATGGAGCCGGCAGGCATGTTCGGGGCGATGGGCTGGTCGGCGCCCGCATCTTCCAGGGCGGTGATGGCTCCGAAACGCTGTCGAACCTGCTCCCGGCTCAACGACTGGGTGGGCATGCCCAAGGCATCGCCCAGGGCCAAACCGTAGAAGGCACCGAGTGCGCGATGTTCTGCTGTCATTTCGACGCTCCGAATTGCAGGTGCAGGCGAAAGTGCACAGGGTCGAGCAGGCTTTCGACATGCTCCATGAAACGCTCGCGACGGTCATAGGTGGTGCGCGAGGCTTTGAGAAAGACCGTGCCGATCGGCCGCCCGAGCCGTTCGGCGTCTTCGTCGCTGAGGGGCTCGGCACCGATCCATTGGTCGCCATCGGCGCCCACATAGCCGTAGGCCGCCAGGGTGATGGTCAAGGAATTGTCGATCAGGCCGATGCGCGGCAGGCTTTCCAGGTCGCCGACAGCGGGCATCAGCGAGCGTTCCAGAGATACCGGGGTCCCGTCGGCAGCGCGGCGCAGGCGGTCAAGGGCGATGAATTGGTCGGTGCCGAAACGGCTGAACAGGTCCGCACGGGTCACGGCCTCGAAGCGCAGGATCTCGGTGGACACCTGCGCGCCCGTATCCGCCAGAGCCTGGGCCCAACCGCTACGCTGGTCCAGCACCATGCCGTCAAAGGTGACGATGGAGCCAACACCGCTTTGGGTCGCAATGTAGTGACGACGTTTAAGCTCGGCCAGCGCTTCGCGCAACGTGCCACGGCTGACCGCAAACTCCTCGGCCAGTTGGTGCTCGCCCGGCAGCAGGAAACCGTCGGCCATCACTCCACCCTCGATTCGGCGGATGAGTTCGTCGACGACGCGTTTTTTCTTATCAAATCGGACATGTCTAATCATGTACAAATTGATAACCGAAAGCGCCCATTCCCGGCAAGGGAATTATTTCAGAACAAAGACAAAATCGTCTTCAAGGTTCCAGGCCAATGGGGAAAAACACCCCGCCGCTCCATACGCCAAGCCAGTTCTGACCGTTGATCGGACGGCTCACCGCCAGCTCCACCAATTGATAGAAGGCATTGCGGTGCACCAGGGCTTCAAGATTAGCGCGCACCCGCAGATAGGGCGCAGGTTCCTGGGTGTCGGGGTCGATCACCACCCGCAACGGGTGTTCAAGGCCGGCCTCGATCTGCTCATCGACGTTGGTGGTAAAGCGCAGTAATTGACTTTCGCCCTGCCCTTGCACGTCCAGGGTGACGGCGACAAACGGCGCGTCATCGACGGTTATCCCGACTTTTTCCACCGGGGTGACCAGAAAATAGTCATCGCCATCGCGACGGATGATGTTGGAAAACAACTTGACCATCGGCTTGCGCCCGATGGGCGTGCCTTGGTAGAACCAAGTGCCGTCGCGGGCGATGCGCATGTCGATATCGCCGCAGAAATCCGGGTTCCACAGGTGCACCGGCGCCGGTCCCTTGCCCTTCGGCAGTTGGGCCAATAGATCATTGGCCTTGGCGGAATCGGTCATGGGGTTCTCCTCAGGTCTACTGATTGCTCATGCCCAGCAAGCCTCGGGCGTATTGCGCCAGGGGACGGGCAATCAGATCTTGTGGTGATGTGTCGTGGAACGTCAGTAAACCGCCACGACTGCGAATACGGGCAGTATCGATCAAATACTGGGTGCTGGTCTCGATCAACATGACTTGGATCACGCCGCTGTCCAGCCCCAGGCGGTCCAGGGCTTGCTGGTCAGTCCATTCGTCGGCATTGCCGATACGGTCATCGGCTGCCGCAAAACGGCAATACAGCAAGTAGTGGGCACCCGCCTCGCGGGCTTCGGCCATGGCCTGCTCTAGACCTTCCGGTTGGCGCGCGCGACGCACCATCGGGAAATATTCGACAAAGCCGTTGAACGCCTCCTCGGCTACCACGTTAGGCCGCGGATACGCGCTACCCGGCGGTACGAAGGCGCCCTGGGCGATAAACACAAAGGAGTCCGGCTGTATGCGCACTGAGGCAGTACGCCGGGTATCGCTGTGGTCGAGCAACCCGGCGTCGCTCATCTGATAGCGGGTGCCTTCGGCCATATCGCTGACGGTCATGCAACCGCCCAGGGCCAACAACGCCAGCAGCAAAACCAGACTACGCATCCTAATCCTCCAGAAGCCGGTGACGGAAAACCGGCGAATGGGGGTGAGATGCAGAATCCGCGCCATTGAGCAGCGCCCCCAATCAAATGTGGGAGCGAGCCCCCATATTCATTTGTGTGAACTCGGGAGATCTACATTAGCCGCCGATGATCTTCATGACCGTCGCGCCGCCAGAAAACGCTACTTCCTGTTTGTCGCCCAGGGCCTTCATCAGCAAGCCCTGCAGGGCCGGCAATGCCTGGTGGCGCGGCTGATCGAGCAAGTCACCGACGTAGTGGCGATTGCTCGATGAAAGGCACCCATGCAGCCATCCCGTGGAGGATAAGCGCAGCCGCGAACAGGTGCGGCAGAACGGCACGCTTTCGTTGGCGATCACGCCGAAGAAGCCCTTGCCCGGCACTTCGTAGCGCACTGCAGTGGCGTCGACGGGCGCATTGGCTTGCAAATATTCGTGGTGTTCGCCGATCAGGCTGAGCAGCTGCTGCAAGCTGACGAACTGTTGCAGGAACGCGTTGGAGTCCTTGGCCAGGTGGCCCATGCGCATCAGTTCGATAAAGCGCAGCTCGTAGCCGCGCTCCAGGCAGTAATCGAGCAGCGGCATCACCTGGTCCAGGTTCTGGCCGCGCAACGGCACCATGTTGACCTTGATCTTGATCCCGGCAGCGCTGGCCTGGTCCATGCCGTCGAGCACGGTGGCCAGGTCGCCGCCACGGGCGATGCTGCGGAAGGCATCGGCATCCAGGGTATCGAGGGAAACATTGATGCGTCGAATGCCGGCGGTCACCAGCAACGGCAACTTGCGCGCCAACAGTTGGCCGTTGGTGGTCAGGCTGATGTCGCTGAGGCCCATCTGCCCTACCGCGCCCATGAAAGCTTCCAACTTGGGGCTGACCAGCGGTTCACCGCCGGTAATGCGCAAGCGCTCGATACCGGCTGCTTCGATCAGGTAAGCCACGCCCCGGGCCATGGCCTGGGCCGAAAGTTCGTCTTGGGCAGCCACCAGCCGCTTGCCATTTGGCACGCAATAGGTACACGCGTAATTGCAGGCTGAGGTCAGGCTGATTCGCAAATTGCGAAAACGCCTGCCTTGACGATCAACGATCATGGATCACTCCGGCAGAGGATAATTCGGGCGCACTAAAAGCTGACTTATAAATCAGCTTTTAGCAAGGTCCTTGCCTGAGTATATTCCTGGGGTACTGCGCCTGGCAGTAAATCATTGGCGAATGACTTACGTAGCCGGGGTTTCACCACTCTTTTCAGCGCCTGGCAGTTCAGAGCTGTGCTTGCGCTTGTTGCCCATGCGCACACCGATGTCCATCAGGAACTGGAAGAAGCCTTCCTGATCTTCCAGCACATTGCTCCAGAACGGCGAGTGGTACAACGCCACGGCGCCATGCACCAAAGCCCAGGCGGCGCAGTAGTGGAAATACGGCGGTACGTCTTCGAGCTTGCCTTCACTGATACGGCCCTTGATCAGCAGCGTCAGGCGTTCGAAGTTCGAGGCGCGAATCTTGTGGAGCTCCTCGACCATTTCCGGCACCTGGTGACCTTTGACCACCTTCTCTTCCAGGCGGTCGAACAGGCGGTAGCGTTGCGGGTCACGCATGCGGAACTCGAAGTAAGCGCGGGACAAGGCTTCCTTGTCTTTGTCGACGTCGGCCGAGTGCAGCAACTCGTTCAAGTCACGCTCGTAATCGAGCATCAGACGCAGATAGATCTCGGCCTTGGACTTGAAGTGCTTGTAGATTGTGCCTTTGCCGATACCCACGGCATCCGCAATCATCTCGACGGTGACACTGTCTTCGCCCTGGTCGAGGAATAACTTGAGTGCAGTGTCGAGAATTTCCTGCTCACGGCGGCGAAACTCACGGACCTTACGGGGTTCTTTGTGCATGAGGAAAAGGTCTGCAAAGGTCGGAATAGGGAGGGTTGCGCAGGGCCACAGATACGTGGCGATACGATTTACCCGATGCGAGGGATTATCCCGACTGAACGGTCGTTGGGCAATGTCTATGTGAACCCGCCAGGCACATAACTTTCAATGCGCCAACGATCCTGCCTCTATCAGTCAGAAATAATACGTATCACCTGAACCTGCCCACCTGAGCAATGAGAACTCAAGAGAAGCGGGCGTATTCCAAATCTGTTTAAAAAACGATCAGATCCGACTGGACTGAATGAGATAGTGATCAATACTTCAACTGTCGGCGCGACATCTCCCCCAAGTGACGCGTCGACCTGGGTACCGACGGACTGTGTGCCCTTGTTTTACTCCTAATGGTCTTAGCCCGGATTCCCCCCCCAGAACCCGGGTTTTTTTTGCCTGGAATTCGAGCGTTTATCCAACTGCTACATGGGCCAGCGGAAACAGGCGCTTGAAGTTCTCGGTCGTCTGCTCGGCAAAATGCTCGTAGGACTCGCCGCGCAGCATTGCCAGGTAATCGGCCACGTCACGCACGTATTCCGGCAGGTTCGGCTTACCGCGATGGGGGATAGGCGCCAGGTAGGGCGAGTCGGTTTCCACCAGCAGGCGGTCGGCCGGCACTTGGCGGGCTACGTCACGCAGCGCGTCGGCATTGCGGAAGGTGACGATACCCGACAGGGAAATATAGAATCCCAGGTCCAGGGCAGCTTTGGCCATGTCCCAGTCCTCAGTAAAGCAGTGCAGTACACCGGCCTGTGGCAGTGCGGCTTCACGCAAAAGCGTCAAGGTATCGGCCCGGGCGCCACGGGTGTGGACGATCACCGGCTTGCCGGTCTGTTGGGCAGCTTGCAGGTGCAGGCGGAACGAAGCCTGCTGTAACTCGGCGGCTTCGGGTTCGTAGTGGTAGTCCAGGCCGGTCTCACCGATGGCTACCACCCGTGGGTGGTTGAGTTCGCCCAATAGCCAATCGAGGGCCGGGGCTTCGTCGGGCTTGAGGTCCAGCGGGTGGATACCCACAGAGCAATCCACGTCCGTGTAGCGCTCAGCCAGGGCCTTGACGTCGGCGGCGTTCTCAGCGCTGACACCGATACATAGGAAGTGGCCTACCCCACGCTGGCGGGCAGCTTCAAGGGCGGCGTCGAGGGAACCGCCGTGCTGGGCAAGGTCGAGACGATCAAGGTGGCAATGGGAATCTACGAGCATAGGGAGTCAGGGCTTTAAGTCACGAAAAGAGTCTGGCCAACGATACACCCGTCGGCCACGGAAATTAACGCCGCCCGAGCAGGCCGACCCACTGCACCAGCAGCGCTTCGAGCAACAGCACGCGGTTGAGGTTGGCCTTGCCGAGTACCTTCTGGCGCTGGGCAAGAATCCAGTCCTGGATGTTCAGCACTTTGTCCTGGGCACTTTTCTGCGCCAGGTATTGCAGGACCTTGCGCATATCCGCCAGGCCCAGGCCGTTTTCATCCTGGGTCAACTGGTAGCGCAGGATCAGGCTGGACCAGTCGCAGAACCAGTCGAACAACAGCAACAGGGGGATATCCTTCCAGGCGCCTTCGGCCAGTTGCGTGGCAGACAGCTCCTGCTTGAGCAGCTTCTTCACGCCATCCACGACCAACGCCCGCTGCTCACGCACGCCCTGGGCTTGCAGCTTGACTGCCGCCAAGGGCGAACCGGCCGCCAGGGTCAGTAATTCGACGCGTTCCTCTGCGGTGCACTCCGGCAATGCCTGCGCCAACCATTGCAAGCTCATGGCCTCGCTCGGCAATGGGCATGCCTGCTGCACGCAGCGGCTGCGAATAGTCGGTAGCAAACGGCTGGACTGATGGCTTACCAGCAACAGCACGGTATCGCCGGAGGGTTCTTCGAGGCTTTTGAGCAAGGCGTTGGCGGCGTTGATGTTCATCGCCTCGACCGGCTCGATCAACACCACTTTGCGCCCGCCCATCTGCGCGGTCTGCACCACGAAGCTGACCAGGTCACGCACCTGGTCGACCTTGATCGCCTTGTCCGCTTCCTCGGGTTCCAGCACATAGTTGTCCGGGTGACTGCCGGCCTTGAGCAGCAGGCAGGATTTGCACTCACCGCACGCCTGCAGATCGACCGGGCGCTGGCACAACAGGCTGGCCATCAGGCGCTCGGCGAGGTGGCGTTTACCGATGCCCACCGGCCCATGCAGCAAATAGGCATGGGCGTGCTGGGCACGCCCGGCCAGTTGCTGCCAAAGGCTGTCCTGCCACGGGTAGGACTCAGCCACGGGTGCGCTCCAACAGTGTCGGCAACAGTGCGTCGATGGCCTGTTGCACCCGGGCCAGCGGCTGGGCGGCGTCCAGCAGGTGATAACGCGCAGGCTCAGCCTTGGCACGCTGCAGGAAAGCGCTGCGCACAGCTTCGAAAAATGCCTGCCCTTCCAACTCGAAACGATCCAGGCGCCCCCGGGCACTGGCGCGAGCCATGCCCACTTCCACCGGCAGGTCGAACAGCAGGGTCAGATCGGGGCGCAAATCCCCCTGCACGAAGGTTTCCAGGGTAGCGATGCGTTCCAGGCACAAGCCTCGGCCACCGCCCTGATAGGCGTAGGTGGAATCGGTGAAACGATCACAGATCACCACCGCACCGCGTGCGAGGGCCGGGCGGATTACTTCGGCCAGGTGCTGGGCACGGGCGGCGAATACCAGCAGCAGCTCGGTGTCCGGGTTCATCTGCTCGTCACCCGGGGCCAACAGGACGTCGCGAATCCGCTCGGCCAGTGGCGTACCACCCGGTTCACGGGTCAGCACCACTTCGATGCCCTGAGCACGCAGGCGCTCGGCCAGGTAGTCACGGTTCGTGCTTTTGCCGGCGCCTTCCGGGCCTTCCAGGGTAATAAACAAGCCAGTCACGGGCAGTCCTTAGTCAGAGTCATTGCGGGCTTTGCGGCACGATGGTGTCCGGTGTGGGCTCGATCGGTGCGTCGCCGGGTGGGGCTGTGTCGTCCAGTGGTTTCACCACCGGCGCCGGGCTGGAGCGGTAGTCGGCACGCCGCTTGAGCTGGAACTCGCGCACGGCGGCATTATGCGCATCCAGGTTATCCGAGAAAATATGGCTGCCATCGCCACGGGCGACGAAATACAGGCTGCTGCCCGGTTCCGGGTTCAGCGCCGCGTGGATGGCCTCGCGACCGACCATGGCGATGGGTGTCGGCGGCAGGCCGGCGATCATGTAGGTATTGTAAGGGTTGGCTTCCTTGAGGTGGGCGCGGGTCAACTTGCCGTTGTAGCGCTCACCCAGGCCGTAGATCACAGTCGGATCGGTCTGCAGCAACATGCCGATCTTCATGCGACGCACAAACACACCAGCGATCTGCCCACGCTCTTGCGGTACACCGGTCTCCTTCTCCACCAGGGACGCCATGATCAGCGCCTGATAAGGGTCGGTGTACGGCACATCGGCGGCACGCTTGCTCCACTCCTGAGCGAGGACATCGTCGAGGCGGTTGTAGGCTTTTTTCAGGAATTCGACATCGGTCATACCGCGCACGAAGCGATAAGTGTCGGGGAAGAAACGCCCCTCGGGGAATACACCCGGGTGGCCGAGCTTTTCCATTACTTCACTGTCAGTCAGCCCTGGAAGGGTCTGCACGATCTTTTCGTGCTTGGCCAGGGCCATGCGCACCTGACGGAAATTCCAGCCTTCCACCAGCGTCAGGCTGTACTGCACCACTTCGCCACGCTGCCACAGGCCAATCAGCCCCTCGGCGGTAAGACCGGGAGTCATGCGGTATTCACCGCTGTGCAGTGGCTGGCCTTCGAGATTGAAGCGCCAGTACAGGCGCAGCCAGAAGGCATCGTCGAGCACACCGTCAGCTTCCAGACGATTGAAGGTGCCCGTCGGGGTAGCGCCAGCCGGTACGTCGAGCAACTGCTCCTGGGACAGCGCCAAAGGCTGCTTGAGGGCAGAGTCGAGCTTCCAGGCCGAAAAGCCCACGAGCAACGCCGCCGAGACCAGGCTGATCTGCAGCAGTAAAACCAGTTTTCGTATCAACTCAAATATCCAATAGCGCGCGAACAATACCCTGCAGTTTACGGGTGAGCGGCCCAACCGGCCAGCTCATCGCAGCGCATCCGCGCACCGGCCAAATGCCATATACGCTGTTGCAGACGAAGACTTCATCGGCCTGTCGCAACTGCTCGACACTGACGTCGGCCACGACTACCGGGATGCCCAGCGCCTGAGCCTGGGCCAGCAGCTCGGCGCGCATCACGCCGGCCACGCCACATCGACTCAGGTCAGAGGTTAGTAACAAGCCGTTGCGCACCAGGAACAAGTTGCTGAACACGCCTTCGATAACCCGACCGGACATATCCAGCATCAAGCCTTCGGCATGATCGGCATCTTGCCATTCTGCGCGTGCGAGCACTTGCTCCAGACGATTGAGGTGCTTGAGACCGGCCAACAACGGCTGTTCGGCCAAGCGGGTCGCGCACGGAAACAGGCGGATGCCTTCGACACCATGGGCGGGGGGATAAGTCGCGGGCGCACTGCCCTGCAAGATACGGCGCACCGGAGCGCCAGGGTTGAGACCATAGCCGCGCAGGCTATCGCCACGGGTAAGGATCAACTTGAGGATACCGTCGCCGAGGGCGACGGCATAGGCCAGCACTTCGCTGCGAATCACACCGTGGTCGGCAACTAATGCCAAACGCCTGCAGCCCTCATTCAGGCGCTGCAGGTGACGGTCGAGCAACAGCGGCTGCCCGGCCTTGACGGCGATGGTCTCGAACAAGCCATCGCCATACGCCAGGCCGCGATCTTTCAGGGGCACGGAGTCCACTGGTTGACCGTCGACCCAGCTGTGCATCACTCGGCGAACCGGCGGAACACCAGGGACCCGTTGGTGCCACCAAAACCGAACGAGTTGGAAATCGCCACGTCGATCGGCATCGGTTGCGCTTCGTGAGGCACGAAGTTCAGGTCGCAGCCTTCGTCCGGTTCATCCAGGTTGATGGTCGGCGGAGCGACCTGATCCTTGATTGCCATCACGCTGAAGATCGCCTCCACCGCGCCCGCCGCGCCCAACAGGTGGCCGGTCATGGACTTGGTGGAACTGACCGCCAGCTTGTAGGCGTGCTCGCCGAACACCGACTTGATGGCCTCGGCTTCCGCCAGGTCACCGGTCGGCGTCGAAGTACCATGGGCGTTGATGTACTGCACCTGGTTGGGGTTGACCTTCGCATCGCGCAGGGCGTTGGTGATGCAGCGCGCAGCACCGGCACCGTCGGACGGTGGCGAGGTCATGTGGTAGGCGTCGCCGCTCATGCCAAAGCCGATCAACTCGGCGTAGATGGTGGCGCCACGCGCCTTGGCGTGCTCCAACTCTTCGAGTACCAGGGCACCGGCACCGTCGGCCAGTACGAAGCCGTCGCGGCCCTTGTCCCACGGACGGCTGGCACGGGTCGGTTCGTCATTGCGGGTCGACAGCGCACGGGAGGCGCCGAAGCCGCCCATGCCCAGGCCGCAGGCGGCCATTTCGGCGCCACCGGCGATCATCACGTCCGCTTCGTCATAGGCGATGTTGCGCGCCGCCATGCCGATGCAGTGAGTGCCCGTGGTGCACGCCGTCGAAATGGCGTAGTTAGGCCCCTGTGCCCCCAGGTGGATGGACAGGAAGCCGGAAATCATATTGATGATCGAGCCCGGTACGAAGAACGGTGAAATTCGACGAGGGCCGGATTCGTGCAGCGTGCGGCTGGTTTCTTCGATATTGGTCAAGCCGCCAATACCCGACCCCATGGCCACGCCGATGCGCTCACGGTTGGCGTCGGTGACTTCCAGGCCCGCATTACGCACTGCCTGAAAACCGGCCGCCAGGCCGTATTGAATGAACAGGTCGAGCTTGCGGGACTCTTTGATCGAGAGGTATTGCTCGACATTGAAACCCTTTACCGAGCCGCCAAAACGGGTGGAATAGGCAGAAAGGTCCGTGTGTTCGATCAGACCAATACCACTGCGGCCAGCCAGAATGCCCTGCCAACTGCTTGGCACATCCGTGCCCAGTGGCGACAACATACCCATACCGGTGACTACGACGCGTCTACGCGACACAGCACTCTCCTTTTTCTAATGACGACACTTCGCTTCGCAGCTTGCTTTTCATCACCGCTTAAAGAAAAAACCGCACGCCGTTACAGCAGTGCGGTTTTTCCCTGACAGCAAGCGACGACTACAAACTATTACGCCTGGTGGCTAGTAACGTAGTCGATGGCAGCTTGAACAGTAGTGATTTTTTCAGCTTCTTCGTCCGGGATTTCGGTCTCGAATTCCTCTTCCAGAGCCATCACCAGCTCAACGGTGTCAAGGGAATCGGCACCCAGGTCTTCTACGAAGGAAGCAGTGTTGACCACTTCTTCTTCCTTAACGCCCAGTTGCTCGGCGACGATTTTCTTGACGCGCTCTTCGATGGTGCTCATACCTTGTTTAACTCCTAATGGACAAATTCAGGCAGCTGGCCAGTGGGTAAGTGTATAGAAAGCCATTTCAGCTTTTCAACTGAAAGCTTCACCCCGTACCCCGCCGACCATCTGCCTATAAATTAAGTTGCAGCTTTATAACGGATTTTAGACAGCTCGTATGACATTTTTTTGAAGCGATCCGTCACAATTTAACTCATGTACATCCCGCCGTTCACCGGGATTGTAGCCCCAGTCACGTATGCCGCACCGTCGGATGCCAGGAAAGTGACCACATTCGCGATCTCTTGGGCCTGGCCCAGACGGCCCAGCGGAATCTGCGTCAGCAAGGCTTCACGCTGTGCTTCCGGCAGTTCGCGGGTCATATCGGTGTCGATGAACCCTGGGGCCACCGAGTTGACCGTAATCGACCGCGAGCCGACTTCACGTGCCAGTGCACGGCTGAAACCTTCCAGGCCGGCCTTGGCGGAGGCATAGTTTACTTGGCCTGCGTTGCCCATGGCACCCACTACGGAGCCAATATTGATAATTCGGCCCCAACGCGCCTTGGTCATACCGCGCAAAACGCCCTTGGACAGGCGAAACAGACTGTTCAGGTTGGTATCGACCACGTCGTACCACTCGTCGTCTTTCATGCGCATCATCAGGTTGTCACGGGTGATGCCGGCGTTGTTAACCAAAATTGCCGGCGCGCCGAACTGTGCGGTGATCTGGGCCAATACGGCAGCCACGGACTCATCGCTGGTCACATTCAGCTCAAGGCCGGTGCCCTGCACGCCATTTTCCTTCAAGGTCGCGGCGATACGCTCGGCGCCCGATGCGGAAGTGGCGGTGCCGATCACAACGGCGCCCTGACGGCCCAGTTCCAGGGCGATCGCCTGGCCAATGCCACGGCTTGCGCCAGTAACCAGTGCAACTTTACCTTGCAGACTCATGCAGGCTTCTCCTAATTTCGCAATTCAGGCCAGTGCCGCGCGGGCGGCAGCGAAGGCTTCAGGGGTGTTGAGGTTGGCGGTCGACACACCGTCGGCGCAACGCTTGTTCAGGCCTGCCAGGACTTTGCCCGGGCCGCACTCGACCAGTTCGGTAGCGCCGTTGGCGGCCAGGGTCTGGACCGATTCAACCCAACGCACTGGCTTGTAGAGTTGCTCCAGCAGGTCGCGTTTGAGAGTCTCGAGGTCGGGTGCAACCGCGGCACTGACGTTCTGCACCAACGGGATCTGTGGCGCCTGCCAGTTGATGGCAGCGATGGACTCGGCAAAACGCTCGGCAGCCGGACGCATCAGTTCACAGTGGGACGGCACGCTCACCGGCAATGGCAGCGCACGCTTGGCACCACGGGCCTTGCAGCCTTCGATGGCGCGCTCAACAGCCGCCTTGGCGCCGGCGATCACCACCTGGCCAGGGGAGTTGAAGTTCACCGCGCTGACCACTTCACCTTGCGCCGCTTCGGCGCAGGCCTCGATTACCACCGCATCGTCCAGGCCCAGGATCGCGGCCATGCCGCCCTGCCCGGCCGGAACGGCTTCCTGCATCAACTGGCCACGACGCTCGACCAGCTTGACCGCTTCACCAAGGGTCAGGCTGCCCGCCGCCACCAGGGCGCTGTATTCGCCCAGGCTGTGCCCAGCAACAAATGCCGGACGCGCCCCGCCTTCTGCCAGCCACAAGCGCCACAGGGCGATCGAAGCGGTCAGGATGGCCGGCTGGGTTTTATCGGTTTGATTAAGCTGCTCTTCCGGCCCCTGCTGGGTCAGCGCCCACAGGTCGTAACCCAGGGCGTCGGAAGCTTCCTTGAAGGTATCCAGGATCAGCGGGTATTGCGCGCCCAGTTCGGCCAACATGCCGAGGGACTGCGAACCCTGCCCTGGAAAGACGAATGCGAGGGATGTAGACATGTAACAAGCCCCTAATGATCTGGTCGTCGGAAATAGTCGCTCCCGATCTTAAAATGAATGCCGGGAGCAGACGAAACTGACAGATTGGATGGTCAATTGAACTGGCCGGTCACATTTAAGCACTCCCGGGCCAATTCGCCTAAGGCAACAGATCCTCAAGACGGCCGTGCAAGCGTTGCGGCAGGTTTTCCTGGATCTCGATCAAGGCCCGCGCAATCGCGCTTTGGAAGCCCTCGACACCTGCCGAGCCATGGCTTTTCACCACAATGCCCTGCAACCCCAGGAAGCTCGCGCCATTATGCCGAGCCGGCGCCAGATCAGCCTGCAGGCGGCGCATCAACGGCAGCGCCAAGGCACCCACCATGCGCGACGCCAGGTTGCGCTTGAACAATGCCTCGATACGCGAGGCAATCATGGTCGCCAGGCCTTCGCTGGACTTGAGCAGTATGTTGCCGACAAAACCGTCACACACCACCACATCGGCCTCGCCACGGTACAAGCCGTCACCTTCGACAAAGCCGATATAGTTCAAGCCCCGCGCACTTTGCAACAAGGTTGCGGCAAGCTTGACCTGCTGGTTGCCCTTAATGTCCTCGGTCCCGATATTCAGCAAGGCTATACGCGGACGGGCAACGCCCAGCGCTTCGGCGGCCACCGAACCCATCACGGCAAACTGCAACAGGTGCTCGGCACTGCAATCGACATTGGCGCCCAGGTCCAGTAGCTGGCAATAGCCTTTCTGCGTCGGGATCGCCGCGACCATCGCCGGCCGGTCAATACCGGGCAAGGTTTTGAGCACATGCCGCGACAAAGCCATCAACGCCCCCGTATTGCCGGCACTGACACAGGCTTGCGCCTTGCCATCACGCAGCAGCTCCAGGGCCACTCGCATTGAAGAATCGGGTTTGCCGCGCAGGGCGGCCGCCGGCTTTTCATCCATGCTGATGGCTTCACTGGCCGGCGTAATCGTCAGGCGCGCGCGATCCACCGCCGGATGGCTGGCAATCAGTTCTTCAAGAAGGGAGGGTTGACCGACAAGGGTCAGATGCAGCGAGGGCGTTGCAGACAGGCTGGCAATGCAGGCCTGAACAATGCTGCGGGGACCGAAGTCCCCGCCCATTGCGTCAATCGCGATGACTTGAGCAGACAAGTGATTACTCGTCAGCGCCCTTGTCGATCACTTTACGGCCACGGTATACGCCTTCTGGCGATACGTGGTGACGCAGGTGAACTTCACCAGTGGTCTTTTCCACGGACAGGGTGCTAGCCTCGAGAGCGTCGTGCGAACGGCGCATGTCACGGGCGGAGCGGGATTTTTTGTTCTGCTGAACAGCCATAATTGATTAACTCCTAAACGTTTGGGTCACGCTTTAACTGCGCCAATACACTGAACGGGTTGGACCGCGTTACCTCGTCCTCGCTCGGCTCGGCCTCGTCATCGAGACCCTCCGGCTGCTGGCATTCTTCCGGATGATGAGCAGGCACAATGGGCAAGGCGAGCAAAAGCTCCTCCTCGATCAGTGCATGCAGATCCAATGGATCTTCGCCCAGTTCCAGCACGTCATAACCTTTCGGCAACGACTGGGTATTCGCACCCTCTTTCACCACAGCATAACTGCATTCGCTGTGGATCGGCAGGGTGACCAGCTCAAGACAACGCTGGCAAACCATTTTGACTTCGGTGTCGATAAAGCTGTGGATTACCACAGACTTACGTTCATCTCGTTCAAAAACGAATTTAGCCTGCACCGTACCGACAGTGTCGGAAAGCGGGTCGCAGAGTCTCTCCAAATCGGCCAGCAGCACTTCACCTTGAAGGGTGGTGCCACGATCAGCCAATTTGCGCGGGTCAACGTGAGGTGGAATCGGGTCATTCAACATAGGCGCAGCATTATAGGGATGCCCCCAGCCATGTCAAAGGAAATTCAGCCCTGTGCGTCAGCCGGTCACGTCGCTAGAATCGGCGACTGCCTTGAGGAGACGTATATGCTGCCGTTATTACTCGCGTCCAGCTCGGTTTATCGCCGGGAATTACTGAGCCGCCTGCACCTGCCGTTCACCTGCAGCTCGCCGGATATCGACGAAGGCCACCGCACGGGTGAATCGGCCATTGAGCTGGTCAAACGCCTGGCCGAACAAAAGGCCCGCGCCCTTGCGGCCAGCCATCCTGGGCATTTGATTATCGGTTCGGATCAGGTGGCCGCACTCGAAGGCCGGATCATCGGCAAACCCCACACCTTTGAAAACGCCCGCGAGCAATTGTTGGCGGCCAGCGGCAAACGTGTAAGCTTTCTTACCGGATTGGCACTGCTTAACAGTGAGACAGGGCATTGCCAGGTCGACTGCGTACCCTTCACCGTGCACATGCGCGAGCTGGATGCAGAGCGTATTGAGCGCTACCTGCGGATCGAGCAACCCTACGACTGCGCGGGCAGCTTCAAGGCCGAGGGGCTGGGCGTGAGCCTGTTCCAAAGCACCGAAGGGCGGGATGCGACCAGCCTTGTCGGCCTGTCGCTGATTCGACTGGTGGATATGCTGCTCGCTGAAGGCGTGCAAATCCCCTGAGAACACCATAAAAACAAATGTGGGAGGGGGCAAGCCCCCTCCCACATTTTGATCTACAGCTGGCTTGAGATATCAGCGTAGCGTCGGGCCTTGGAAGCCCATGTACAGCGCAAGCTTCTCAGCCACACTGGCACCCAGCTTCTTGGAGAAGCGATCAAACGGCGATTCCTCAACCGTGAAATCCACCAACTCCTTCTCGCCAACCACATCCCGTGCCACCGAACTGGCACTGCCCAGGCCATCGATCAAGCCCAGCGGCAATGCCTGCTCGCCCGACCACACTAGCCCGGAGAACAGCTCCGGATGGTCTTTATCCTTCAATCGATCCCCACGCCCCTGCTTCACGCTGGCAATGAACTGGCGATGGGTGGTGTCGAGCACGCCCTGCCAGAACTGTGTCTCATCGGCCTTTTGCGGCTGGAACGGATCAAGGAATGCCTTGTGCTCGCCGGAGGTATAGATGCGCCGCTCCACCCCCAGCTTCTCCATGGTGCCGACAAACCCGTAACCGGCTGCCGTCACCCCAATGGAGCCCACCAGGCTGGCCTTATCGGCATAGATCTGGTCGGCGGCACTGGCGATGTAATAGGCCCCCGAGGCGCCCAGGTCGGAAATTACTGCATAGAGTTTGGTATCCGGATGCAGTGCGCGCAGGCGCCGAATCTCGTCATAGACATAGCCCGACTGCACAGGGCTGCCGCCCGGGCTGTTGATGCGCAGGATCACGCCCTTGACCTTGGAGTCTTCGAACGCGGCGCGCAGGCTGGTGACGATATTGTCAGCGCTGGCGGGCTCCTTGTCGGCAATCACTCCACGCACTTCGATCAAGGCAGTGTAGTGACTGCCGCGGGTGGCGCTTTTTTCCATGTCCATCAGCGGACTGAACAGCGCCAGCATGCCGAGCAGGTAAACAAAGGTCAGCAGCTTGAAGAAAATCCCCCAGCGCCGCGAACGACGCTGTTCCTGGACGCTGGCCAGGAGGGTCTTCTCCAGCAGCTTCCAGCTTTTATCATCACTGTTCTCGGCCTTTTCGGGCGCTTTCCACTCGTCACTCATGCCATTAACCCCAGCAAAAACTCATTGGGCCCGGCTAAGCCAGGCCTGCAATTCAGAAAAATGATCAATCGTCAGCCTCGGCTCGTATTGCTGCAACGCCTCGCCAGCCTGGGCGCCATAGCTGACCGCCACGCTGTCCATGCCGGCATTGCGCGCCATCATCAGGTCGAAGGACGCGTCACCCACCATCAATGCCTGGCGCGGCGATACACCGCAATGATCCAGGATCTGCTCCAGCATCAGAGGATGAGGCTTGCTGGCGGTTTCATCCGCGGCGCGGGTGATGTCGAAATAATCCTCGAAACCATGGGCCTTGAGCACCCGATCCAAGCCACGGCGAGCCTTACCGGTAGCAACAGCCAGGTGATAGCCCTCGGCGCGAAACGCCGCCAAGGATTGCCTTACGCCGTCAAACAGTGGCGACGGCTCGGCTTCCAGAGCGATGTAGTGATCGGCATAGTGCTGACGGAACGCAATCAGTTCCTGGTCACCGATTTGCGGGTACAGGGTGCGAATAGCCTCAGGCAACCCCAGGCCGATGATGCCTTTAACCGCCAGGTCGCTGCACAACTCATAGCCTGAACGGGTTGACGCCATGTGCATCGACTCGACAATCCGACCAATGGAATCGGCCAGCGTCCCATCCCAATCGAAGATCAGCAGCTTGTAGTCAAGGTGCGACACTCAAACGCTCCACGGTCTTGGCCCACATCTCATCGACCGGCGCCTGCAATTTCAGCTCGCCGCCATCGGGCAGCGGCACCGTAAGCATATAGGCATGCAGGAACAGGCGCTTACCGCCCAGGTCGCGGATTTCCTTGGAGAAACCCTCGTCGCCGTACTTGGTGTCGCCAGCAATGCAGTGGCCCGCATGCAGGGTATGCACACGAATCTGGTGGGTACGACCAGTGACCGGCTTGGCCTCGACCATGGTGGCAAAGTCGCCGAAACGGCGCAGCACCTTGAACAGCGTCAGGGCTTCCTTACCCTCCTCGTCCACCTCGACCATACGCTCGCCGGAACGCAGGTTGCTTTTCTGCAGTGGCGCACGCACGCTCTTGATCGAACTGGCCCAGTTACCACGCACCAACGCCATGTAACGCTTGTCCACGCCATCGCCACGCAGGGCAGTGTGCAGATGGCGCAACATGCTGCGCTTCTTGGCGATCATCAGCAGGCCGGAAGTATCACGGTCAAGGCGATGGACCAGTTCCAGCTCCTTGGCATCCGGGCGCAACTGGCGAAAGGCTTCGATCACGCCGAAATTCAGGCCACTGCCGCCGTGAACCGCAATGCCGCAGGGTTTGTTGATCACGATCAGCTTGTTGTCTTCGAAGACAATCGAGGCTTCCAGGCGCTGCAACAGGCCCTGGGCCAATGGCACAGGCTCGTCGCGCTCAGGCACGCGCACAGGCGGCACACGGACGATATCGCCCGCCTGCAACTTGTACTCAGGCTTGATCCGGCCCTTGTTCACGCGCACTTCGCCTTTACGCAAAATGCGGTAGATCAAGGTCTTGGGCACGCCTTTGAGCCGGGCCAGGAGAAAATTGTCGATGCGTTGGCCGGCATATTCCGGCGAGACCTCAAGCAGCTGGACGCTGGGGGTCGGGGGGGCGGTAGTCGTCATGCCGGCGATGATAACAATTTTTTATGGAATTGAAGCACTTAATCATTGCTGCTATAGTCGCGAACGCCGCCAAAAGCGGCCTGGACAGAGGACATGCGGCAAACTGCCGGCCCTGACCATCGCAATTCATCAGGACGCGAGGCCGTCCTACGGGGCTTTCGCCACCTTGGAAGGCTCGGGATTGTAACAAGCGCAGGTGACATGAGGCCTGAAGCGAGTGCAGAAAGCAGAGTGAATACTCGCCTTTTGCGCCGATATTTACGGCCAGTTCACAAAGTGCAGTCAGTCTTGAGCCAGACCATGGCGAATGCTTCGGAAACAACGCCTGTTAAGAGCTGAGTGAGAGCGCAGTCGCCCACACCTAGTCTTGTTTAGCCATGAGCGTGGACTCCCCATTGGAGAACACGGTAAATGCCAACCCGCTGCGGATTCTGCGCGCGGCAGCACCCGAATTATCAGGGATACGTGTAGGGTGGAGATGCACAACCGTCGGACTGTGTAGCACTAGGCTTATATTTAGACGCTTCATCTCGTCCACAGTCGCCGGTTGATTCCTCCTCCTGACCTTAGCTTTTGTTGAAGTGGTGCCTTTGTCACCACCGCTAACGAGCAGGACGCGTCCGTCGCGATAGCGGCCCAATTGGCCGGTTATTGCTGGACACTGGAGTGGCCAACCACTCTTGACGCACCTGACACCGACCGTGAGAAGTCGTGTGTGCCGAACGCCGTTTCCGGCAGCCCGGAAACCGACGGTACAACATGAAAAGAATGCTGATTAACGCAACTCAACCCGAAGAGTTGCGTGTTGCACTGGTAGATGGCCAACGCCTCTACGACCTGGACATCGAATCCGGTGCACGCGAGCAAAAGAAGGCCAACATCTATAAAGGCCGTATTACTCGCATCGAACCAAGCCTTGAGGCTGCCTTTGTCGATTTCGGCTCCGAGCGCCACGGCTTCCTGCCCCTCAAAGAAATCTCCCGCGAATACTTCAAGAAAGCCCCCGAAGGCCGCGTGAATATCAAGGACGTCCTGAGCGAAGGCCAGGAAGTCATCGTCCAGGTCGAGAAAGAAGAACGTGGCAACAAGGGCGCCGCCCTGACCACCTTCATCAGCCTCGCCGGCCGTTACCTCGTGCTGATGCCGAACAACCCACGTGCCGGCGGCATTTCCCGTCGCATCGAAGGTGAAGAGCGCAATGAACTGCGCGAAGCGCTGAACGGCCTGGTCGCACCGGCTGATATGGGCCTGATCGTTCGCACTGCAGGCCTGGGCCGCAGCAGCGAAGAAATGCAGTGGGACCTCGACTACCTGCTCCAACTGTGGACCGCCATTAAAGAAGCGTCCCTGGATCGTTCCGCGCCATTCCTGATCTACCAGGAAAGCAACGTGATCATCCGCGCCATCCGCGACTACCTGCGCCAGGACATCGGCGAAGTGCTGATCGACAGCGTTGAAGCCCAGGACGAAGCCCTGACCTTCATCCGCCAGGTGATGCCGCAGTACGCCAGCAAGATCAAGCTGTACGAAGACAGCGTGCCGCTGTTCAACCGTTTCCAGATCGAAAGCCAGATCGAGACCGCCTTCCAGCGCGTGGTCGAACTGCCTTCCGGCGGCTCCATCGTCATCGACCCGACCGAAGCCCTGGTGTCCATCGACATCAACTCGGCGCGCGCCACCAAAGGCAGCGACATCGAAGAAACCGCCCTGCAGACCAACCTGGAAGCGGCTGAAGAAATCGCCCGCCAGCTGCGCCTGCGTGATATCGGCGGCCTGATCGTGATCGACTTCATCGACATGACCCCCGCCAAGAACCAGCGCGCCGTGGAAGAGAAAGTCCGCGAATGCCTGGAAGCTGACCGTGCTCGCGTGCAAGTCGGCCGTATCTCGCGCTTCGGCCTGCTGGAAATGTCCCGCCAGCGCCTGCGTCCATCCCTGGGCGAGAGCAGCGGCATCGTCTGCCCGCGTTGCAACGGCACCGGCATCATCCGTGACGTTGAATCGCTGTCCCTGGCGATCCTGCGCCTGATCGAAGAAGAAGCCCTGAAAGACCGCACCGCCGAAGTCCGCGCGCAAGTGCCGATTCCGGTTGCCGCCTTCCTGCTTAACGAAAAACGCAACTCGATCACCAAGATCGAACTACGCACCCGTGCCCGTATTGTCATCCTGCCGAACGATCACCTCGAGACGCCGCACTTCGAAGTCCAGCGCCTGCGTGATGACAGCCCGGAAGCCCATA
Organism: Pseudomonas synxantha; assembly: GCF_900105675.1. Classification (NCBI taxonomy): domain Bacteria; kingdom Pseudomonadati; phylum Pseudomonadota; class Gammaproteobacteria; order Pseudomonadales; family Pseudomonadaceae; genus Pseudomonas; species Pseudomonas synxantha. The sequence continues at coordinate 567,913 of NZ_LT629786.1, read as the reverse complement.
GCGGCCAGTCCAGCTATGAAATCGCTGCTGCCGCTGCCGAAGTGGAAGAAGTCCAGCCAGCCGCTGCGACCCGCACCCTGGTCCGCCAGGAAGCCGCCGTGAAGACCGCGCCGGCCCGTGCCAACGCACCGATGCCTACCGAAGCCGCTGCTCCGGTTGCCGCCCCGGCCGCCCTGCCTGAGCCAAGCCTGTTCAAAGGCCTGGTGAAATCGCTGGTCAGCCTGTTCGCCACCAAGGAAGAGCCTGCTGCCCCGGTAGTGGTCGAAAAGCCTGCCACCGAGCGCCCGGCGCGCAACGAAGAACGTCGCAACGGTCGCCAGCAGAGCCGTAACCGCAACGGTCGCCGTGACGAAGAGCGCAAACCTCGCGAAGAACGTGCACCGCGTGAAGAACGCGCGCCACGTGAAGAGCGTGCACCTCGCGAAGCCCGCGAAGACACCCCGGCCGTCGCCCGTGAAGAACGTGCACCGCGTGAAGAGCGCGCACCACGTACCCCACGTGCCCCGCGTGAAGATCGCAAGCCGCGTGGCGAGCGCGAAGAGCGCGTGCGTGAACTGCGTGAGCCGCTGGACGCCGCGCCAGCCGTTGCTGCCGCCGCTGCTGCCAGCACCGAAGAACGCCCGGCGCGCCAGCCGCGTGAAGAGCGTGCCCCACGTGAAGAGCGCCAGCCGCGCCCACCGCGTGAGGAGCGTCAACCACGCGCTGAGCAAGCCGCTGCCGCCAGCGAAGAAGAAGTATTGACCGGCGAAGAGCAACTGCAGGAAGACGGCCAGGACAACGCCGAAGGCGATCGTCCACGCCGCCGCTCCCGTGGCCAGCGTCGTCGCAGCAACCGTCGTGAGCGTCAGCGTGACGCCAACGGCAACGTGATCGAAGGTTCGGAAGAAGCCGGTGAAAACGCAGAAGCTGCCAACAACGAACCAACAGGCGCCGAACTGGCTGCTGGCTTGGCCGTTACCGCGGCCGTCGCCAGCTCGGTCATCAGCGCACCTGCTGAAGCCCAGGCCCACGAGCAAGCCGAGCGAGCTACCGCTGCTGTCGAGGAAACCGTTGCGGTAGAAGCGCCAGCCGCCGAGACCCCAGTGGTTGAAGCGCCGACTGTTGAAGCGCCAGTCGTTGAAGCCACTACCCCAATCGAAGCCCCAGTGGCTGCGGAAGTGGAAGTTGCCCCGGTTCGCGACGCACAGCCAGAAACCGAAGTGGTTGCTGTTGAGCCCGCACCGGTTATCGAGCCTGCGCCAGTGGTTGAAGCGGCTGTAGAAGCACCGGCTGCCGAAGAAGCCGCCCCGGTTGTGCGTGAAGTTCGCGAAGAACAGACCGCCTTTCAGTGGACCGCTGAGCCGGCTGCCCCGGTTGAAGCGCCAACGCCTGCCCCTGCGGTAGAAGAAGCGCCGACGCCGGTTGCCGAAGTCGTCGCCGAGCCAGCCCCAGTGGTTGAGCCGACGCCGGTTGTGGAGCCTGCACCCGTGGTTGAAGTTGAAGCCCCAGTGGTTGCCGAAGTGGCCGCCCCTGTAGTTGAAGCTGCACCTGCCAGCGCCCTTACCGAAAACGGCCGTGCGCCGAACGACCCACGTGAAGTGCGTCGTCGCCGCAAGGAAGCCGAAGCAGCGGCTGCAGCGGCTGCCCAGGCGGTAGAGCACAAGGCCGTGGAAGAAGAGCCTAAACCCCTCGTTTGATTCCATCCGCTACTAAAAAGCCCCGCCTGAGCAATCAGGCGGGGCTTTTTTCTGCAAAAGATTCGAACACACGGCTGTTCAAGTGTGGGAGGGGGCTTGCTCCCGATAGCGGTGGATCAGTCAACATTTGCATGAGCTGACCCACAGCTATCGGGAGCAAGCCCCCTCCCACATTCAGTCGGCGCTGAACCTCAACCGTTGCGGCACGTCCACATCCCACAGCACCCCAGGATCATCCACCTGCACGCCTCGCACCTGTGCTTGTGCAAACAAAGGCTTCGCGCCACGGTCCCCGGTCAACGCCATCAACGCAGGCCCAAATACACGACCGAAAGCCACCGGATGCCCATACTGCCCGGCATGCACCGGCACAGTGATGTTTTCCGGATCGGCCAGCACACGCTCGATCGTCGCGGATCGAATAAACGGCATATCACCCAGCACAACGAGCCAACCATCCACCGAGGCGCTGGCCGTAACGGCTGCGGCAATGCTGTCACCCATACCGGCCGATTCCAGCAGCAAGACCTTGCAACCGTACGCCTCAGCTAAACGAATCACCTCAAGGCGCTCCGGTGAGGTCACCACCCAGCGCTCAACAAGCGACGCGGGCAGGTTAACCAGTACCTGCTCGATCACCGGCCGGGAAACGCCATCCAGGCCCACGCAAACGGCCAGCAACTTGTCCTGATCAGCACCGGCTTCGGCGCGAAAACGACTGCCCTGCCCTGCTGCCAGCACGATCGCCGTGACGGTCACTGCGCCACCACCGCCAAGGGTTTTTTCTGCACCGGTGCCACACCGTTCTTGATTGCGACAATTTCCGCCATCAACGACAAAGCGATCTCCGCCGGGGTATGGCTACCGATATGCAAGCCAATCGGCCCGTGCAAACGTGCAATGGCGTCCTCCGACAAGCCCAGGGCTGCGAGATTCTCTCGACGTTTCTGGGTATTGACCCGCGACCCCAGCGCGCCGATGTAGAACGCGGTAGAGTTCAGTGCTGTCAGCAATGCCATGTCATCCAAACGCGGATCGTGGGTCAGGCAGACGATAGCGGTGCGTTCATCGGTTTGGATATTCAGCACCGCCTCGTCGGGCATGCCTGGCACAAAGCGACCGTGCTGTTCTTCCCAGCCATAGACGAATTCTTCACGGGGGTCGCAGATCAGCACTTCGAAATCCAGCAAGCGCGCCATTTGCGCGACGTAGCGTGACAACTGCCCGGCGCCGATCAACAGCAGGCGCCAACGCGGCCCATAAATGGCACGCAGACGCTCGCCGTCGAAGCTCACCACATCGGTCTTGCTCGCGGCGCTCAGGGCTACCGCGCCCGTGGTCAGGTCCAATTCACGCGCGACGACCTGGTGGTCTTCACAGCGCGCCAGCAGTTCGGCCACCCAGCCCCAGTCATCCACCCGCTCTTCGGTCAGGCGCAGCGTACCGCCGCACGGCAAGCCAAAGCGCGCCGCTTCATCGCGGGTGACGCCGTAGGTGACCAATTGGACGGGTGGCCCATCATCAGCCAGCCGCCCGTCCTGCAGGCGGGCGATCAAGTCATCTTCGATGCAGCCACCGGACACCGAGCCAATCACCACCCCGTCACCGCGCAAGGCCAGCATCGCCCCAGGAGGGCGCGGCGCGCTGCCCCAGGTCTGCACCACGCTGTACAACACCACGCGCTGCCCGGCGCGGCGCCACTCAAGGACGCTACGCAGGACATTCAAATCCACACTGTCCATCAAACCTCCTGCCAGCGTTGTTAATGAAATCGTCATTTACTGTAAAGCAAAAGAATCCAGAAGTGGCCGTACACACACGCAAACGCCCCGAACCAGTCGGGGCGTTTGCGGGTTGCCTTGGCGTCAGATCACGCCAGCAGCGATTTACTTGATGACAGGCGCCGGGCCTTCGGCCACACCCAGGTCATCTTCTTCGCGGGTGTCGGAGATACCGGTACCGCCGGACGCCAGCTCACTTTGCAACTTGTCGGTGTCCAGCTCCTTGACCCACTTGGCCACAACGATGGTGGCAACGGCGTTACCCACCAGGTTGGTCAGCGCACGGGCTTCGGACATGAAGCGGTCGATACCCAGGATCAGCGCCAGGCCGGCCACCGGCAAGTGGCCTACGGCCGACAGGGTCGCAGCCAGTACGATGAAACCACTGCCGGTCACGCCCGCCGCGCCTTTGGAAGACAGCAACAGCACCAGCAGCAGGGTAATCTGGTGGGTGATGTCCATGTGGGTGTCGGTCGCCTGGGCGATGAACACGGCAGCCATGGTCAGGTAGATCGACGTACCGTCGAGGTTGAACGAGTAGCCGGTTGGGATCACCAGGCCGACCACCGACTTCTTCGCACCCAGGCGCTCCATCTTGATCAGCATGCGCGGCAATGCGGATTCGGAAGACGAGGTGCCCAGTACGATCAGCAGTTCTTCACGGATGTAGCGGATCAGCTTCAATACGCTGAAACCGTGGGCGCGGCAGATGGCACCAAGTACCACGACCACGAACAGGACGCAGGTGATATAGAAGCAGATCATCAGCTGGCCCAACTGCACCAGGGAACCCACACCGTAGGCGCCGATGGTGAATGCCATGGCACCCAGGGCACCGATCGGAGCGAGCTTCATGATCATGTTGATGATGTTGAACATCACGTGGGCGAAGCGATCGATGAAGTCCAACACCGGCTTGCCGTAGGCGCCCAGGCGGTGCAGGGCGAAACCGAAGATCACCGAGAACATCAGCACTTGCAGGATATCGCCGTTGGCGAAGGCGCCGACGATGGTGTTCGGGATGACGTTCAGGATAAAGCCGACAATGCTCTGGTCTTTACCGGCGGTGACGTAGGCCGCCACTTTGGAGGCGTCCAGGGTCGCTACATCGATGTGCATGCCCGCACCCGGTTGCACGACGTTGACCACGACCAGGCCGATCAGCAGGGCGATGGTGGAGACGATTTCGAAGTACAGCAGCGCATAGCCGCCGGTCTTGCCCACCGACTTCATGCTTTGCATACCAGCGATGCCGCTGACCACGGTGCAGAAGATGATCGGGGCGATGACCATTTTGATCAGCTTGATAAAGCCGTCACCCAGTGGCTTGAGGGCCACGCCGGTCTGCGGGTAGAAGTGGCCGAGCAGAATACCGATAACGATTGCGACGATCACCTGGAAATACAGGGATTTGTAGATTGGCTGACGAGTCGTCATTGCAAAGTTCCTCAAACGTCCCGGGGGCAAATATCCGCCATTGCCCACGACACTTGAATTGCGAACCCTCCTGCACTGGAGGGATTTGTTGTTGGCGAAGCCTGTAGGACAAAGCCTGCGCTGTAGTCCTTATCGCAAACGGCGTGCCACTTTGCGCAAATCCGCTGAAGGCCTTTAGACATCAGGGCCAGGCGGGTTACAGCCGCCCCTGAGCATTCGATCATGTGGCGGATTTCCGCCCACCCAGCCGGTCTCGTCCTACAATTTGGCGGATATCCGCCTTGTCGCTCGGCCGGGTCATGGCTACCATCCGCCATTCCACGGACGAGGCCCTTGCATGCGCGAACGTACCATCGCCAGTCATTACGCTCGAGCAGCCCTAGGCGGTGCGCGTCGAGCCGGTTACGACTACTCGGTGTTGTTGCAGCAAGTGGGCATCACCCCTGAACTGCTGAGCGAGCCTCGCGCCCGCATTGCACCGGAGCAATTCACCCGGCTGCTGCAAATGCTCTGGCTGGAGCTGGATGACGAGTACCTGGGGTTCGCCGATGGGCCGAGCAAACGCGGCACCTTCGCCATGATGTGCCACGCCCTGATCCATTGCCGCACGCTGGAGAAGGCCCTGGAGCGCGGCTTATTATTTTATAGCCTCTTCCCGCAGGGCCCGCGCTGGCAGCTGACGAAAGAAGGCGATATGGCGCGACTGAGCCTGGACGACTCACAGCTATGGGACCCGGATCACTTTCTCAGTGAATGCCTGCTGGTGATCTGGCATCGCCTGGGCAGTTGGCTGATCGGCCAGCGAATTCGACTGCAGCAGGCAACCTTCAGTTACCCCATGCCGGTCCATGCCAGTGAATACGACCTGTTGTTCCCCTGCCCCCACGTGTTCGGCGCGCCGAACAGCAGCCTGGTATTTCCCTGCCGCTACCTGAGCCTGCCGTTGTTACAGGATGAACGCACCCTCAAGCACTTCCTGCAGCGCTCGCCTGCCGACTTATTGTCCCGGCCGGATGAAGGCGACAGCCTGAGCAGCCAGTTGCGCCGCTTGCTGAGTCGCGATCGCACGCCCTGGCCAGACCTGGAGGCCGTCGCCCAACACCTGCACATCAGCCCGCAGACCCTGCGCCGGCACCTTCGTGAAGAAGGCACCAGCTTTCAGGCATTGAAGGATGAGTTACGCCGGGATATTGCCATCTACCATTTGGGGCGGGCGGATTTATCCTTGCAGGAGATTGCCGAGCAGTTGGGGTTTTCTGAGCCGTCGGCGTTTCATAGGGCATTCAAGAAGTGGACGGGGTTGACGCCGGGGGCGTATCGCGCGCAGGAGAGTTAAACGGAGGTGGCCGAGGCTGGCTCATCTCGGCATGGGTATCTACATAATTTCTGGCATGCCCCCTCCCACAGGATGCCAGCCCAGCCAATAGACATCACAGCGCCGGAAAATGAATCCTGAACGCAGCGCCACCCAAAGCAGAATCCCCCAAGGTCAGGCGCGCGTTGTAGCTTTCGATGATGTCCTTGACCACCGCCAGCCCGATGCCCTGCCCCGGGTGCTGGCGATCAAGCCGCTCACCGCGCTGCAGAATCCGTGCGCGCTGGTCGGGCGGCACACCGGGGCCGTCGTCTTCGATACACAGTTCGATTCCGTCCAGGTTTTCCACCAGGCTGATACGTACTTGTCGCAGGCATAGCCGATAGGCGTTTTCCAGCAAGTTGCCGAGCATTTCGAGCAGGGCACCTTTCTCGATGGGCACGTCGCACTCTTGCGGCAGGTCAAAGGATACGTTGACGCGCTTGTCGCGGTAGACCTTCTCCAAGGTATCGCACAGACTTTGCAACACCGGTTCCAAACGCACCTGGTGGCGCACCAGACCGCTCTTACGCAGGCTGGCACGCTGCAATTGATAGCCTATCTGCTGGCTCATGCGCTCGATCTGCGATTGCAGCACCCACGCCTGGCCACGGTCTTCGTGGCGCTGAGCCATGTCCTCACTCACTCCCTGCAAGACCGCCAGTGGGGTTTTCAGGCTATGGGCCAGGTCATCCAGGGAATCGCGGTAGCGTGTGCGTTGCTCGCGTTCGCTGTGCAGCAACCGGTTGAGGGAGCCGGTAAGTCGCAGCAGTTCGCGGGGGTGTTCTTCGGAAAGGCTCTCACGAGTGCCACCTTCGATCTGGTCAAGCTCCTGGCTCAAGCGTCGCAGGGCTTGCAAGCCCCAGGTCAGGCCCAGCCACAACAGCGTCAACAGCACGAGCAGGGCCGCGCCGAAGCCGAGGTAGAGATTCTCGCGCAAGCCTTCGAGGGTCAGTTGATATTCACGCACCGGTTGCAGGGCGACGATGCTGAACGCCGCACTCTTGCCTCCCAGCAGCTTGACCTCGACGTCATACACGAAAAATTCCTGGCCATTAGCTTCGCGGATGCGCGCAAACTCGTTGCCGCGCCCATCGTAGCGCGGCTTGTAGTTGATGTTTTCTTCCCGGGTCGCCCGCGAACGCCATACCAGGTGGCCCTCGCGGTCGTAGATATAGCCAAGCAGCCGGCTGTCGGTGAGGTTGAAGCGTTCATCCGGCAACTGCGCCGGCATCAGCAGGCGATTATTTTCGACCCGCGCGGCGGAGATCAGGGTGGTCACGTCCGACGCCAGGCGCTGCTCGATGGAATCCTGCAGGGCCAGGCTGAACGCGCCTTGCATGGCGGGCAACAAGCCGAGCATGAACAGTACGGCCAGGGTGGCGGCCGCCAGCATCAGGCGCACACGTAGCGAGCGAATCAACGGCAGCGCTCATTGAACAGGTAACCCAGGCCGCGAACGGTATCGATCGGCTTGAACCCGGTCGGCCCTTCCAGCTTGCGGCGCAGGCGGCCGACCAGCACTTCGATGACGTTCGGGTCGCGCTCGTCGTCATCGGGGTAGAGTTGCTCCATCAAGCGGTCCTTGGCCACCACTTGCTGATGATGGCGCATTAAGTATTCGAGGATCCGATACTCATAAGCGGTCAACGCCAGCGGCTGTTCATCCAGAGAGGCTTGCTTGCGATTGAGATCCAGCAGCAAGGGCCCGGCAGTGATGGTGGACTGGGTAAAACCGCTGGAGCGGCGCAACAAGGCGTTCATCCGCGCCTCCAGCTCTTCGAACTGAAACGGCTTGACCACATAGTCGTCGGCACCGGCCGCCAGGCCTTCGACTTTATCCTGCCAGTTGCCGCGGGCGGTCAGGATCAGGATCGGAAAGGTCTTGGCCTGGGTGCGCAGTTGGCGAATCAGGTCCAGGCCGCCCATGCCGGGCAGGCCAAGGTCGATGATCGCCAGGTCGTGATTGAATTGGCCTGTCTGGTACAGGGCTTCCTCGGCATTGGCCACGGCTTCGACCACATGCCCGCTGTCGCTCAGGCGGGTAAACAGGTGATGGCGCAACAGCGCCTCATCTTCCACCACCAGCAATTTCATAAGGCTCTCCAAGGCAATTCAACTATCCGACCGAGGGATATCATAGCGGCCCTGCACGTCTTGCGGGCGCAGTTTAATGCCATTGTAATGGCCCGTCAGGTGCGGGTAGCCGCTGCGATAGTCGGGTTGCGCGGCGGTAGCGCCCAGGGCCCGGCCCCACGGCGCGGTCTGGGTGCCGGCGTCTTCGAAGCTGACACGATGGATCGGGCTGCCGGATTTCTTGGTTTTCTCGCTGCCAAATGCCCTAAAGTCGCCATCCGAGGCTTGCACGCCGGCGGTGGCGCCGAGCATGGTTAACGCCAACATCAGCTTCTTGATCGCAGTCATGGTGGTTACCTCATACGCGTTTAGGCTGTGGGGTCCAGACTACGCAAGCGCCCCTGAACTCCCCCTGAACAGGCTCTGAACCACAACTGAACCGCTGCCGGGCTATCCACTGGCGCGCCAACTCGGCAAAATGCTGCGCATGACGCTCCTACCCGCTTGCTGTACCCCACTCGATGCCAGTTGGCCGCTGCCTGTCCCCTTGCCGGGCACGGTGTTTTTGAGCACGCGATTCGACCCGGCCTTATTGAACCCCTTGGATTTCCAGCGCAGCGCCGTGCCGCCGCCGGCGAGCATCCAGCGCTCGGTGGCCAAGCGGCAGGCGGAGTTTCTCGCCGGCCGCCTGTGCGCCCGCGAAGCGCTGCAACGACTCGATAACCTCAACTGCATCCCGGCGATCGGTGAAGACCGCGCACCGGTCTGGCCTGGGCATATCAGTGGCTCCATCACCCACAGCACCGGGCACGCCGCAGCCATTGTCGGCCACAAGACGCAGTGGCGCGGGCTGGGGATGGACCTGGAGAACCTGCTGGCCCTGGAACGGGCTGAACGCCTGGCCGGGGAGATTCTGACGGCCCATGAGTTGCAGCGCATGGCGGCACTACCGCGTGAGCAGCTCGGGCTGCTGGTGACGTTGACGTTTTCGGTCAAGGAGAGTCTGTTCAAGGCGCTCTATCCGATCGTGCAAAAGCGTTTTTACTTTGAACATGCCGAGGTATTGGAGTGGTCGCAGGCTGGGCATGTGCGGCTGCGGTTGCTGACGGACCTGTCGAGTGAGTGGTGTTGTGGCAAGGAGTTGGAGGGGCAATTTGTGCTGGAGGGGGAACAGTTGTTGAGCCTGGTGGCCGTCGGCGCTTGATAGGACGCTATTGGGGTTTCTCTTGATCCCGGGGCCAACTCAGGCTGAAACACGCCCCGCCCAGGTTGTTGCTCTTGCTGATCAACGCCCGCCCGCCGTGCCAATAGATGATCCGCCGCACAATCGACAGGCCCAGGCCGTGGCCGCCAGACGCTCGGGTGCGGCTGTCGTCCAGGCGCAGGAACGGTGTGAAGATCCGCTCCCAGGCGCTTTCAGGCACGCCGGGGCCATCGTCTTCCACGTCAATGCGGCAGCGCACCTGGCCTACTTGGTAACTGATCAGCACCTGGCCCTTGGCGTGGCGCATGGCGTTACTCACCAGGTTCTGCAGGGCACGGTGCAGGTAGCGTGGTTCGGCGTCGACCCAGGCGTCATCCCAATGCGTCGATGACAGACAAATACCGCGGGTGACGGCGACTTGCGGGCGCAGTGGCGACAATTCGCCGATCACCTGGTCGAGCAAGGCATCCAGGTCCACCCGCTGGAAATTCAGCTCCGGCGCCCCTTGCTCCAGGCGCGCATAGGTGAGCATCTCGTCCACCAGGCCATCGAGGTCCTGGATATCGCCGTCCATGCCTTCCAGGTATTTGCGCCGAGCCTCGGGGGTGGCGGCATCACCGATCATCTCCAGGCCAAACCGCAGGCGCGCCACCGGTGTGCGTAACTCATGGGACACCGCACGCACCAGCTCGCGCTGAATCGCCAACAATTGTTGCAAGTGCTCGGCCATGCCATTGAATGCGGCCGCCAGGCGCCCGACCGAATCAGCCCCTCGGGCCGGCACGCGGACCTCCAGGTTGCCCTTGGCGATGCGTGTAGCTGCCGCCTCCAGGCCTTTGAGCCGGCGCTCAAGCTGACGCACCAGCAAATAGACGATCAAGCCGATCAGGGTCAGGCCGATCAAGGTGATCAGAATCAGCCATTGCGCCGGGTAAGGGTTCATTTGATACAGCGGGCCGATCTCCAGCACCCATGGCGTGCCAACCATGCCGGCAAACACGCGGATCGAATCGCCGCCCTTGCCCAGGGCCATCACCGTATCGCCTTCCGCCACGCGCCGGCGCTGGTCGTCGTCCATGTCGGCCTGGTCAAGGGCCACCAAGTGCATTTCAAAACCAAAGCCCTTGGCTTCCTTTATATCGGCCAGGCGCTGCGGCTGCTCGGCGACTGGAAAGCGCACCAGTTCGTCGGCCAGCAGGTAGATGGTCGCACGGGCCAATTGCTCGCTGATCTGCTGCACTTCGCCGGTGAGCACCAACTGCTCCTGTTCGCTGACCAATCGCAGCACCCGCGCCGCATGGGGGCCGGTCTGCTCCACCAGGACCTGGCCACGTTGCAGGCGATTGCGCTGACCCAGGTCCAGTTGCGCCTGGGTGAACGTGCGCAGTTCCAGCGGAATGCCCAGCAAGCGCTCCCACACCGCCAAGGCGCGCAGCCGCTCAATGGCACTCATGGGTTGCAGGTTATCGCCCATCAACGCAAAGGTGCCGTGGGCCAGGCGCTCGCGGTACTGGCCGCTGCGCACATCGTTGAGCAGGTGCAACGCCAGGGCACCGAGCAGCGCCACCAGGATCAGCGCCGCGCACATGCCGCCGTAGATGCGCAGGAAGATCGAGTTCACAGCGGCATATCGACGGCGGCTTCGGGGACGAACAGGTAGCCTTTGCTGCGGATCGTCTTGATCAGGCGCGGGTGAATCGGATCGTCGCCGATCTTCGGCCGAATGCGCGAGATGCGCACATCAATGGAGCGATCCTGGCCGTCGTAGCCGATGCCGCGCAGGGCGATAAAGATTTCCTCGCGGGAAAGGATGCGCCCGGCGTTCGCCACCAGCAGCCATAACAGGTCGAACTCGGCACTGGTCAGTTCGATACCGCCATCGTGCAGCCAGGCCTCGCGCAAGGCGTTGTCCACCACCAAGGGGCCGAATTGCAGGCGGCGCTGGTTTTCCACTACTGCCGGTAACGCCGACTCGCTGCGGCGCAGCAACGCCTGGATACGCGCCAGTAACAAACGCGGGCGCACGGGTTTGCATACATAGTCGTCTGCACCCATGTCCAGGCCCAGTACCTGGTCCATATCGTCGGTGCGCGCAGTGAGCATCAGGATTACGCCGTCATAGCGCTCGCGCACCTTGCGGCAGATGCTCAGGCCATCTTCGCCGGGCAGCATCAGGTCGAGGATCACCAGGTCTGGTTGTTCGGCGATGATGCGCGCCGCGGCCTGCGCGCCGTCGCTTTCCACCGACACACACAGGCCGTTACTTTCCAGGTATTCGCGGGTCAACTCGGCGAGTCGCTCGTCGTCCTCGACGATCAATATCTGCCAGGCTTCTTGCTCCATGGGTGATCCTCGTCGCGCTATCGATAATCGTCATGACAACTCGATCATATGTGGGAGGGGGCTTGCTCCCGATATCGGTGGATTAGTAATAGATGTATTGCCTGACACACCGATATCGGGAGCAAGCCCTCTCCCACATTTTGATCTTCATCAGGCACACCCTCTTTGTCATCTCTTGAGGGGATAACAGAGGTGGATTGTAGCCACGCGCCGGCCCTTGAACACAAGCCTGGAAATCCATTCGGAGATCACGTTTGTTTGTGATAGGGTTCGCGCCCTTCGAAAATGGGCAGGCTGGTTCAAGCCCGAAATATTTAATGACAAACGGCGTAATCCAGCAGCAATGCGGCCTACACGCCTATTCGACCTTTCTTACACATTTTACTCACAGCGTTATCCACAGGTTACTCCGTTGCTAACCCCTCGAAAACGCATTATCTTGTACCTCGGCGCTCATGAAGACCCTACATGTAGGGTTTTCGACACCAGCGTCCAACCACACAAGTGGCTCGAAACTCAAGCGTTTTATTGCTAGCGCAGCGTTGAACCAACAGATTTTTCAGTAGACCAAACCGCTCACGCGGATGGCAGCTGTTCTCCATCCCCGACATGGAAAACGGTACGGGTGTTGCAGGAAAAAGCCTGGCACTCGCAATCAAATATAGAACGTGGAGACAACCCCCCATGCAAACCGACACAACTCGCGAGAACCCGCAGGGCTCCGTGCCGCAGGCCGCTGATTCGAACCTGGATCTGTCCGCCACTGCACCTGGCCAACTGCGCGTGATCAAGCGTAACGGCACTGTCGTTCCTTATACCGATGACAAAATCACCGTCGCCATCACCAAAGCGTTTCTTGCAGTTGAAGGCGGCACCGCTGCTGCCTCGTCGCGCATCCACGACACGGTTGCCCGCCTGACCGAACAGGTCACCGCAACCTTCAAGCGTCGCATGCCATCGGGCGGCACTATCCACATCGAGGAAATCCAGGACCAGGTCGAACTGGCCCTGATGCGTGCCGGCGAGCAGAAAGTCGCACGCGACTACGTGATCTACCGTGATTCGCGCGCCAAGGAACGTGCCGTGCGTTCCCCGGCTGAAGAAGCTGCCGTGCAAGCGCACCCGTCGATCCGCATCACCCTGGCCGACGGCAGCTTTGCGCCGCTGGACCTGGGCCGCCTGAACACCATCATCACCGAAGCCTGCGAAGGCCTGGAAGAAGTCGATGGTGACCTGATCCAGCGCGAAACCCTGAAGAACCTGTACGACGGCGTGGCCCTGACCGACGTCAACACCGCCCTGGTGATGACCGCCCGTACCCTGGTTGAACGCGAGCCGAACTACTCGTTCGTGACCGCGCGCCTGCTGATGGACACCCTGCGTGCCGAAGGCCTGGGCTTCCTGGGCGTGGCCGACAGCGCCACCCACCACGAGATGGCCGACCTGTACGCCAAGGCCCTGCCCGCCTACATCGCCAAGGGTATCGAGTTCGAATTGCTCAACCCGGTGCTGGCCACCTTCGACCTGGAAAAACTCGGCAAGGCAATCAACCACGAACGTGACCAGCAGTTCACCTACCTGGGCCTGCAAACCCTGTACGACCGTTACTTCATCCACAAGGACGGCATCCGCTTCGAACTGCCGCAAGTATTCTTCATGCGCGTGGCCATGGGCCTGGCAATTGAAGAGAAGCAGAAAGAAGACCGCGCCATCGAGTTCTACAACCTGCTGTCGTCCTTCGACTACATGTCGTCGACCCCGACCCTGTTCAACGCCGGCACCCTGCGTCCACAACTGTCGAGCTGCTACCTGACCACCGTGCCGGATGATCTGTCGGGCATCTACCACGCGATCCATGACAACGCCATGCTGTCCAAATTCGCTGGCGGCCTGGGTAACGACTGGACGCCGGTGCGTGCCTTGGGTTCGTACATCAAGGGCACCAACGGCAAGTCCCAGGGCGTCGTCCCCTTCCTGAAAGTGGTGAACGATACCGCCGTCGCCGTGAACCAGGGTGGCAAGCGCAAAGGCGCTGTGTGTGCCTACCTGGAAACCTGGCACATGGACATTGAAGAGTTCATCGAGCTGCGCAAGAACACCGGTGATGACCGTCGTCGTACCCACGACATGAATACCGCCAACTGGATCCCTGACCTGTTCATGAAGCGTGTCTTCGATGACGGCAAGTGGACCCTGTTCTCGCCATCCGAAGTACCGGACCTGCACGACCTGACCGGCAAGGCCTTCGAGGAGCGCTACGAGTACTACGAAGCCCTCACCGAGTACCCAGGCAAGGTCAAGCTGTTCAAGACCATCCAGGCCAAAGACCTGTGGCGCAAAATGCTGTCCATGCTGTTTGAAACCGGCCACCCATGGCTGACTTTCAAAGACCCATGCAACCTGCGCAGCCCGCAGCAGCACGTGGGCGTGGTCCACAGTTCGAACCTGTGCACCGAGATCACCTTGAACACCAACAAGGACGAGATCGCCGTTTGCAACCTGGGCTCGATCAACCTGCCGAACCACATCGTCAACGGCCAGCTGGACACCGCCAAGCTGCAACGCACCGTCAACACCGCAGTACGCATGCTCGATAACGTCATCGACATCAACTACTACTCGGTGCCACAGGCGCAGAACTCCAACTTCAAGCATCGTCCAGTGGGCCTGGGCATCATGGGCTTCCAGGACGCGCTGTACCTGCAGCACATTCCTTACGGTTCGGATGCTGCGGTCGAGTTCGCCGACAAGTCCATGGAGGCGGTCAGCTACTACGCGATCCAGGCTTCCTGCGACCTGGCCGACGAACGCGGCGCCTACGAGACGTTCCAGGGTTCGCTGTGGTCCAAGGGCATCCTGCCGCTGGATTCGCAACAGATCCTGATCGAACAGCGTGGCCAGAAGTACATCGATGTCGACCTGAACGAAACCCTGGACTGGGCACCGGTACGTGCCCGTGTACAGAAAGGTATTCGTAACTCCAACATCATGGCCATCGCACCGACCGCTACCATCGCCAACATCACCGGCGTGTCGCAGTCGATCGAACCGACCTACCAGAACCTGTATGTGAAATCGAACCTGTCGGGCGAATTCACCGTGATCAACCCGTACCTGGTCCGCGACCTGAAAGCCCGCGGCCTGTGGGACTCGGTCATGATCAACGACCTGAAGTACTACGACGGTTCGGTGCAGCAGATCGAGCGCATCCCGCAAGAACTCAAAGAGCTCTACGCGACCGCGTTCGAAGTGGACACCAAGTGGATCGTTGACGCCGCCAGTCGTCGTCAGAAGTGGATCGACCAGGCCCAGTCCCTGAACCTCTACATCGCTGGCGCATCGGGCAAGAAGCTGGACGTGACCTACCGCATGGCTTGGTACCGTGGCCTGAAAACCACTTACTACCTCCGTGCCCTGGCCGCAACCAGCACCGAGAAGTCGACCATCAACACCGGTAAGCTCAATGCTGTTTCCAGCGGCAACCACGGTGATGATTCGGTACTCGCAGCCCCCGCCGGCCCAGCACCAGTGCCAAAGGCCTGCGCGATTGACGAGCCGGATTGCGAAGCTTGCCAATAAGCTGAACCCATCCAGGACTTGAACGCCCTGGATTTAAAAAGCCCGATGAACCCCGACTGCACAGGGTTTATCGGGCTTTTTCGTTTATCACGCCTAGAGGAACGCGTACGCAATACCCTGCTTCGGCGCGCCACCTCGCCGCCCCCATAGCTCAACTTTACCGTCGATGACCGCCATTGAATGGCGATCATAGGCCACGACGCCCAGCTTGCCGCTCGCCAGTTCACTACTCGAGGATTTCCTGTAGAGCCCTTTCAAACCAAGGCGATCCAACGCTTCGTGGGGCATTTCGCCGTTGTTCAGGCTTTGCATCGCGTGGGCAAAGCTCTTTTTCGATTCGTTCGGGTTGTCGTCCAGACCATTGCCCTCCATCTGCGCACGCTTGGCGCTCGCCGCAAACATGAAGTTGGCATCAGTCAACATCTGCGGGTTATCGCCCTTGAACTGTGCATACCTGGCAGCCTGCCGTAATTCATCTTTGGAAAAGTTAACCTCTTTCCCATCGCGCATTTTCACGTAATAGCCATTGCTCGTCTCTTTGACCTCTGCGAAGACGTCAGTGGGCTTCTGACCAAACTTCATCATTGCGCCCTTAATCGCTGAAACGGTGACGCAATTGCCGTCCGGCCCCTGGCTGAATCCACTCCAGATATTGTCTGGTTTTTTACCTGGGTTACTTTCATCGGGTTTGTAATTGAAGTGCTTGGAGCCTTCGGTAATCGGCAGATTACTCATGGGCTCGCTGGGGCCGAAATTGTTGGGACTTGGCCTGCCACCGCCGCCTCCACCACCTCCACCTCTTGGCGATGGGCCAGGGGAAGGCGGTGAGGGCGTTGGCGATTCATCATCCAGTTCTGGAAACCACAACTTCATCAGGCGCCGCAGAAACTCCAACCAAGAGACGTCGGCCTTCTCCATCAGCTCCTGCATGATCTCTTTGAATTTTTCGTCACCGAGCTCTTCGCGCTTATCGTTCAGCTTGTCGCGAAGCTCTTGAGCGGTCTGGCTCTTGGAGGTTTTTTCGGCATCCATCAGTTGGCTGAGCAGTTGCCTGACCGACTCAGTGTTGGCGGCCTTGTCGTCATTGGCCCCGTACGCCGGACTTTGCCGCCCATATACATCGCCATAGATACCCGCGTCGAAACCGCGCGCTCCCCGCGCGCCGCTCTCCCACAATGCATAACCCGCCATTTACTTCCCCTATATTCGCCGGACGACAACCGTCCGCTGGCTGATCCGTGGCCAAATCGGCGTTATGCGTTCCCGCATCGGGGCGTGGTGAAACGAGCAGTAAATAACTATGTAGCGCACACAAAAAAAGGCCCCTCGATCGAGGGGCCTTTGATTGAACGCTGGTACTTGAGCGACGGTATCAGGTCATCTGAATGATGGTCTGCATGATGGTGCTTTGGGTGGAGATGGTCTTGGCGTTCGCCTGGTAATTGCTCTGGGCCTTGATCAGGTCCACCAGCTCGTTGGTCAGGTTGACGTTGGAGGCTTCCAGAGAGGAGCCCTTGATCGAACCCAGGGTACCAGATTCCGGCGCGTCGTAACCCGGCTGGCCCGATGCGAAGGTCTCTTTCCAAGCCGTACCGCCAGCCGGCTGCAGGCCTTGCTCGTTGTTGAAGCTGGCCAGGGAAATCTGGCCGATGGCCTTGCTCTGCTGGTTGCTGAAGGTTGCGAACAATACACCGCTGCCGTCGATTTTCAGGCCGGTGATCTGGCCAGTGGCATAACCGTCAGTGATTGGCGGGTTGCGGTAGCTGGCGGAGTTGTACTGAGTGACGTTGCCCATGTTGATAGCAATGCCGTCCTTGTTCGCTGTCGCATCGTTGGCCTTCCAGACTCCATCGGTGACTGTGCCAGGTACCCAATCCTTGATGGTCAAGGTGTTGCCGGCAACACCACCGGTCACGATGCTCTTGAGATTACCGGCACCATCGAAACTCAGAGTCGAGGGCACAGGCGCCTTCACGTCAGCACCGGTACCGGTAGGAGCCGAACCATCAGGGTTGCGGCCGTCAATCAAGGTGTAGGACTGCCACTGGTTGGCATCGGTTTTCACCACGTACTGCACCATCGGGTGGGCGTTACCCTGAGAGTCGTACAACGTAGTGCTGTATTGCGTAGTGAATGTTTCGGACTTGCTCGGATCAAACGGATTCTTGGTCTGGTCGATCACCGGGGACGAGGAGTTGAGGTTGCTGGCCGAATCCACCTTGGTGGACGCCTTCGGTGGCAGATTCGCCAGGTTCAGTTGCAGGTCCACCAGGCCACCCTTGGTTATCTTGCCATTCTCGTCCGCAGCGTAGCCCTGTAGACGCGAAGTGCCGGTGTTGTTGGTGATGTAGCCGTCCTTGTCCGCACGGAAAGCACCGCTACGGGTGTATTCCAACGAGCCGTCGCTACCCTTCTGCACGAAGAAACCACCACCCTGGATCGCCATGTCGAGGATGCCGCCACCGCCGTTGACGTCGCCCTGGGTGAACTGCTGGGACACCGCCGCCAGGTTCACACCGTTGCCGATAGTATTCTGGCCAGTACCCAGCTTGGAGGCCGCGTAGATATCGGCGAATTCCGCACGGGATGACTTGAAGCCAGTGGTCGCGACGTTGGCGATGTTGTTGCCGGTCACGTCCAGTTGTTTGTTGGCCGCATAGAGGCCGCTAAGGCCGATATTAAAAGACATGTTCTCTCCCTCTGCCGTATCTAGCCGGCTCTATGTACCGATAGTCTGAATTTGCGACAGCTTGACGCTGCCCATGCCGCCTGCAAGGTTGAGCAGCATTTCGCCGCCGGTCTTGCTCAGGGTCACGCTGGTTACCGTGGCCGGCAGTGAGGTGGCCAGGGCCACCGCATCACCCTTGTCGTTCTTGGTGGAGGCATTGAAGGTGTAGGTGCCGGCTGGGGCGATTTCGCCCTTCTCATTCTTGCCATCCCAGATAAAGCTCTGGCTGCCGGCACTCTGCGCGCCCATATCCACGGTGCGCACGACGTTGCCGTCCTTGTCGGTGATCTTGACGGAAATGTTACCCACCGCCGATGGCACCTCCACCGAACCGTTCATGCTCTTGCTGGTATCAACCATGGCTTTGTCGGTCTGGATAATGATCGACCGCCCCACCAGCGACGAAGCCTGCAGCGCTTGCGAGGAGCTGAAGTTGCTGGAGATGTTATTCACCGAGTCGTTGAGGGTGTTGATGCCTTCAAGGCTGCTGAACTGTGCAAGCTGGGCCACGAACGCGCCGTTGTCCTGGGGCGACAGCGGGTTCTGGTTTTTCAGCTGGGTGACCAGCAACTGCAGGAATGCATCCTTGCCCAGCGACTGGCTGCCGGTCGCGGCTTTGGAAACATTCGCTACATTGTTCGAAGCATCCTTGACCTTGGAATTGAACAGGTCCTGGACTGCCGTGTTGTTAGACGTATCAACGATGGCCATTATTTGGCGCCCCTTATCACTGACCCAGGGTCAAGACCTTCTGCATCATGGCTTTGGCGGTGTTCATCATTTCCGCGTTGGTCTGGAATGAACGGCTGGCGGAAATCATGTCAGCCATCTCCTCGACCACGTTGACGTTGGGGTAGTAGACGTAACCCTTTTCGTTCGCGGCGGGATGGTTCGGCTCGTAACGGGCCTCAAGGTTGCTCTGGTCTTCGACTACACCCAGCACCTGCACACCGGAGCCGGCTGCGTCCTGGTCCTGGAACAACGAATCACTGCCGCCGCTCTGACTAGCCTGGAACATGGTGGCAAACACCGGGTGACGCGCGCGGTAAGTTTGGTCAATGCTCGAAGACACGGTCTCGGCGTTGGCGATGTTACTGGCGACGGTGTTCAAGCGCGTGGTTTGCGCGCTCATGCCACTGCCGGCAATATTGAAAACACTGGACAGGGACATGGCTTACTCTCCACGCAGGGCTGACATCAGCCCTTTGAATTTACTGTTGAGCAGGGTGAAGCTGGCCTGGAAGTTCACCGAGTTCTCGGCGTAATTCGATTGCTCCAGTTGGGCGTCGACGGTGTTCTGGTCGATCGACGGCTGCATCGGCGTGCGATACAGCAGCGACTCGTCAGCATTGCCCAGGCCCTGCGCTTCGATATGACGGTTGTTGGTCATGTTCAAGGCGAAGGTGCCGTTCTTGGTCTTGTCCTGCTGGGCAGCGAGCACGGCGGAGAAGTCCAGGTCCCGAGCCTTGTAGTTCGGGGTATCGGCGTTGGCAATGTTGTTGGCCAGGACTTCGGCACGCTGGGCGCGGAAGCCCAGGGCTTGTTCGTGGATACCGAGCGCTTTATCGAAGCTGATGCTCATGGCGGAGACCTTTAGGCTGACCTGCTGTTCGTTAGCAGGGTTATAGCAAGGTACATGCCAATCTTGTGAACCCCCGTATATTAGGGGTTTGCGGGGAGATTGCCGGCGGCAATGCCAGAAAAGCGGCAAGTGATTTCCGCATGGCGCCAGTAAAGCGGCAATGGGCATTGCCACTTTGATTTATTTTGCCGCAATACAAAGGTGAAAGGGGGCTTGCCCCCGATGGCGGTGGTTCAGTTGATAAATCTATCACTGACACACTGCTATCGGGAGCAAGCCCCCTCCCACACTCCCACATTGACTTACTTGGCCTGGTAGATGATTCCCGGGCTGCACTGCACCATCTGGTAGTGATCCGGCAGGCCGTTCAAGGCTTCGGAAGCACCAAGGAACAGATACCCGCCGCGCTTGAGCGTGCCGTGGATGCGTAACAGGATGTCTTTCTTCACTTCAGCCGAGAAATAGATCAGCACGTTGCGGCAGAACACCATGTCGAACTTGCCCAGGCTGGCGTAGCTGTCGAGCAGGTTGAACGAGCGGAATTCCACGCGGTTCTTGATCGGTGCCTTGATCGCCCAGCGCCCCGCCCCCTTGGGGTCGAAGTATCGTTGCAGGCGCTCCTGGGACAGGCCGCGGCCCAGCGCCAGGCTGTCGTACTCACCGGTCTTGCAGTTGGTGAGCATGGTGCCGGACAGATCCGTTGCGACAATTTGCGCGCCTGCTTTCAACTGGCCCATATTGGTCCGTTCGAACTCGTCGATGGACATCGAGATCGAGTACGGTTCCTGCCCCGAAGAGCACGCCGCCGACCAGATACGCAAGCGCTGGCCCGGGCTGGCCTTGATCGCCTCCGGCAGCACTTTGTTCTTGAGCACTTCAAAGGGGTAGGTATCGCGAAACCATAAGGTTTCGTTGGTGGTCATGGCATCGACCACCATTTCCTTGAGCCCGCTGCGCGGCTGCGTCTGGATCCGCTGGACCAACTCACCCAGGGACTTGATGCCCTGCTGTTCCATCAGCTTGTTGAGACGGCTGGATACCAGATATTGCTTGTTTTCACCGAAAAATATGCCACAGGCTTTTTCCAGGAAGACCCGGAACTGTTCGAAATCCAAATTACCCGTAGACAATGGTACCGCCTCTTAAATCGTGTGACCGCCAGGGGAGAATCCCTCAGCTGTGATCTGCTGCCTTGATCCGGTCGACTACCCGGGATGCGAGGTCATCAGGACGGAATTTGGCCAGGAAGTCATCAGCACCGACCTTCTTGACCATTGCCTGATTGAATACCCCCGACAACGAAGTATGCAGGATGATATGCAATTTTTGCATGCGTGGATCGTTGCGTATCTCGGCCGTAAGGGTGTATCCGTCCATTTCCGGCATCTCGATGTCGGAAATCATCATCAAGAATTCTTCTTCTGGCTTCTTGCCTTCGTCCACCAGCTTGCGCAGGTAGTCCAGGGCCTGGCGACCGTCATTGAGCGCCACTACGTCCACACCGACAGTTTGCAGACAACGCGTGACCTGCTTGCGCGCCACTGAAGAGTCGTCCACGGTCAGTACGCGCAAAGACACGGCCTTATGCGCGGTCTCGGCATCCACCACACCTACGGAGATGGTTTCCGAGGTCGGCGCTACTTCGGCGAGGATTTTCTCCACGTCGATGATTTCCACCAACTGGTTATCGACCCGCGTCACCGCCGTCAGGTAGTGATCGCGCCCGGTGCCCTTGGGCGGCGGGTGGATTTCTTCCCAGTTCATATTGACGATACGTTCCACCGAGCGCACCAGGAACCCCTGGGTCTTGGTGTTGTACTCGGTAATGATCACGAAGGGACTCTGGCGGTCTTGCAAACCTGAGGACCCCGTGGCCAATGCCAGGTCGAGAATCGGAATAGTCGCGCCACGGATGTTGGCCACGCCACACACGACCGGATTGGACTTGGGCATGATCGTCAACTTGGGGCATTGCAGCACTTCACGCACTTTAAACACGTTGATGCCATACAACTGCTTGCCGTCCAGGCGGAAAAGCAACAACTCCAGGCGATTCTGCCCTACCAGCTGTGTGCGCTGGTTTACTGAATCCATTACACCTGCCATGCCCAGACTCCTAAAACTAGGGGTACGAAGCGTACCCAACACTAAACGGCACGAGCTTTGCTATTTGTTGTTCATGGATATTAAAACGACAGTTTCCCGACACTTTGGCTGCCAACGCTATCGCAGATTGCTCTGCGCCTCGATGGCGTTGCTTGCCTTGGGGCTCAATGCTGCGACCCGTGCCGACAACGTTACCCTGCCTGATGTACTTATCGGCGTCACCCAAGGGTTTCTTGAGTTCACTGTAGAAGATTATCTGGCAACCACACAGACGCCGGGGCGTTATGAAATCCAAGTCAATCAGTTGGACCCGCGTTTGCGCATGCCCATGTGCGACAGGGAATTGACAGCCACCCTGGAAAGCCCCTCTCAACCCATTGGCCGGGTCACGGTGAAAGTACGTTGTGAAGGTGCCTCGCCGTGGACAGTATTCGTGCCTGCGCAGGTCAAGCTGTTCCGTGATGTGGTTGTCGTTGCGCGGCCGCTGAAACGCACCGGTATTATTAGCTTTGAGGATGTGGCCCTGCGTGAACGGGACATCAGCCAGATCAACCAGGGCTATCTGACCTCAGTGGACCAGGCTATTGGGCAGCGGCTCACCCGACCAATGGTCACCGATCAAGTCATCACATTGGTTCACCTGGAACAGGCCGAAGTGATTCGCAAAGGTGACCAGGTGGTGATTTCCGCCAGCAGCGGCGGGTTGAATGTAAGAATGCCGGGTGAAGCGCTGTCCAACGGCGGCATGAGCGAACAGATCCGTGTCAAGAATCTCAACTCCAACCGCGTCATCAAGGCGCGCGTGACCGCCCCCGGGCAAGTCGAGGTCGCTTTATAGAACACTGGTAGAGGACGCTGGGTTTTCCTACACTGTGCACGAGAAGTTCCGTGTGGAGATTTATTGTCATTCGCGCCTAAAGTTTGTTTGGGTATGGCCGAAAACATGGCAAGCGTCCAAATACCCAGAGGTTTTTTCAACATGGTCATTGATTTCAGTCGTTTGAATAACGCCCCGGCTTTGCCAGGCAGTACGCGCACCAGCGGTGCCAAGGACAGCGTAGAAGCCAAGCCACAGCCCCTGCCCGCCAAGGCAGAACAGGCCAGCGTCAGCCAGAGTGGGGAATCGGTTCACCTGAGCAATGAGGCTCAACAGTTGCAGAAGGTCACTGACTCGCTGCGCGACCAGCCGGTTGTCAACAAAGCCCGCGTGGCCGAGTTGAAACAGGCCATCGCCGATGGCAGCTATAAAGTCGACAGCAACCGTGTCGCCAGCAAGCTGCTCAACTTCGAAGCCGAGCGCTAGGCAAAGGCCTGCGCAGGGCTTTTGGACGCTTAAAACCCAAGGCCAGCCATGCACCACGACGAACATTTGCTTCAACTGATCATTGATGATCTGGCGCCGACGCAGCAATTGCTCGAGCTGCTCAAAGAAGAGTCCCTGGCCTTGTACGGCCGGGATATGCGCTTGCTGGAAGAAATCCTGGCGCGCAAACAGTCACTGATAGTGCTGCTCGAACAGCACGGCAAGAAGCGCAGCGAGATTCTGATCAGCCTGGGCCTGCCTGCCGATCATGATGGCCTCGCGCAATTGGCCAGTCACTCTTCGGTAGGTGACCAGTTGCTGTCGCAAAGCAAGGAACTCAACCAATTGCTCGCCCAGTGCCAGGAAGCCAACCTGCTAAACGGCCAGTCGATCCAGCTTCAGCAAGCCACGACCGCCAATCAGTTACGCATACTCCATGGCGGCGAACCTCCAGCACTGTACAACGCACAAGGCTCCACCTCGCGTCTGGTCAAGCCAAGCACCCGCAGCCAAGCCTGACGCCGGTTTACAGCGCGACCTATCCAAAGTGCGCTACATACTGGCAAAATGCCGGTTCTTGCGTGTAGTCGTATTTTGCCTGGAGATGGAAGAACCGTGTTCAACGCCCTTAATGCGGAAGATGCCCCGCAGCCACCGAAGGTCCTCACCACGCCTCTGGAAATCGCCAGCACTTTGCGGATGCTCCAAGATAGCCATGATCCTTTGATCATCACCTTCCACGAGCGCAGCCAACGCTTTCAAAGCTATCTGGTAGACGTTTCCCGCGACAGCACCACGTTGGTCCTGGACGAAATGATTCCCCGTGACGGTGAACGCTACCTGGAGAATGGCGAGCCCTTTCGTATCGAAGGTTTTCACGATGGTGTGCGGATTGCCTGGGAAAGCAATGGCACACTGAGCCTCAGCGAAAAGGACGGCCACCGCATCTACAGCGGCAACATGCCCGCAGAGGTGGTCTACCATCAGCGCCGCAATGCTTTTCGTGCCGCATTGAAACTGGCGCAATTGGTGAATATCGAGTTGGGTGGCGAGAAACTCAAGGCCCCGGTCAACGGTAAGTTGCTGGATATCTCCGCCACCGGCTGCAAGCTTCGCTTTGAAGGCGACATCTCCGAGCGCCTGCAGCTGGGCCAGGTCTACGACCGTTTTGTCGCCGCCCTGCCCTTCGGCAGCATGACCACCGCCGTAGAATTGCGCTACCTGCACTTCGAAGACAAGATCAACATTACGTTCGCTGGAGTGCGCTTCCACAACATGAGTGGCTTGGTGCAACGCCAAGTGGAGCGCTTTGTGTATCAGTTGCAGCGCGAGGCTCGGCGCTTCGACAAAGACGACGATTTTTAAGCTCTAAACGCTGAAGCAAAAAAACGGGCAGATCCTGGCGGGATCTGCCCGTTTTTCGTTCAGGGTCGCGCCCTGCTCAAGTCATGAGGATGTTCGTCCGGGTCTGGGTGCTCTTGCGGCTCTTCATTAGCCGGCTCATCCGTTGCGGGTTCAGGCTCTGGATCAGGAACGCTGACTTGCATCTGCTCCTGCACCACCTGCTCATCCACCCGCGGGTCCAGCGCAGCAACCAATGGCGAACTGGACATGCTGTCGGGCATCGCCACGTGATGCAACGGCGCGTCGTCGACCTGATGCAGATTGGTTACTGCTTTCGGTCGGATTCGCCACACCAGGATCAACGCACAGAGGCTGAAAAACGCGTAGAGCATCTGGCTGCCGAATAGCTTCATGACGACACCTGCCAACAGTGGGCCAACGCTCGCGCCTATGCCATAGGTCACCAGCAGCATGGCCGTCAACGAAACCCGGCGGTCACCTTCGACGTGGTCGTTGGAAAAGGCCACAGCCAACGGGTACAGACAGAACTGCACCAGCGAACAAAAGAACCCCGTCACGAACAGCACTTCCAAGGGCACCTGAGCCATGATCGCCAGCGGCAACGCCGTTATCGCCAGGCACAAGGCAAAGCAGCGAATCAGCAGTGCTCGGTCATAGCGGTCCGACAACCAGCCCAGAGGCCACTGCACGAGCAAACCGGCGAAAATACAGCTACCCATGAACAAGCCAACCTGTTCAGTCGTCAGCCCCTGCTGGGACGCGTAGAGCGGCGCCAAACCGTAGAACGAGCCCACGATCAACCCTGCGCCCAGCACCGTACTGAGCGACTGCGGTACACGCTTGATAAAGAAGCGAGGCTCCATCGGCGCCGGGTGCAATGGTGCCGGGTGAATACGTCGG
The DNA here is from genome assembly GCF_900105675.1 of Pseudomonas synxantha. NCBI lineage: Bacteria > Pseudomonadati > Pseudomonadota > Gammaproteobacteria > Pseudomonadales > Pseudomonadaceae > Pseudomonas > Pseudomonas synxantha. The sequence continues at coordinate 542,479 of NZ_LT629786.1, read as the reverse complement.
GTCATGGCTACCGGCACCAGGCACAGGGCAAAGCACAACGCGACCAGCATCAACAGCTCGAGCCCAAGATGAGGGTGCATGACCAGGATCAACTGGCCCAGCACCAGCCCAAGATAAGACGCGATCATGTAGCCACTGAACACTACGCCGCGCTGTTTGGCATCCGCCTGCTCATTGAGCCAACTTTCAATGACCATGTACTGGCACATCATGCCCAGGCCTACGATCATCCGCAGCACGATCCAGGCAGGCAACCAATCGATCAAACCGTGGCCCAGCACCGCTGCGCCGACGATCCCAGCGCAGGTGGCGTAGGCACGAATATGCCCGACCCGGGCAATCAGGCGGTGGCCGATCTTGCCACCCAGGACCAAGCCAAAATAGTTGGCGGCCATCAGCGCACCGACCCACAGGCTGTCGACATTGTCTGCCGCAAGGCGCAAGGCTAGATAAGTACTGAGCAGGCCGGAGCCAATCAGCATCATCAAGGAAGCGAAATAAAGGGCTCGAAAAGATTTCCAGATCTGGCGCATCGGCGTTCCGAGCGGCTCCTTGCAGTGAGAGACAGGGCTATCGGCATGATAGTCCGGGGTGGGCGGGTCCGGACAGGCGGTATTGCCTGTTTCCGGGGATTATTTTGCATAAGAGCTCAGACGCTGCACCGGTGCCTGCAGGTACACCATAGAGATAAATACATGACGCACCTGCTGTGAACCCCGAACCGCTGCAAGGTTCGACTGAACTTGGGCAGCATTGCAAAAAGTATCAATAGTGCAGCGCAGAGGAGAGGAGGACCAATAAGGGATATGGAACAAGCAGCGGGTGGCATTTCCGAGCGCCCAAAACAAAACCCCAACTGCTTTCGCAATTGGGGTTTCGGAATTTAATCTTGACGATGACCTACTCTCACATGGGGAAACCCCACACTACCATCGGCGATGCATCGTTTCACTACTGAGTTCGGGATGGGATCAGGTGGTTCCAATGCTCTATGGTCGTCAAGAAATTCGGGTACTGAGTCGTGACCAGCTGGCCTCGCTTCAGCAAATTGGGTATGTGACAGCTGTCGGTGCTTTGTGAGCGTCGAACTTTCGGTTCATTTCGTCTTCACACACCGCAATCTGATGCTCGTTAGAGTAGTCAAATTGCTTGGGTGTTATATGGTCAAGCCTCACGGGCAATTAGTATTGGTTAGCTCAACGCCTCACAGCGCTTACACACCCAACCTATCAACGTCGTAGTCTTCGACGGCCCTTCAGGGGACTCAAGGTCCCAGTGAGATCTCATCTTGAGGCTAGTTTCCCGCTTAGATGCTTTCAGCGGTTATCTATTCCGAACATAGCTACCCGGCAATGCCACTGGCGTGACAACCGGAACACCAGAGGTTCGTCCACTCCGGTCCTCTCGTACTAGGAGCAGCCCCTCTCAAATCTCAAACGTCCACGGCAGATAGGGACCGAACTGTCTCACGACGTTCTAAACCCAGCTCGCGTACCACTTTAAATGGCGAACAGCCATACCCTTGGGACCGGCTTCAGCCCCAGGATGTGATGAGCCGACATCGAGGTGCCAAACACCGCCGTCGATATGAACTCTTGGGCGGTATCAGCCTGTTATCCCCGGAGTACCTTTTATCCGTTGAGCGATGGCCCTTCCATACAGAACCACCGGATCACTAAGACCTACTTTCGTACCTGCTCGACGTGTCTGTCTCGCAGTCAAGCGCGCTTTTGCCTTTATACTCTACGACCGATTTCCGACCGGTCTGAGCGCACCTTCGTACTCCTCCGTTACTCTTTAGGAGGAGACCGCCCCAGTCAAACTACCCACCATACACTGTCCTCGATCCGGATAACGGACCTGAGTTAGAACCTCAAAGTTGCCAGGGTGGTATTTCAAGGTTGGCTCCACGCAGACTGGCGTCCACGCTTCAAAGCCTCCCACCTATCCTACACAAGCAAATTCAAAGTCCAGTGCAAAGCTATAGTAAAGGTTCACGGGGTCTTTCCGTCTAGCCGCGGATACACTGCATCTTCACAGCGATTTCAATTTCACTGAGTCTCGGGTGGAGACAGCGCCGCCATCGTTACGCCATTCGTGCAGGTCGGAACTTACCCGACAAGGAATTTCGCTACCTTAGGACCGTTATAGTTACGGCCGCCGTTTACCGGGGCTTCGATCAAGAGCTTCGCGTTAGCTAACCCCATCAATTAACCTTCCGGCACCGGGCAGGCGTCACACCCTATACGTCCACTTTCGTGTTTGCAGAGTGCTGTGTTTTTAATAAACAGTCGCAGCGGCCTGGTATCTTCGACCGGCATGAGCTTACGGAGCAAGTCCTTCACCCTCACCGGCGCACCTTCTCCCGAAGTTACGGTGCCATTTTGCCTAGTTCCTTCACCCGAGTTCTCTCAAGCGCCTTGGTATTCTCTACCCAACCACCTGTGTCGGTTTGGGGTACGGTTCCTGGTTACCTGAAGCTTAGAAGCTTTTCTTGGAAGCATGGCATCAACCACTTCGTCATCTAAAAGATGACTCGTCATCAGCTCTCGGCCTTAGAATCCCGGATTTACCTAAGATTCCAGCCTACCACCTTAAACTTGGACAACCAACGCCAAGCTGGCCTAGCCTTCTCCGTCCCTCCATCGCAATAACCAGAAGTACAGGAATATTAACCTGTTTTCCATCGACTACGCTTTTCAGCCTCGCCTTAGGGACCGACTAACCCTGCGTCGATTAACGTTGCGCAGGAAACCTTGGTCTTTCGGCGTGGGTGTTTTTCACACCCATTGTCGTTACTCATGTCAGCATTCGCACTTCTGATACCTCCAGCAAGCTTCTCAACTCACCTTCACAGGCTTACAGAACGCTCCTCTACCGCATCACTTACGTGATACCCGTAGCTTCGGTGTATGGTTTGAGCCCCGTTACATCTTCCGCGCAGGCCGACTCGACTAGTGAGCTATTACGCTTTCTTTAAAGGGTGGCTGCTTCTAAGCCAACCTCCTAGCTGTCTAAGCCTTCCCACATCGTTTCCCACTTAACCATAACTTTGGGACCTTAGCTGACGGTCTGGGTTGTTTCCCTTTTCACGACGGACGTTAGCACCCGCCGTGTGTCTCCCATGCTCGGCACTTGTAGGTATTCGGAGTTTGCATCGGTTTGGTAAGTCGGGATGACCCCCTAGCCGAAACAGTGCTCTACCCCCTACAGTGATACATGAGGCGCTACCTAAATAGCTTTCGAGGAGAACCAGCTATCTCCGAGCTTGATTAGCCTTTCACTCCGATCCACAGGTCATCCGCTAACTTTTCAACGGTAGTCGGTTCGGTCCTCCAGTTAGTGTTACCCAACCTTCAACCTGCCCATGGATAGATCGCCCGGTTTCGGGTCTATTCCCAGCGACTAGACGCCCTATTAAGACTCGCTTTCGCTACGCCTCCCCTATTCGGTTAAGCTCGCCACTGAAAATAAGTCGCTGACCCATTATACAAAAGGTACGCAGTCACCCAACAAAGTGGGCTCCCACTGCTTGTACGCATACGGTTTCAGGATCTATTTCACTCCCCTCTCCGGGGTTCTTTTCGCCTTTCCCTCACGGTACTAGTTCACTATCGGTCAGTCAGTAGTATTTAGCCTTGGAGGATGGTCCCCCCATATTCAGACAAAGTTTCTCGTGCTCCGTCCTACTCGATTTCATGACTAAGAGATTTTCGCGTACAGGGCTATCACCCACTATGGCCGCACTTTCCAGAGCGTTCCGCTAATCTCAAAGCCACTTAAGGGCTAGTCCCCGTTCGCTCGCCACTACTAAGGGAATCTCGGTTGATTTCTTTTCCTCAGGGTACTTAGATGTTTCAGTTCCCCTGGTTCGCCTCTTGCACCTATGTATTCAGTACAAGATAACCATCTTATGATGGCTGGGTTCCCCCATTCAGACATCTCCGGATCAAAGTCTGTTTGCCGACTCCCCGAAGCTTTTCGCAGGCTACCACGTCTTTCATCGCCTCTGACTGCCAAGGCATCCACCGTATGCGCTTCTTCACTTGACCATATAACCCCAAGCAATCTGGTTATACTGTGAAGACGACATTCGCCGAAAATTCGAATTTCTCAATTAAGAGAACTCACAAATTTTACCTTAGCCTGATCCGTTACCAGTGAAAGTAACGTTCAGTCTATCTTTCTATCACATACCCAAATTTTTAAAGAACGATCTAATCAAAGACTAGAAATCAATATTCGTTTCAGAATATTCATTTCTAAACTCTAACAGCAGAAGCAGTTAATGGTGGAGCCAAACGGGATCGAACCGTTGACCTCCTGCGTGCAAGGCAGGCGCTCTCCCAGCTGAGCTATGGCCCCATAACAAAATTGGTGGGTCTGGGCAGATTCGAACTGCCGACCTCACCCTTATCAGGGGTGCGCTCTAACCAACTGAGCTACAGACCCAATTTCGAGCGCAACTGATTAGCTAAGAGCTATCAGCTTGGAGCTTAAAGCTGCTTCTATCGTCTTCTTCAATGAATCAAGCAATTCGTGTGGGAACTTATGGAGCAGCTGATGTCGTCGATTAAGGAGGTGATCCAGCCGCAGGTTCCCCTACGGCTACCTTGTTACGACTTCACCCCAGTCATGAATCACACCGTGGTAACCGTCCTCCCGAAGGTTAGACTAGCTACTTCTGGTGCAACCCACTCCCATGGTGTGACGGGCGGTGTGTACAAGGCCCGGGAACGTATTCACCGCGACATTCTGATTCGCGATTACTAGCGATTCCGACTTCACGCAGTCGAGTTGCAGACTGCGATCCGGACTACGATCGGTTTTCTGGGATTAGCTCCACCTCGCGGCTTGGCAACCCTCTGTACCGACCATTGTAGCACGTGTGTAGCCCAGGCCGTAAGGGCCATGATGACTTGACGTCATCCCCACCTTCCTCCGGTTTGTCACCGGCAGTCTCCTTAGAGTGCCCACCATTACGTGCTGGTAACTAAGGACAAGGGTTGCGCTCGTTACGGGACTTAACCCAACATCTCACGACACGAGCTGACGACAGCCATGCAGCACCTGTCTCAATGTTCCCGAAGGCACCAATCTATCTCTAGAAAGTTCATTGGATGTCAAGGCCTGGTAAGGTTCTTCGCGTTGCTTCGAATTAAACCACATGCTCCACCGCTTGTGCGGGCCCCCGTCAATTCATTTGAGTTTTAACCTTGCGGCCGTACTCCCCAGGCGGTCAACTTAATGCGTTAGCTGCGCCACTAAGAGCTCAAGGCTCCCAACGGCTAGTTGACATCGTTTACGGCGTGGACTACCAGGGTATCTAATCCTGTTTGCTCCCCACGCTTTCGCACCTCAGTGTCAGTATTAGTCCAGGTGGTCGCCTTCGCCACTGGTGTTCCTTCCTATATCTACGCATTTCACCGCTACACAGGAAATTCCACCACCCTCTACCATACTCTAGTCAGTCAGTTTTGAATGCAGTTCCCAGGTTGAGCCCGGGGATTTCACATCCAACTTAACAAACCACCTACGCGCGCTTTACGCCCAGTAATTCCGATTAACGCTTGCACCCTCTGTATTACCGCGGCTGCTGGCACAGAGTTAGCCGGTGCTTATTCTGTCGGTAACGTCAAAATTGCAGAGTATTAATCTACAACCCTTCCTCCCAACTTAAAGTGCTTTACAATCCGAAGACCTTCTTCACACACGCGGCATGGCTGGATCAGGCTTTCGCCCATTGTCCAATATTCCCCACTGCTGCCTCCCGTAGGAGTCTGGACCGTGTCTCAGTTCCAGTGTGACTGATCATCCTCTCAGACCAGTTACGGATCGTCGCCTTGGTGAGCCATTACCCCACCAACTAGCTAATCCGACCTAGGCTCATCTGATAGCGCAAGGCCCGAAGGTCCCCTGCTTTCTCCCGTAGGACGTATGCGGTATTAGCGTCCGTTTCCGAACGTTATCCCCCACTACCAGGCAGATTCCTAGGCATTACTCACCCGTCCGCCGCTCTCAAGAGAAGCAAGCTTCTCTCTACCGCTCGACTTGCATGTGTTAGGCCTGCCGCCAGCGTTCAATCTGAGCCATGATCAAACTCTTCAGTTCAAACATCTTTGGGTTTTTAAGAAACCCTAAACTTGGCTCAGCAATCGTTGGTTACATCTTTGATTTCTCGCGGAGTAACTTGTGATGCTGATAATCTTGCTGACTATCAGTCTGACTCCACAAGCACCCACACGAATTGCTTGATTCAGTTGTTAAAGAGCGGTTGGTTAAGAGCTTTCGTCTCAACCGAGGCGCGCATTCTACAGCAGCCTCATTTGCTGTCAAGTGATTATTTTCAGAAGCTTTCGAAGATTTCTTCAACAACTTCAACCACTTGCGCTTCTGATCTCTCATCAGCGGGAGGCGAATTCTACAGGTATCAACATGAGCGTCAAGCCATTAAATCAAAAAAGATGAAATTCCTTCGGCACTGTCAATTTGACCTCGATTTGCCAGCCCTTCTCTATAGAGGAAAACAGGTGCGCTTCGGTGAAGCGCAAGAATCTTCCAATCATCCACCTGCGAAAACCCTGACACCCCCCCCCCTCAACCATCTGACAGCCGATAGAAAACGACTTCAGGCTTGAAATAAACCAAAGCTATATAGAAGGAATGTCTGAGTGGCGAAATCGGCGAACACCGACAACAGAAGGAACTAGCAACATGGATGGTGTCCCAGGGCCGGTTCGAACGGCCAACCTTCCCCTTAGGAGGGTCAAAAATACCACTTACAATTCATACACTTACCAGTTAAATCAATTGCTTAGCGTATGGTTGTGTCCGGCTGTTCTGGCTGATATTGTGCTTTCTGCTGGTACATTGCTGGTACGGACATGAAAGCCAAGATCACCCAGAAGCTAATCAACAGCCTCAAGCCTGAGGAAAAACACTATCGGGTGTTCGATACCGATCAGCCTGGCTTCTTCATCAGGATACAGCCAACCGGCCATATGGCCTACATGGTTTCGTGGGCACGCAACCGGGAGCGCTCCCTGGGCCGTGTCGGCACGCTCACGCTCGCCCAGGCAAGAACCGAGGCTGCCCGATATCTTGCGGACGCTCATGAGCATGGCGAGCCCCTGGCCGTCACACGCGGCAGACGGGGTTCATCCACCCCCAGCCTGCGAGAGTTCGTAGACGATACCTATTTGCCCTGGTTCAAGGCGCATAACAAGGGGTATGCAAAAACATTGCACACCCTGGATAACAATTTCGAATCGATCATGAGCCAGCGCCTGGACGCCATCACCGGTCGGGATCTGGAGTCGCTGCGCACCGCCTGGCTCACCGCCGGCAACAAGCCCTCGACCGTCAATCGCAAGATGGGCACCATCAGCGGCGTGTTCTCCCGGGCGGTCGATTGGGAGTATCTGCCCTCCTCACCCCTGGACAAGATCAAACCGCTAAAAGTCGACACCAAGGGCCAGGTGCGCTACCTATCGAAAGATGAAACCCGCAACTTGAGGAACGCCCTGGAGGTCCGAGAACATCGCGCTTGCCTTGAGCGTGACAGTGCAAACCAATGGCGAGCCGAGCGCAATAAAGTCCTTTTCCCGGACCTGAAAGAACTGGCATTCGTCGACCACTTAAAGCCAATGGTACTGGTATCCCTAAATACTGGAATGAGGCGTGGTGAACTATTTAGCCTGACCTGGCCAATGGTGAACTTCCATAACAAGACAATCACCGTGGGCGGTGATACAGCAAAGACTTCCGAAACTCGCCATATACCGATGAACGCCGAAACCTTCAATACGTTGAAGGCATGGAAAGATCAGAGCGGAGAATCAGCCTTTGTATTCCCTGGCCTGGAGGGAGGCCGGATGGAGGACGTTAAAAGCGCCTGGTTGAAGCTGCAGAAAGAGGCGTGCATCACCGGCTTCCGCTGGCATGACATGCGACACGACTTCGCTTCACGCCTGGTAATGGCTGGGGTTCCGCTCAACACCGTCCGGGATCTGCTGGGGCACACCGACATCAAGATGACGCTACGCTATGCCCACTTAGCGCCTGACGTTAAAGCGGCGGCGGTGGAACTTATTTAGCCTTAGACTCATGAACCATTCTTTTATAATCACTATAGGCAGGATGGAAAGGCTTGTTACTGTCTAGAAATTCATAGTAGCTATTGATCATCGACCACTCACTTCTTACTAAATCAATATTGATCTTTACATTCGGTGCGGACGACTTTTCCCCAAGCGAGACTCCGTTTAAATCGCCATAAAGGTCGAACTCACCTTTAAAGTAGTCATCACTTAAGACCCAGCCCGCCAGCCTTGAAAGATACGACCCGGCAAATCCTTCACCTAACCCCCCAGCTCTAAGTTTCAATGTCGGCTCATCTTCCGACCATATGCACTTGAAGACAAACATGAAATCAATCTTTTCAAGAGTCATGAGCTTGAAAGGGTTGTCGACGACCAAGTCCTCCAAACCTATCTCAATGAATTGCTCCATGAGCTTGACGATCTTTTCGTTCTTCGCCACGGCGGCGAGCTCGATACCCGCTTTGAGGTAAGGCTCGATGCGTGCCGACAGCATGACCTTTTTAGATCGGTTAGCCATTCGTCATCTCCCGTTATGATGTCAAAAAATATGATTGCATTCTTTGTTACTGACAATCATGATGCCTTCACCGTCCAGTATCGTCCGGGCGTTCGGCTTACACAACTGGAGTTTTATACATGAACCATATAAACCAAGCCCCAGCCATCGCTCTTGGCATAGATGAGGCAGCTCGAGTGATCGGAGTGGCGCGATCAACGCTTTACGAAATTGCAGCTCGCGGGGAGATCGAGAGCTTCAAGCTCGGCCGGCGCCGCCTGATCCTGGTCAAGGTGCTGGATGCGTACATCAATCGTGTGGCGAAGGAAGGTGCCCGATGAGCAAGCAGGATCGCGCCCTTGAGGCGCAAGCCCGTGAGGTGGCAGTGCAGCACGGTTGCATTGCTGTCCGCTCTACCAAACGGCTGCCGGTGAACGGTGGTGGTGGGTTCCAGGTGGTAGACGCGGAGACGTGTTTCGTCAAAGCAGGTCAGCGCTTCGATCTGAGCGCAGAGCAGGTAATTCAATTTTTCGAGGGGAACCCAGCATGAACAGAATGAACAGACAGATCGCACAATATGACGCCGAGCTAATGATGGACGCCGGCATTTTCATGAACACAATTGCCGCCCTGGTGAGCGACAACCTCACGGAAGAAACCTACGACGAAGGGAATCCGTTCTTGAACGGCTATCGACTGGATGGGCTCATGAAAGGTTTGAAGCTGGCAGGATCGAGCTTGTGTGCTCGTAGCGAGAATCTGACCGAAGTGATCGAGGAAGCGGAAACGAATGAGGAGAAGATGGCCCAGGCAGCGTTGGAGCGCCGCCAGGGTCGTGACACTAACTTGGAAGGCAATGTCGGGGCAGAGTGTGGCACGCAGCGCGCAGCCTGACAATCCTCTGACCTCAAGCAAGGGGGTCGTTAAACGCAACCCCCTTTGCGCCTGACTGTGAGCCGCTGAATGGAATGCCTAGCCACAAAACTACTTCGCCGTGGCGACACGGTGAGCATTGAGCGTGGGCAGCTCGCCATTCAACCGGCGAGCGGCAAGCCCGTACCGCCTGAGTGGATCGGTAGCAAAGCGCCGGAGATTTGCCGAACGGTGCTGGTTGCGATCGGCGTCGACGCATTCAGGTACGCGGGTTACAGCACCGGCCGGTACGGGGAGCATAAATCGCCCGGACTGACCCTGCGCTTCACGTCGGTGCTTACAGGCGAGACTGCCTACGCCATTTTCAACGTTGACCTGACCCGCAAGCGGACCACAACAGGAGGCAAAGCGGGCGCACCTCTCCCCGCCGGTGAATTCCGTGTTGGTGAGCGGAGCCGGTTCTACAAGTTCTGGATTAGCACTGGCCTGCAGGTTCCTGAGCGCATGCAACGGTTCCACAAATGCATGGGCAAGCTCTCCAGCATCTTGCTGGCTGGCACGGTGAGCAAGGACCGGTTTGACGTGCAGTCGCTCCAACCTGTGACCATCACCGCAGACCAAGTCCGCCTGGCAGTTCTAGGGCACAACTTGGGCACAACTAAGGCACAACTAGGGCACAAGGAGGGCACAAGGCCAGGGCACAAGGAAACGGCTACAGACCACGAACCACAAGGCTTTCAGCCGATTTCAACTACGTGTGTTTCAAACTACGAAAACAAGTTAATAAGAAAGGACGAATACAAGACCATTCCTTACACCCCTATAGATACCCCTAAGCCTCCCGAGGAGCAAAGTGTCGATGAATGGCTTGATGCTTACAGCTCGACCTGAGATGTCACGAAAACCCGTTGCATCTGAGACGCCCCCACTTTTGGGGACATCTCCTGAAAACTCAGGGCATCTAGATACCCGCAAATCCGGGGATGTACCCCGTCGATTCAACGGGTCAGGTACATACGGGATTTTCACACATGTACCAATCATCGCGATCCGCGACTTTTCAACCAGGCGCGATTTGAAATCTGACTTGGTCCGATTTAAAACGCGACCAAGTTGATCACTACGAAAGTTTCGCAGTACCCCACTACCCGGAAAGTGTAGTGAGACATATGCGAGACGTACTTTAGGACTGATTACTGCTCAGGCCATGCAAAACAACAGATTGCGTTGTTTTCAGTATCCACGCTCTGGGAGGAGGTTTTCTCAAAGCGGCGAAATTCGAGGTTTAGCCAGTGTCGACGAAATTCGTCGGCACTCACCAACCCAGAACGATGAACCAAAAATGGATCATCCCCCGTTGGGGTAACACCCTTCGGCGCAGGAAGTTGTACTCCCTCAATTTGAGGAAGTCCCAGGGGTCGATTTGAAATCGACCCTGACCAATCTCCTCAAGTTGAGGGAATTAACTCCCACCATTGGTGGAAGACCCCAACCCCTAATGGGGGACGGACAACAAATGAACTTGCACTTAGGGTTGCTGAACGTATACTGGACACTCATACAGCGCGTGATGTGCTGTATCCCGTCCAGTTGCGCGTGATGCGTTCCCTGAGCGGCAAATGAAACTATTTGCTCCTTATGAGAGAACACCACCTATGCGCCCATTTCAAAGCGCCCCGCTGCAATTCAAGTTCGCCGCCGATGACTCGGTGGGCAGCTTTACCGGCTACGCCTCAACCTTCGGCGGTGAGCCAGACTTCCACGGTGACATCATCGCCCATGGGGCATTCACCAAGAGCCTGGCCAAGCACGCAGCCGCCGGCACCCGTCCTGCACTCCTTTGGCAGCACGATCAGACCAACCCTGTAGGTGTTTGGGATTCCTTCGATGAGGACGCCCAGGGCCTTCTGTCGTCTGGTCGCTTCACCTTGGACGTTCCACAAGCCAAATCAGCTCACGCCCTGGCAAAGGACGGCGCGCTGGCCTTGAGCATCGGTTACACGATCCCGCCCGGCGGTGCCGAGCTGGTGAATGGTGCCCGCCTGTTGAAACAGATTGACCTGGTGGAGGTGAGCCTTGTGGCCATCGCCGCCAACCCCAACTCCCGGATCGTCAGCGTGAAATGCGCCTTTGATCCAGCAAGCCCGAACCCTCGGGAATTTGAACGCGCCGCGCGTGATGCGCTGGGGCTCTCAGCCCGCGAAGCCAAGAGGCTTATGTCGGGCGGCTGGAACGGCCTTGTTCGCGATGAGCAAGTCGACAACAGCGCAGAACTGGCCCAGATCGCGGCCAAACTCCAGAACATCACCGCGTCCCTTCAAGGACGCTGAGGTATCACCATGTCACTCGAACTACTGACCAAAGCCGTGGATGACCACGGTACAGCCGTAAAGGCAATGAGCCAAAAGGTTGAAGAAAGCCTGACCAAAGCCGAGCAGGCCCTGGAGATTGTGCAAAAAATGGAAGAGAAAGGCGTGCGTCTGCGCGGCGGTACGAACGTCGCTGACACCAAGGGCGCGGTACAAGCGTTCCTCAAGTCTCAGGGCGTTGCTGCTATCCGATCCGGTGCCAAAGACACAGGCCGCGTTGAACTGCCGTCGATCAGCATCAAGGCGCTGGTCAACTCTGGTCGCGGCCAGGCCGGTGACAGTGAGTACACCGTGCGTGCCGAACACGCCGCCGGCATCCAGAACGATCCACGGCTGGCATTCCAGTTGCTCGAGGTTCTGGCCAGCATCCCGGTCGGCTCAGGCACTTACGAGTTCACTCAACTGGAGAGCTTCGACAACAACGCCGACTACCAGCTGAAGGAAGGCCAGCTCAAGGCCGAGTCGAACGTCACGCTGGTGGAGGCAACCGCCAGCATCCAGACCGTCGCACACTGGACACGCGCCTCTGTTCAGGTGCTGGACGATGAGCCATCGCTGCAGTCCTACCTCGGCAACCTGCTGGGCTATGGCGCACTGGCCAAGCTGGAGGCAGAGATCATCAACGGCACAGGTGGTGCAGGCAAGATCCTGGGCCTGATGGCGCAAGCGGTGCCATTCGTGCCAGCCATCGCCACCACTCCAACTGATCGGGTTGGTGAGGTAGCCGCGAGCATGAAGGCCGAAGGCTGGAAGCCAAGCGTGGTGCTGATGAACCCGCTGGATTGGTTCGCCATCCAAATCCAGAAGAGCACAGACGGTCTGTACCTGTTGGGTGGACCACAAGACCCAGCCAACGCCACGCTGTGGAAGAACGTGGTGGTGGAGACTCCAAGCCTGGCACGTGGCAAGGCGTTGATCATCGATCCAGCACACGTTCGCATCCTCGACCGTATGCAGCCAACCGTCATCGCCACTCGCTTCGACCGTGACAACCTGGTCACCAACCTGGTGACACTGCTGGCCGAGCTGCGCGCTGGTCTGGCTGTGTTCGCCAATGATGCTATCCGTTCGGTAGACCTGACAGCAGCCTAAGCATCATCGCAGCCACGGCGACCCGCAAGGGATACGTGGCAGGGATCAGTCGGCCAGTGCCCTACAACTCAACCCCGACAGCCTGCGCAGCCAAACCATGCGACACACCAAACGGCTGGTGGCAGGCAACCCAACCCTTGAAGCACGTCAACTCCCCACATTTTCGGCCCGGGGGCGGTCAAAATCTGGCAAGCGGCAAGTCTCTAGACCACTCCCCCTCTCACGCGCAGATTTTTTCCCCTTTTTGAAAAAATGTTAATCAGCAAATGGAATCAGCAAACGGCTGTAGCCCTTGCCCCGCCTGGCCTAAGCCGAAGCTCCTGTTAATCGGATTTGTTAAAGCCGTTAACAAATCCGCCAACCATCTTTACCGGAGGGCGGCCAGATGGCTACTCGCTCACTAGGCACGCTGACCCTGGATTTGATCGCCCGGATCGGTGGGTTTCAACAAGGAATGAATCAGGCTTCAAGGTCGGTGGCCAGTACAGGCGCCGCCGCTGATGCCGCCTCTGCGCGTATCAACGCATTGCAGGGCCAGTTTCTATCGCTATCAAGTGTCGCCTCTCGGATCGCCGGCCCACTCGCGGCAGCATTCAGCGTCCACAGTGTTTACCAAGCCACCGAGGCGTACAGCACGCTAACGAACCGGCTGAAGCTGGTCACGAATGGCTCCGCTGAGCTTGCCGAGGCACAAAAGGCGGTATTCGACATCGCCCAAGCATCGGCCCAGCCTTTGACTTCCACGGCAGAGCTGTACCAGCGGATCGCCACTAACCAGGACGCGCTGAAGCTGTCCGGGAAGGAAGTGGCAGGCGTTGTCGGCACGGTCAGCAAGACGCTCGCAATTTCCGGCGCTTCTGCTGAGAGCGCGAACGCCGCACTTATCCAGCTTGGTCAGGCGTTCGCCTCTGGCGTTCTTCGTGGCGAGGAACTGAACTCCGTCATGGAGCAAGCCCCGGCGCTGGCCCAGGCAATCGCAGCTGGTATGGGCAAAACCGTTGGGCAGTTGCGCACAATGGGTGCTGCTGGGGAGCTTACTTCACAGGCGGTCGTTAAGGCGCTTCAAAAGCAGGCCGGCGCAGTGGATGACCTATTCGCCAAAACATCCACAACGATCGGGCGCAGTTTCACCGCCATCAGCAACTCAATGACGCGGTTTGTCGGTGAGCTGGACCAAGCTACTGGTGCAAGCTCGAAAGTCGCGGCTGAATTTGTGGGCTTGTCGAAGGCCATAGATAACAGCCTTCCGACGGCCATGAATGCGGTGACTAAAAACTCAGAAATGCTCTCACAGGCTCTAACCACAGGGCTTTACGTCGCGCTGGGGCGAGTGGCTGGCGGGTATGCGGCCCTACTGCCAATGTGGGTGGCGAGCAAAGTAGCGGCCTCCGAAGAGGCGAGGGCAACTCTCGTCTCGGCAGCCGCCGCCACAAGAAAGGCCGAAGTAGATTTGGTTTCAGCCAAAAATGCCGTCCAGCTGGCGGCGCTGAACAGGCGCCTGGCTGTAACCGCCACTGAGGTCACGATTGCAGAAAATGCCTTGAGCGCTGCGAAGGCTAAGGCTCTGGTGCTGACTGAGCGGCTAACTGTTGCAAGGGGCGCAGAATCAGCGGCCAACCTTCTAGTCGCAAGCACCTCAACGGCAGCGGGCGTTGCTACCGGGCTCGCCACGAGGGCTGTCACGGCATTAGCTGGCGCCGCCCGAGGCCTTCTGGCGCTGATGGGGGGGCCGGTCGGTCTCATATTTATCGCCGGAGCGGCGGCTCTCTCATTCGTCGACTTCAGCAGCAAATCAAAAAGGCTGATGGGCGACCTCGGCAGCCTTGGCCAGTCAGTTGACCAGGTTCGCACCGAATTCAAAAAGCTCAACGAGGACCAGCAGCGCGCCCAGGTGAACACCTGGAAGGACAAGCAACTTGGGGCGGCACTCGCCGTAAAAGAGGCATACAGCGATCTGAAAACCTCGATCAAGGGCGCAATGGTCGACGTTTCTGATGTTCGCTCACCCAGCTACACGAAGCAGCTTCAAGGATTCGAAGAAGTAGCGGCCAAGCTCGATGCAGCCAAGGCCGCCGGCCAATCTCTAAGCCCTATCCTGCGCGAAGCAGCGGAAAGCGGGAAGATTGATCCCGAAAAGCTGAAAGCTTGGGAAAATCAGGCCGGTGTAGTCAGCGACAACATATTGGTTGCAAACCAAATCAACGAAAGGCTTGGCCTCCAGACAGAGCTCTTGGGCCAGAACACCGGCGCAACCGTCGCCAACAATCAAGCCAAATCAGGCTTCACAGCAACCGGGGAAAAATACCTCAAGACGCTGCAAACACAACTTGGCCAGCTGCAGGACAACAACGACGCAGTAAAAGAGGCCAGTCGTTATATAGCTGAGCATACCGATCTTTCGGAAGCCGATAAGACCGCAATCATGTCGGTGGCCTACGCCAAAAAAGCGCAGGAGGAGGCGAACAAGGCGGCAACAGCGGCAACGAAAAACAATACCTCGGCTATCAAGGCAAACCTCAAAACCTTTGAGGACGCCCAGGAAAACTACAAGCGCCAGATCGCGCTGATCGACGAAACGTCAGGGAAAAAGCAGAAGGCGACCGAAGTTGAGAAGCTGGCGTTTGAAATCGCCAGCGGCAACTACGCGAAACTCAGCGAGCAGCGGAAGTCGGAGCTTTCCGGCCTGGCCGCCGAGCTGGACGCCAAAAAGGCTTTGGTCAAGGCCAATGAGGATGCCGCCAAGCTCTCCGCGCTGAAGTTCAACCTCGACGAGAGTAACCAGTCGGCCAAGGATGGGTTTGACCAGGAACTGGCCGGCGCCGGGCAAGGCGATAAGTACAAGGCCCGGCTCAAGGAGATGCTGTCCATCGACCAGGACTTCAACAAGCAGCGTCGGGAGATGTACAAGCAGTATGAAGCCGCATCCCTGGCTAAAGACCCGGATGCCAAGGCAAATTATGACAAGCAGACTGCCGCCCTGGATGAGGCGCTTGCTGAGCGTCTGGTCATTCAGCAGGACCATTACAACCAGCTCGACGAGGCTCAATCGGAATGGATGGATGGTGTCAGCAACGCCTGGCAAAACTACGTCAACGCCGCTCAGGACTATTCATCGCAAGCGGCTGAGGCAACATCGTCTGTTCTGAATGGTGCCAAGAGCGGACTCAGCACTTTCCTCTCTGATGTGGCCAGTGGCGCCGAGGATGCGGGTGATGCGCTGGGCGATCTGGTCTCAAACTTTGCCAAGTCGACATTGCAGGCGCTGTCTGACATGGCCGCCCAATGGCTGGTCTACCAGGCGGTGCAGATGCTGGTGGGCAAGACCACCCAGGCGAGTGCGGTGCCGACGCTGGTGGCCAATGCCCAGGCAACGGCCTTCCAGGCAAGCCTCGCAGCGTTCGCCTCGACAGCAGCGATTCCTATCGTGGGGCCGGCCGCTGCACCTGCAGCTGCCGCAGCAGCCGCTGCTGCCACCGCACCAATGGTTGCCGGGGTCTCATCCGCAGCACTGGCCGGTATGGCGCATGACGGTATGGGTAACATTCCGAAGGAAGGCACGTGGCTTCTCGACGGCGGTGAGCGGGTTGTGGCGCCGGCCCAGAACAAGGACTTGACCAATTTCCTTGCCCGCCAATCAGCGGCGACCGAAAGCGTAGGCGCCGCCGGCGGTGGTGGGGTCACCATCCATACCGAGGTCAATGTCCAGGCTCAGCCAGGGTCAACCGCTGCTGACGCCCAGGCGACTGGCAGTGCCGTCAGCGGGATGGTGGAACAGACAGTCCGCCGGGTGCTACAACAGGAAATGGGCCAAGGTGGCGTACTCTGGAGGCGTGTGTGATGGATTTGGAAGATCGACGACAACTTGCTGAGGAGCTGGTGAGCGTGATCAGCAAGCGGCTATCCGGGGAACTGTGCACGGGCACCGGCAAGCAAATGAGGGAGCGAATGCTGGAGATGTCCACGCTCTTGTCCAGGGTAACCGCCGTGGTGATGCACGAAGGCCCAGCAGACGGCGAACTGCTGTCACGCATTCAGCGGTATGAGGCAGAGATGGTGCAGTCTTCAGCTAGAGCGCCGGCGCCACTGATGGTGGTGAAGTAGCTGGCGCTGGTAGCCTGCTGGTACGGGCCTCTGCTGCTGGCGTAGAAAACCACTCAGAAGCCCGTTTTATATGGTGTCCCAGGGCCGGTTCGAACGGCCAACCTTCCCCTTAGGAGGGGGATGCTCTATCCAATTGAGCTACTGGGACGAATACTGCCGTCAGCGCAAAAAGCCTGCCAAGCGATGATCGGCGAGCATGTTAACGGCCAGGGCTGATTTTGTCATGTCGTCCGCAGGCTTTTTGATTGTAGGCAGATACTTTTGTGGCATTGCAACCGCAACCCGACCTCCCGTCACCACGCATCGGTCGTGCAAATTGCACTGCCTTCATAATGCCATGCTTGCAAACTGCAAGCTTAAGCGACCGAATCTAAAGCTAACTAATTGATTTTACTGGAATAAAACATTGGCACGGCATCTGCAATGATTCTATTACAAAAACCAATTGATCCAAGCATCCACGGAGTAGACCACCATGAACAGCGCCCTTCTGCTAGGCCTTAACACAGTGGCATTGACTGCCTTGGTGATGCTCCAATTCCAATCGCCTACCGAAGACACTGCGCAAATCAGCCAAGCGACCCCGCATTACCTTCAACAGCAACAACGCCCTCAACTCGCAGTGATGAACGCCACTTCGCAGTCACCTGTCAGATTGGCCCAGGACGCACAAGGCGCGCCTGCCTCCGAACACTGGGTTTTCTGAGAACACCGCTCATGTCCAAGCTTGCCTGGCTTCTACTTTGCCTCACTTTCGCCGCCACACTGCTCGGCCTGGCCTCAACGGCCCAGGATGATCAAACCACCGCCTTTATCGCCAGCGCCGTGTTTGGCAGCCTGCTGCTCCTGACGCTCATCGTAGGCCGTCGAATCAAATTCGACCCTATCCTGCGCTGATGCCCCTACCTTATGTCGCCTGACATTAGCAAATAAGCAAACTGCCACTAGTCTTAAGATTGCGGGCAAAAGGCCACATTCCTTACGGTGTGCGCCCTTTGACTCGGATGTGGGACAGTCATGGGCGAAGATCGGCCACCCTCCGCTGATTGCGAAAAGTTTTCTAACCAGTCCGCAAAAACGCAAATCAGTGCTGGCATAAAGCCTGTAGGCAGTTCAATATTTGTCACAGAATTGACGCCAATGAAATGTCAAATCTGAGGCATGATGCGGCCTCTTTGCAATTCGGGTTGAACTTTGGTCGTGAGCCTTGTCTTAACACTCATCTTGCGGCCAATTCCAAAAACCGCTCCCCTGAACTAACCGGTTAAATATATGCGCCCATTGAAACAGGCAATTTATTCCAGCCGTACGGCTGACAAGTTCGTCGTACGTCTGCCAGACGGAATGCGGGAACGCATTGCCGAGGTGGCTCGCAATCATCACCGCAGCATGAACTCCGAAATCATCGCACGCCTGGAACAGAGCCTTATTCAGGAAGGTGCCTTGGGTGAAGAGTTGAGCATGCGCCTGGACAGCCCCGAGCTGTCACTGCACGAACGCGAACTGCTGCAGCGTTTTCGTCAGCTCTCCCATCGCCAGCAAAATGCTCTGGTCTCGCTGATCGCACACGACGTCGAGGCAGCCGCCGAAGCCAATTGATTGACACCAGAAAGCCGAAGCCAGCCATGTGCTGGCTTTTTTTTGCGCGAAATTTGGAAAGGCATGATGTGAACAGGGGGGCAGATTTGCCCCCGCCGGAAGGAATCAGAGCAGGAAGATGGTCGCCAGCCCCAGGAAGATAAAGAAGCCACCACTGTCAGTCATCGCCGTGATCATCACACTGGCCCCCATCGCCGGATCACGCCCAAGACGTGCCAAAGTCATAGGAATCAGAACACCCATGAGCGCCGCCAGCAGAAGGTTTAGAGTCATCGCAGCGGTCATGACCACACCCAGGGACCAACTGTCGTACAGCAGGTAGGCGACGATACCAATCACCCCACCCCAGACGACGCCATTGATCAGCGCCACCGCGAGCTCTTTGCGCATCAGGCGTGAGGTGTTGCCGGTATTAACCTGGTCAAGGGCCATGGCACGCACAATCATGGTAATGGTCTGGTTGCCGGAGTTACCGCCGATACCCGCTACGATCGGCATCAGCGCCGCCAGCGCCACCAGTTTTTCGATGGAACCCTCGAACAGGCCGATAACTCGCGAGGCGATAAACGCAGTGATCAAGTTGACCGCCAACCAGGCCCAACGGTTACGCAGCGAGCGCCATACCGAGGCAAATATATCTTCCTCTTCACGCAGGCCCGCCATGTTGAGGACTTCTGTTTCGCTTTCCTCACGAATCAGGTCGACCATCTCATCGATAGTCAGACGACCAATCAGTTTCCCGTTCTTGTCGACAACCGGCGCGGAGATCAAGTCATAACGCTCAAACGCTTGGGCGGCATCATAAGCATCCTCATCCGGATGGAAGCTCACCGGATCACTGGCCATTACGTCTGCGACTTTCTTTTCTGGATCGTTGACCAGCAGACGCTTGATCGGCAGTACGCCCTTGAGTATCCCTTCGTAGTCGACCACAAACAATTTGTCGGTATGACCTGGCAGCTCCTTGAGGCGGCGCAGGTAACGCAGCACCACCTCCAGGCTGACGTCTTCACGGATGGTGACCATCTCGAAGTCCATCAGCGCGCCAACCTGATCCTCGTCGTAAGACAGCGCCGAACGCACGCGCTCGCGCTGCTGCGAGTCGAGCGCCTCCATTAACTCATGGACGACGTCACGGGGCAGCTCAGGGGCCAGGTCGGCAAGTTCGTCCGCATCCATCTCCCGGGCAGCAGCCAGGAGCTCATGATCGTCCATGTCGGCGATCAGGGTTTCACGAACGGAATCAGAGACTTCTAGAAGGATATCGCCGTCGCGATCAGCCTTGACCAACTGCCAAAGGGTCAGTCGATCATCCAGTGGCAGGGCTTCGAGAATGTAAGCAACGTCGGCGGAGTGCAGATCATCGAGCTTGCGTTGCAACTCGACCAGGTTCTGCCGGTGAACCAGGTTTTCAACGCGATCATGATTCGGGCCTTCCTGGCGGTGCGTTAGGTCTTCGACCACGCGCTGGCGCTGCAGCAGCTCAATCACTTGAGCCAGGCGATCCTGCAGGCTTTCTTGTGTTTTCTTTACTTCTACTTCGGTCATAGGCGAACTCCACTCCCAGCAGCGGGGCACGCCGGAAGGATCAATCAGTCAATTCATGATTGGTAAAACGGGGTACTGAGTAACTACTGGGTAAGTCCATGGAGGTATTCCACAAGCCCCGGCGGAGCTGACGGGCGCATGATACACCGCCCGGAAGTTTTAAACGTTAAAAAACTGGAAAGAACAAGTGCTTGCGCGTCAAAGCTCACCCTTGGCTAACATCCATGAACTGCGACGCCACAGACGGGAGGGAAAACACATGGGCAGGAGAAAAAGATTGAATCGAGGGATAAAACCTACACAAACCCCAGACGGCAAAAAGCCCGCACTAGGCGGGCTTTTTGTTTGTATGGTGCACTCGACAGGATTCGAACCTGTGACCGCTCGGTTCGTAGCCGAGTACTCTATCCAGCTGAGCTACGAGTGCAGATTGTGTTTTTAGACCAGATCACAACTGGTTTAAACCGAGCCACCTGCATTACTGCAGCTGACTCTTAAATGGTGCACTCGACAGGATTCGAACCTGTGACCGCTCGGTTCGTAGCCGAGTACTCTATCCAGCTGAGCTACGAGTGCATTTGTTGCCGCGCATTATAGGCCGTTCAATCTCTATGTAAAGCTATTTTTTCGAGTATTTTCAACAACTTACCGAAAAAACCAGATTGCAACGTACTAAGCAAATAATGGCGGAGAACGGGGGATTCGAACCCCCGACACCCTTTTGAGGTGTACTCCCTTAGCAGGGGAGCGCCTTCGGCCACTCGGCCAGCTCTCCGCAACACGGGGCGTATATTAACCACGTTCTTCCCCGTTTGCAAACATAAAAAACGATAAAAATTAAAGGCTTGGTTCTTCGTCCTTCTCTTTCTTGATCCGCAGGTAGATTTCCTCGCGGTGGACCGCTACCTCTTTCGGAGCGTTAACCCCGATACGTACTTGATTGCCTTTGACGCCGAGCACGGTCACGGTGATTTCGCCATCACCGATAATCAGGCTTTCTGCGCAACGACGAGTCAGAATCAGCATGCCTTTCTCCTCACGCATTTCAGTTCAGGAACAACAGTCTGCAAAAAAAAGGCATTCGACCTACAACCGAAAGGCCATAGCCCTACCTGCCTAAGTATTGTCGAGCCCACGCAAAAGAGCATGCGCCCCACAAAAAAATGAAAGGCGCGGTAAAACCGCGCCTTCCTGGCTACTCATCACTCGCCCTGTCGGGCCGGTGCGTCCAGCTCAAAAGCGGTGTGCAGCGCACGCACAGCCAGCTCAAGGTATTTCTCTTCGATCACTACAGACACCTTGATCTCCGACGTGGAGATCATCTGGATATTGATGCTTTCCTTGGCCAACGCCTCGAACATGCGACTGGCAACGCCAGCATGGGAACGCATGCCCACGCCCACGATCGACACTTTGGCGATCTTGGTATCACCCACCACCTCACGGGCGCCAATCTCGCTCGCGGTGTTCTGCAGGATCCGCTCCGCCGCATCGTACTCGTTGCGGTGCACGGTGAAGGTGAAATCGGTGGTGTTATCGTGCGAAACGTTCTGCACGATCATGTCGACTTCGATGTTCGCGCCGCTGATAGGGCCGAGAATCTTGAAAGCCACGCCCGGAGTGTCTGGCACGCCACGGATCGTCAGCTTGGCTTCATCGCGATTGAAAGCAATGCCGGAAATGATCGGCTGTTCCATGGATTCCTCTTCATCAATAGTAATGAGGGTGCCCGGCCCCTCCTTGAAGCTGTGCAATACGCGCAGCGGGACGTTGTACTTGCCGGCGAACTCTACCGCACGAATCTGCAACACCTTGGAACCCAGGCTGGCCATTTCCAGCATTTCTTCAAAGGTAATCTTGTCCAGGCGCTGGGCCACAGGCACAACCCGCGGGTCAGTGGTGTAGACGCCATCCACATCGGTATAGATCTGGCATTCGTCAGCCTTGAGCGCTGCCGCCAGCGCCACACCCGTGGTGTCCGAACCGCCACGGCCAAGGGTAGTGATGTTGCCTTGCTCGTCCACGCCCTGGAAACCCGCTACAACTACCACGCGCCCTGCTTTCAGATCAGTACGAATTTTCTGATCGTCAATCTGCAGAATACGCGCCTTGGTATGCGCGCTGTCCGTAAGAATGCGTACCTGGCTACCAGTGTAGGACACCGCAGGCACGCCACGTTTGTTCAGCGCCATGGCCAACAGCCCAATGGTTACCTGTTCGCCCGTGGACACAATCACATCCAGCTCACGCGGCAGCGGCTGTTGATCCCCGCTGATGGCCTTGGCCAGTTCGATCAGGCGATTGGTCTCGCCACTCATGGCCGACAGCACCACCACCAGGTCATCGCCGGCATCGCGGAACTTCTTAACCTTGTCGGCGACCTGCTCGATTCTTTCGACAGAACCAACCGAGGTGCCTCCAAATTTCTGTACGATCAAAGCCATTTCCAAGCCGCCTCAGCCCGTAAAGGGGCGCCTAATATCCAATCCACCCGCACTGAACAAGCCCGTGACGACACCACGGGCCGATTAACAGCGCCTTAAATACCTGCCTCGACAAACGGCACGGCCAGGGCCAGGGCCACGTCCAGGGCCGCAGCGTCTACACCACCGCCTTGGGCCATGTCCGGACGACCACCGCCCTTGCCGCCCACTGCCGCAGCGGCTTGCTTCATCAAATCACCGGCTTTGAGTTGGCCAGTCAGGTCCTTGGTTACACCGGCAACCAGAACGACCTTATCCTCATGGACACTGCCGAGCAGGATCACTGCGCGGCCGAGCTTGTTCTTCAACTGATCGACCAGGGCCAACAGCGCCTTGCCGTCCTGACCGTCCAGGCGCGCCGCCAGGACTTTTACATCCTTGACGTCCACGGCCGAGGCCGACAGGTCGTCGCCCGCAGCACTGGCCGCCTTGGCCTGCAACTGCTCCAGCTGTTTCTCCAGCGCACGGTTGCGCTCCAGCACGGCGGACAGCTTGTCGATCAGGTTGTCGCGGCTGCCCTTGACCAGGGTGGCCGCTTCCTTGAGTTGTTCTTCAGCCGCATTGAGATAGGCCAGGGCCGCAGCACCGGTGACCGCTTCAATACGACGTACACCGGACGCCACGCCGCCTTCGCTGACAATTTTCAGCAGGGCAATATCGCCGGTACGGTTGGCGTGTATACCGCCACACAGCTCCACCGAGAAGTCGCCCCCCATGCTCAGTACGCGCACGCTGTCGCCGTACTTCTCGCCGAACAGCGCCATGGCGCCCTTGGCTTTGGCAGTCTCGATATCGGTCTCTTCGGTTTGCACCGCGGTGTTCTTGCGAATCTCAGCGTTGACGATGTCTTCCAGGGCCTTGATCTGCTCAGGCTTGATCGCTTCAAAGTGACTGAAGTCGAAACGCAGGCGCTGGCTGTCGACCAACGAGCCCTTCTGCTGGACGTGTTCGCCCAACACCTGGCGCAGTGCCGCGTGCAGCAAGTGGGTGGCCGAATGGTTCAGCGAGGTGGCGTGGCGCACGTCGGCGTCCACTTGGGTTTCCACTGGCGAACCGACGGTCAGGCTGCCCGACGCCAATACACCGTGGTGCAGGAACGCACCGCCGGTCTTGGTGGTGTCACGCACGTCGAAACGACCGGAGTTCGCCTTGAGAAAACCACAGTCGCCGATCTGGCCACCGGACTCGGCATAGAACGGCGTCTGGTCCAGTACCACCACGCCATCGTCGCCTTCATTCAAGACGTCGACGGACTGACCGTCCTTATACAGTGCAACCACCTTGGCCGAACCACTGGTGGCCTTGTAGCCAGTGAATTCGGTGGCCACATCGACCTTGACCAGGCTGTTGTAATCCATGCCGAAAGAGCTGGCGGAACGCGCACGCACCCGCTGGGCTTGCATCTCGCGCTCGAAACCTTCCTCGTCGAGGGTCAGGTTACGCTCACGGGCGATGTCGCCGGTCAGGTCCATCGGGAAACCATAGGTGTCATAGAGCTTGAACACTACGTCGCCTGGCACCACGGTGCCTTGCAGGTTGGCGAGGTCCTGCTCGAGAATTTTCAAGCCCTGTTCCAGGGTCTTGGCGAACTGCTCTTCTTCGGCCTTGAGCACGCGCTCGATGTGCGCCTGGTTCTGCTTGAGTTCCGGGAAGGCTTCGCCCATCTCGGCGACCAGGGCCGCCACGATCTGGTAGAAGAAGCTGCCATTGGCGCCCAGCTTGTTACCGTGACGACAGGCGCGACGGATGATGCGACGCAGCACGTAGCCACGGCCTTCGTTGGACGGCAGTACGCCGTCGGCAATCAGGAAGCCGCAGGAACGGATGTGGTCAGCCACCACTTTCAGCGACGCCTGGTCTTCATTGGCGCAGCCGATGGCCTTGGCCGCGGCAGCCAGCAGGCTCTGGAACAGGTCGATTTCATAATTGGAGTGCACGTGCTGCATCACCGCACTGATCCGCTCCAGGCCCATGCCAGTGTCTACCGACGGCGCCGGCAGCGGATGCAACACGCCATCGGCGGTGCGGTTGAACTGCATGAACACGTTGTTCCAGATTTCGATGTAGCGATCGCCGTCTTCTTCCGGCGATCCCGGTGGGCCGCCCCAGATGTCGGCGCCGTGATCGTAGAAGATCTCGGTGCAGGGGCCGCATGGGCCGGTGTCACCCATGGTCCAGAAGTTGTCGGACGCGTACGGTGCGCCTTTGTTGTCGCCGATACGCACCATGCGCTCAGGCGGCACACCGACTTGCTTGGTCCAGATGTCGTAGGCCTCGTCGTCAGTGGCGTAGACGGTGACCCAGAGTTTTTCCTTCGGCAGCTTCAATACGCCGGTCAGGAAGGTCCAGGCGAAGTTGATCGCGTCCTGCTTGAAATAATCGCCAAAGCTGAAGTTGCCGAGCATTTCGAAAAAGGTGTGGTGACGGGCGGTGTAGCCGACATTTTCCAGGTCGTTGTGCTTACCACCGGCGCGTACGCACTTCTGACTGCTGACTGCGCGGGTATAGGCGCGTTTTTCCTGGCCCAGGAAACAGTCCTTGAACTGGTTCATCCCCGCGTTAGTGAACAGCAGGGTTGGGTCATTGCTTGGGATCAATGAGCTGGAGGCTACACGGGTGTGGCCTTGCTCTTCGAAGAAGCGAAGGAAGGCTTCACGGATTTCTGCGCTTTTCATTAGGTTCTTCCACGGAGGCTGCGGCCAAAGGCCAGTGCGCAACATCATCAGACGGAGCGACGGCAAAGGGCCGCATTATATCGGCCCTTTGCCGGTGGTACAGCGTGTTTATGTGATAGAAACACTCAATTAGACGGCGTGCACTGTCATTTTCGCGAAAACTCGACGAATGCCTGCACGACTTGCTCGGTCTGTGCCCGACTGACGTCCAGGTGCGTGACCATGCGCAACCGTGGCGCAGCACTCAACTTGACCCCACGCTCGGCAGCAAAGGCTTTCAGGGCCTGGGCCTGGTCACCGACCTGCACATACACCATGTTGGTCTGCACCGGCTCCACGGTGTAGCCGGCCTTGCGCAGCTCATCCCCCAGCCATTGCGCGTTGGCATGGTCATCAGCCAGGCGCTGCACCTGATGATCCAGGGCATACAGCCCCGCCGCCGCCAGGGAGCCGGCCTGGCGCATGCCACCGCCAACCATCTTGCGCAGCCGCCGCGCCTTGGCGATCAGCGCCGTAGAGCCGCACAACACCGAGCCGACCGGCGCACCGAGGCCCTTGGACAGGCACACCGACACCGAATCGAAATGCTCGGCGATCTTGCGCGCATCGACTCCCAGCTTGACCGCAGCGTTGTAGATCCGCGCACCGTCCAGGTGCAAGGCCAAGCCGTGCTCACGAGTGAAGGCGCGGGCTTTGGCCAGGTACTCCAACGGCAGCACCTTGCCCTGCATGGTGTTTTCCAGCGCCAGCAGGCGCGTGCGGGCAAAGTGGAAGTCGTCGGGCTTAATGGCTGCGAGCACATGGTCCAGATCGAGCGAGCCGTCAGCCTGCACTTCCAGGGGCTGTGGCTGGATCGAACCAAGCACCGCTGCACCGCCGCCTTCGTATTTGTAAGTGTGGGCCTGCTGGCCGACGATGTATTCCTCGCCGCGCTCACAGTGAGCCATCAACGCCAGCAGGTTGCTCATGGTGCCGGTGGGCACGAACAGCGCAGCGGAAAACCCCAGACGCTTGGCCAACTCGGCCTCCAGGCGGTTGACGCTGGGGTCCTCACCATAGACATCATCACCGCTGACGGCACTGGCCATCGCGTCAAGCATGCCGGGGGTGGGTTGGGTCACGGTGTCGCTGCGCAGGTCGATCACGGTCATGAAGGGGGGCCTCAGATGGAATGGATAAATCCTTTTGTGAGTGATTACTGCGGGCAAAGCCGCGGAATATCAAGCCCCGCCTGTATTCAATCGAATACCAACCAAACAAACCGATATAGGTTATCGATACGGCAATCGTGCAGTTTTTGAAAAACCATGTTAAAAACTCTCCGCCGCCAGGATTCTGGCGGCAACGTTCTCAGGGCGGGGTGCAATTCCCCACCGGCGGTAATTGCACGCAATGTGCATAGCCCGCGAGCGCTTGGCGCCTCGAACTGCTCACGCGGGACGGCGACAAGGTCAGCAGACCCGGTGTGATCCCGGGGCCGACGGTCATAGTCCGGATGAAGAGAGAACGGGATTGGCACCTAAGGGCCGCGCACTGACCTCATGCCTGCATGACGCCGTTGTTCGTACCCTTAAATCCCATTCGATTCATAACGCCCTGTTTTTTTCTTAAACAGGAGTCAGAACATGCAACCCACCGCAATCGACAGCAAAAGCAAAAACCATCACGGTGAGCGCGTCGCGTTTATCCAGGCCTGCTGGCACAAGGATATTGTCGATCAATCGCGCAAAGGTTTCCTCGCCGAAATGATCGCCCAGGGCTACCAGGAATCGGACATCGATTTCTTTGAAGTCGGCGGCGCCTTTGAACTGCCCCTGCACGCCAAGCTGCTGGCCAAGACCGGCCGTTACGCCGGCATCGTTGCCGCCGCCCTGGTGGTGGATGGCGGCATTTATCGTCACGAATTCGTCGCACAGTCGGTGGTCAGCGGGCTGATGCAGGTACAACTGGAAACCGAAGTGCCGGTGTTCTCGGTGTCCCTGACGCCGCATCACTTCCACGCGGGCAGCGAGCACACCACATTCTTCTATGAGCACTTCGTGCATAAGGGCCAGGAAGCTGCGCGTACGTGCGCCGATACCCTGCACAAAGTACGGGCGATCCGTCGTAGTGAGCCGCGGGCTGTAGCGGTATAAGCAACACTGCAAAGACAATGTGGGAGGGGGCTTGAACCCGATAACAGAGTGTCAGTCAGCTCATCTGTAACTGATACACCGTCATCGGGAGCAAGCCCCCTCCCACATTTGGATCCAGTTGGGCTTAAGATTTAAGCCAACCCAGCATCCGTGGCAGGCACGATAAGAATCCCGGCGCGCAGACCATTCTTCACCTTAGGGTTGGGGAAGATGATGCGGGCGCCCTCCTCCTCGATCACCCAGCGGGTCTTGGCCACGTCTTCGGCCAGCAGGTAGCCCTTTTCCAATTCCGAAAAGTTTTCCACATCTGCGGGCAGATGCATCAGGAAGGCGTCGCTGTGCTTGATCACTTCCCGCGCAACGGCGAAGAGTTGCAGGCCGTCCAGGCTGCCGGTCTCAGGCTCGTTGCCCTCGATGATCTGCTTCAGACGCGCTTCCAGGCGCGACACGTCCACACCGTCGTTCTGTCCGAACGGCCGCGCCTTGCCCAACTCCAGGGTGAACGCCTCGGCACCGAGTTGCTCGTAGGTAAACGCGGTGAAGGTAATCGAGGTTTTGTTCTGCAGCAGCACCGCCTGCATACCGGCCGCGTTGAGGCGCTCCAGCTCACGGCGCGAATGCTGTCGGTCTTCCTTCCACGGGTACAACGCGAACTGCTCGATCTTCGAACCACGAATCGCGGTGTGCAGGTCGTAATGCAGGCGCGAGCGGCCAGGTAGGCTGAAGAAGCTGCGGGCCCGTTGCTCAAGTTCGGCGGCGCGCATGGCCTCAGGGCCAATGTTGCTTTCATGTCGGCCGTTGAACAGCCGGTTGATGTCCAGTTCGAGATAACGCTCGCCGCGGCGCATGGCCTCGGGGTTACCGAACAGGAACAGAATACGGGTACGGGGCTTGATCTCCCCGCGGGCAATGCCATGCAACAGGCGGTCGAGCAACTCGATCGGCGCGGTCTCGTTGCCATGGATGCCGGACGACAGCAGCAGGTCGCTGCCATTGTCACGCGCCTCAGGTGGGCGCACTTCAAGCGCGCCCTCACTGAGCCAGCGCATCTGCACGCCGTCGACAGTCAGTTGAATTTTTTGCGCCGGTTCACGACCGGCGAGGGTCAGTTCAAGCAGTTTGCCGAGGGCGAGCATAAGCAGCTTCCTTAGTGGTTGCAGCCAGGACCATGGACGTGATCGTCATCATCACCCTCAACGTCGGCCGGTTCCATTTCCAGTTGCAGGCTCATCAGGTTGGTAGCCAATGGGCGCATCAGCAGATTGGCGTATTCGGCGTCGCCCTCTTCCACATCCACACCGATCAGCAGTTGGCCGCGACCGTCGTGCTGGATCCAGATCTCCTTGCCCTGCCACACCACGGCAACGCGAGTGCAGGACGTTTCCAGCTGGGTGCCGTCAGTGTCTTCAAGGATCAGTTTCAGGGTGTCGGTGGTCATAAATAGTTCTCAGCCGTACGGCGTTAATTGATCTGGAAAGGATAAACCGAGCCCAGTTTAAGGATTTGCGTCAGTTCATCCAGTGCCGTCCGGCACTCAAGCAGCAACTGCGGATCAGCCAGGTCGGTTTCGCGCAGGCTGTCGCGGTAGTGTTTGTCGACCCATTGGGCCAGCGTGTCGTACAACGACGCCGTCATGATAACGCCTGGATTCACCGCTGCCAGCTCGGTTTCGTTCAATGCCACGCGCAGACGCAGGCATGCCGGCCCACCACCGTTCTGCATGCTTTGCTTGAGGTCGAAGACCTTGACCTCGCGGATCAGCCCTCCGGAGGCGGTCAAGCCCTGCAGGTATTGCCACACGCGCTCGTTGGCGCGGCACTCTTCCGGCACAATCAACAGCATCGAACCGTCAGGGCGGGTCAGCAACTGGCTGTTGAACAGGTAGGAGCGCACCGCGTCCTCGACACTGACCTGGGCACGGGGCACGCAGACGGACTGGAAGTTGCCGCCCAGCTTGCCCAACTTGGCTTGCAGCTCGGCGAGCATCTGTTCGGTGTTGAGGAACGCATCTTCGTGGTAGAACAGCATCTCGCCGTTACCCACCGCGATGACATCGTTGTGGAACACGCCGGCATCGATCACCGCCGGGTTCTGCTGGGCGTAGACCACCCCGTCATCCTTCAGGCCGTGCAGGCGCGCGACCGCCTGGGACGCTTCAAGGGTCTGGCGCGCCGGGTACTTCTGCGGGGCCGGGTAACGGGTGTCGAACGCGCTGCGGCCAAACACGAAAAACTCAACGCCGGCCTCGCCGTATTCACGGCAGAAACGTGTGTGGTTGGCCGCGCCCTCATCGCCGAACTGCGCCACCGCCGGCAAGGCGGCGTGGTGAGCGAAGTGTTTCTGATCGGCGAACATCGCCCCCAGTACGCGGCTGGTGGTGGGGTGTTCGATGCTGCGGTGGTACTTGCAGTTGAGGTTCGCGGCGGTGAAATGCACGCGGCCATCTGCCGTGTCGGCGCTCGGGCTGACGGTTGCGGCGTTGGCCACCCACATGCTGGATGCCGAGCAACTGGCCACCAGCAACGGCATCGCGTGCTTGGCCGCTTGCTGGATCACCTGGGCGTCGCTGCCGCTGAAACCGAGTTTGCGCAAGGCGGCTACGTCCGGGCGTTCCTGAGGCGCCAACACACCTTGCACAAAGCCCATGTCCATCAGGGCTTTCATTTTCTGCAAACCCTGCAACGCCGCTTCCTTCGGATTGGAAGATTGTTGGCTGTTGCTCTGGGACGCGACGTTGCCGTAGGACAACCCGCCGTAGTTATGGGTCGGCCCCACTAGACCGTCAAAATTGACTTCATAGGATTTCATCGGCGAGGCTCCACGAACATCTGTTTTTATAGGCATCAAATTACTTAAACACACCACTGAACCGGTGTGGGAGGGGGCTTGCTCCCGATAGCGGCAGCTCAGTCACCTGATTCATCAACTGATAGATAGCTATCGGGAGCAAGCCCCCTCCCACATTTAGATCAGTGTAATGCCAGGGGTTAGCGTGGCTGGAACCACCAGACTTGGAGTCTCCAGCGACGCCACCGGGTACGCGCAATAATCGGCCGCGTAATATGCACTGGCGCGATGGTTGCCCGACGCACCTACCCCGCCAAATGGTGCCGTGCTGGCGGCGCCGGTCAGTTGCTTGTTCCAGTTGACGATGCCGGCACGGCTTTCCAGCCAGAACTGCTGGTAACGCGCTTCGGAATCCGACAACAAACCAGCGGCCAAGCCGTATTGAGTGTTGTTGGCCTCGGCGATCGCCGCGGCAAAATCAGCGTAGCGGATCACCTGCAACAGCGGGCCAAACAGTTCTTCGTCTTCGCGCTCGGTCACGCCAGTCACGTCGATAATGCCTGGGGTCAGCAGAGCCGCTTGATCCTGTGGCTGGGTCATCTCCAGCAGCGCCACGGCGCCATTGGCCAGCATCAGTTCCTGCGCTTCCATCAGCGCTTTGGCCGCCGCAAGGGAAATGACCGAGCCCATGAAGGGTGCCGGTTGCTGGTCGAATGCGCCCACTTCAATGGTCGCGCTGACCGCCACCAGCCGCGCCAGCAACGCATCGCCCCAGGCACCTTCCGGCACCAGCAAGCGACGGGCGCAGGTGCAACGCTGGCCCGCCGAGATGAACGCCGACTGGATGATGGTGTAGACCGCCGCATCCACATCGGCCACTTCGTCCACGACCAGCGGGTTATTACCGCCCATTTCCAGGGCCAGGATCTTGTCCGGGCGCCCAGAGAACTGCTGGTGCAGGTGATTGCCGGTGCGGCTGGAGCCAGTGAAGAACAGGCCGTCGATGCCAGGATTGGCCGCCAGGGCGATGCCGGTTTCCCGCGCGCCTTGCAGCAAATTCAGCACGCCCGCCGGCAAGCCGGCTTCGACCCAGCATTGTACGGTCAGCTCGGCGACCTTCGGGGTCAGCTCGCTCGGCTTGAACAGCACGGTATTGCCCGCCAGCAACGCCGGGACAATATGGCCGTTGGGCAAGTGCCCGGGAAAATTGTAAGGGCCAAACACCGCCACCACGCCGTGAGGCTTGTGGCGCAACACGGCGGTGGCGTCGCCCAGCGGGCCGCTCTTCTCGCCGGTACGTTCGCGGTAGCTCTGTACCGAGATCGCGATCTTGTTGGCCATGCTGGTAACTTCAGTCGCCGACTCCCACAGCGGCTTGCCGGTTTCCTCGCCGATACAACGGGCGATTTCATCGGCGCGGCTTTTAAGCGTGGCGGCGAACCTTTCCAGCACACTGATGCGTTCTTCCAGCGGGCGCCTGGCCCAGGCCGGGAATGCCTGGCGCGCGGCCTGCACGGCGGACTCGACCTGTTCGACGGTGGCGCCATTGCCGGCCCACAGCACCTGCTGGGTCACCGGGTTGCGCGATTCAAACAGTTCACCCTGGCCGGCCAGCCAGCTACCTGCGATATACAACGAATTCATTATTTCGACTCCCGAGCAGCGGACAACGGAACAGCACGCACTTGATCCCCCACCACCAGTTGCAGACGCTTGGCGGTCTGCGGATCGACCACCAGGGTGCCTGCGGCCAGGCGAGCTGGAGCGGCGGTAATACGACACTCTTCACGCTTGCGGTTATGAATCAGGAACGGCGTGGCATCGTCCCCCGGCGTGCCGATGGCCAATACCAGTGACTGGCTGTCGCGCACCGCGCGGATTTTGCTGGTCTCACACTCCACCGCCGGGCCGGCGTCAAAAATGTCGACATAGCCCTGGTAGCTGAAGCCTTCGCTCTTGAGCATGCTCAGCGCCGGTTCGGTGTCCGGATGCACCTTACCGATCACATTGCGCGCATCCTCGGAAAGAAAGCAGCTGTACAACGGAAACTTCGGCATCAGCTCGGCGATAAACGCTTTGTTGCCCACGCCAGTGAGGTAGTCGGCCTGGCTGAACTCCATCTTGAAGAAGTGCCGGCCCAGGCTTTCCCAGAACGGCGAGCGCCCGGCGTCGTTGGACACACCGCGCATCTCGGCAATGATCTTGTTGCCGAACAACTGCGGGAACTCCGCAATAAACAACATGCGCGCCTTGGCCAGCATGCGACCGTTGAGGCCATTGCGGTAATCGGCGTGCAGGAACAACGAGCACAATTCGGAATTGCCGGTGAGGTCGTTGGCCAGGAACAGCGTCGGAATCTCACGGTAGATATTCAGTTCCTGGGACGCGCTGACGGTCAACCCGACCCGGAAGTTGTACCAGGGTTCACGCAGGCCAACGGCACCCGCAATGGCGGAAATTCCCACCACGCGGCCTTCGTCGTTTTCCAGCACGAACAGGTAGTCGGCATCGCCGCGCCCGGCTTCGCCGCGAAAGGTTTTTTCCGCCCAGCCAACCCGGTGGGTCAGGCGCTCTTCGTTGGCCGGCAAGGTGGTGAGGCCGGTGCCGGTGCTGCGCGCCAGATCAATCAGGGCCGGTAAATCGCTGCTGCGTACGGGACGAACGATCATGCTATCTCCTCGAACGGGTCGCTTTACAGCCACCCGCGAAACTCTGTTTATACCGGCGCTTAAACTGCAACCAGGCGCACACTCGCGCCTTCGCCGACGCCCAGGGCTTCAGCGGTTGCAAGGTCCAGGATCACCGGTTTGCCCGGCGCGTAATCCAGTTCCAACATCACCGCACGGTAGTCCTGCAACTGCGCGTTGCTTACCAGGTACTGGCGGCCGACGCCCTTGATCATCTCGCCGACTTTCACCGGCACCACGCGGCTCTGGGCAATCGAGCGAATGCCCGAAACCTTTGCATGCAAGGTCGGGCCACCGTCAAAGATGTCGATGTAGTGATCGGTCTCGAAGCCTTCACGCATGAGGATATCGAAGGTGATCTGTGCACGCGGGTGCACCTGGCCCATGGCTTCCTGCGCTGCGTCCGGCAGCAGCGGCACGTAGATTGGGTAATGGGGCATCAGCTCGGCGAGGAAGGTACGGCTTTTCAGCCCGCACAGGCGCTCGGCGGCGGCATAGTTGAGGTCGAAGAAGTTGCGCCCAATGGCGTCCCAGAACGGCGAATCACCGTTCTCGTCGCTGTAGCCGACAATCTCGGTCACCACCGAGTCGGCAAAGCGCTCGGGATGGCTGGCGACAAACAACAGGCGACCACGGGAATTGAGCTCCGACCACGGCGAACCGACCAGTTCCGGCACGACGTAGAAACTGGTGAGCAGGCTATTGCCGGTAAGGTCGTGGCACTGGGAAAGCACGTGGATTTTGTTGTGGATCTTCAGCTCGCGGGAGGCGTGCACGAAGGTTTCGTTACGGAAACTGTAGAACGGCTCGGAGTAACCCGCCGAGGCGACGATCGCCGAACAGCCGGCGAGCTTGCCGGTCTCGGTATCTTCAAGCACGAAGAAATAACTCTCTTCACCGTTGAAGCTTACCTCGGCCGCGAAGGAGGCTTCGCTGGCGGCGATCTTGTCGCTCAGGCGTTCCACATCATCGGGCAAGGAGGTGACACCAATCGGGCTGTCCGCAGCCAGACGCTGTACCTCGCCCAGATCAGCCATTTGCGCGGGGCGCATCACCAGCATGGTGTCACTCCTTAACTCGAAAAACTCATAGAAAAAAATACCGGACAGGCCTGAAAACAACACCTATCCCCATGTAGGGCTAATTTCAATGTGGGAGGGGGCTTGGCCCCGATAGCAGTGTGTCAGTTGATGAATCCAGTGACTGATCCACCGCTATCGGGGGCAAGCCCCCTCCCACATTTGATCCGATCAAGCCAATCAGGCTTGCGTCAATGCTTTTACAGCACGTTCAAAACGGTCCAGGCCTTCGTTGATGTCCGCCTCTTCCACCACCAGGCTCGGCGCAAAACGCACCACGTCCGGGCCGGCTTGCAGAATCATCAGGTTCTCTTTCTCGGCGGCGTTGAACACGTCCTTGGCCTTGCCCTTGAACGCATCGCTGAGTACACAACCGATCAACAGGCCCATGCCGCGAACCTCGGTGAAGATGCCGTACTGCTTGCCGATCTGCTCCAGGCGCGCCTTGAACAGGTCGTGTTTGGCGTTGACGCCAGCCAGCACCTCGGGGGTGTTGATCACGTCGATCACCGCTTCGGCCACCGCGCATGCCAGCGGGTTGCCGCCGTAGGTGGTGCCGTGGGTGCCGACCACCAGGTGCTTGGCCAGGTCTTCACGGGTAAGCATGGCCGCAATCGGGAAACCGCCGCCCAAGCTCTTGGCGCTGGTGAGGATGTCCGGCACCACGCCGTAGTGCTGGTAGGCAAACAGGTGGCCGCTGCGGCCCATGCCGGTCTGCACTTCGTCGAACACCAGCAATGCATTGTTGGCGTCGCACAGCTGACGAGCGCCTTGCAGGTAGGCCAACTCGGCCGGCAGTACACCGCCCTCGCCCTGGATCGGCTCCAGCACCACGGCGCAGGTCTTGTCCGACACGGCGGCTTTCAACGCAGCCAGGTCGTTATAAGGAACGTGGGTGATCCCGGTAATTTTGGGCCCGAAGCCGTCAGAGTACTTCGACTGACCGCCGACGTTGACGGTGAACAGGGTACGGCCGTGGAAGCTGTTCAGCGCGGCGATGATCTCGTACTTTTCAGTGCCGAAACGGTCGAACGCCACGCGACGTGCCAGCTTGAACGCGGCCTCGTTGGCCTCGGCGCCGGAGTTGCAGAAGAACACACGTTCGGCAAAGGTGGCGTCGATCAGCTTATGCGCCAGGCGCAGGGCCGGCTCATTGGTGAACACGTTGGAGACATGCCACAGCTTGTTGGCCTGTTCGGTCAGTGCCCCGACCAGCGCCGGGTGGGCGTGGCCCAATACGTTAACCGCGATGCCGCCGGCAAAGTCGATCAGCTCGCGACCGGCCTGGTCCCAAACGCGTGAACCTGCGCCACGCACGGGGATGAAGGCAGCAGGTGCATAGTTGGGCACCATGACCTGGTCGAAATCGGCACGTTGCACCGGGGCTTGCTCAACGGACATCGGAGTCTCCTGAAGAGGAACGCCTGCCTGGAACTGGCGGGCGATGCAGGGATTGTAAGGACAGTTTTCAGCGCCACCTTGTCGCCAAGCGACAACTTCTTATAGCGCCAACCCCGGTTTTATGCGGGTTTACGGCAATGCGACAAATTGCGTCGCAATGGCGCAGTGTAAACCAGCACCGCCTGTTTCGGCAGGACGCCCCCAAACTGATTATGCCGAGCCCTTTGCAATAACCCAGTAGTCCCCCCACCTCTTCTTGCGCCGATTTACTGGAGCTTTACCACGCTCAAGGATCGGCACCATGCTTGACTCTGCAGAATACACATCGCACACCAGTCTCTCGTCCCAACCCGACAGCCACTACGAGCCGCTGAAAAACGCGATTCCCCGCTGGCTGGGCGACACCTCTCTACGCCGTCGCGAAGCCCTGGGACGGGTACCTCCAAACCTGCCGCCGGCCTTGCGCGACGCCTCCGCGGTCAGCCAGGGCGAACTCAAGCAACTGGCCACCGCCCACTGGGAGGCACAAAACACCGTCGACAAGGCACTGGCCGGCCTGCTGAGTGCCGAGGATTTTGCCAACCCGATCCTCACCCTGGCCCTCAAGGCCCAATTCGGCCTGGAACTGGACGTTCGGGAAACCTTCCTGCGCCTGTATATCCCGCAAACCATTCCGGGATTTGCGATCCGCTCGGGGGCGGCGCGCACCTGGACCGTGTCCCTGCTGGAAGCCGCGTTGCACAACTTCGAACAACCGGAAACCCAGGCCGACGCCCATGAAGCCGTATCGGCCTTCATCACCCGTCCTGATGCCCGGGGCCACTTCGACACCTTGCCGGCGATCAAGCGTGCATTGTCCATCAGCGCCTTTATCCAGCTGTGCCGCGACCTCGACATCGGTGCGCTGTATGAGGTTTACCTGCAAGAACAACTGGGCCTGAACGAACCTGTGGCCGAAGCCGCCTTGCGCTTGAAGGTCGAGCGCAGCCAGAAAGCCGAATTGCAGGCCGCCCTGCATTGGGCGTTGATCACAGGTGACATCCAGCCCGGCTACCAGCGCTTGATCCAAGGCCTGCTCGACGGCGTGAGCGGGCTGCGCTTGAACGGCCAGCTCCTGCGTTATCACGACCTGAAACTGATGGATGCAAACCTGCCTGGCATCATCGTGTTCGCCCCTGACCTTGAGCGTTCCCGCACCGCGACGCGACTGGTGGCTTATGTGCCGGGGGACCCCGAGCATCCGATAAAGGAATATTCCTCGTCCCAGGCGATGCAAAAAGAACTGGTGCGCCAACTGCGCGATGAACAGTACCAACGCTTTTTCAGCCGGTTTGTGCCCCATGAACAACGCGGGCATTTCTTCGCCAACCTCAGCCAATTGCTCGGCCAGGTCACCTGGCACCCGCATGAGGCCGGCAGCAGCCAGCCAAGCTGGCGCCAGACCCCAACCGACAACCCCCGCGTGCGTTTCGTCGCGACCCCCGGCGGCCACGACTTTTGGCAGCATCAGTACCAGCGCAAGCTCAATCAAATACTCAACGACGCGCGCAGCACCGCCGTCAGCACGGCAAGCGCCGATCGCAAGGCGCGCTGGGCGCTGTGGGATTCATTCGTGAATGTCGCGTCCTCGATCCTGAATGCGGCCGCGCTGATCATCACCCCCTTCGTGCCCTTCGCCGGTGAATTAATGATGGGCTACATGGCCTACCAATTGCTCGATGAGGTGTTCGAAGGCGTCATCGACTGGGCCGAAGGCTTGGGCACCGAGGCTGCGGGGCACCTATTGGGAGTGGTCGAGGCGCTGGTGCAATTGGGTGCCTTCGCGGTGGGCGGCCAGATCGCCACCGTGGAGTTGCGCAAAATACTGCCCCAGAGCGTCATCGACTTCATTGACCGCTTCAAGCCAGTGCGACTGCCCAAAGGCCAGACCCGCTACTGGAAACCCGACCTCAGCGCCTATGAGCACGCCATCAGCATACCGTCCGGCAGCTATCGCGAGCCGACAGGCCTGTACCCGTACCAACGTAAAAACCTGCTGGCGCTGGATGGCAAAATCTATGCGGTGGAAAAAGACCCGGTATCGTCCACCTTGCACCTGCAACACCCGTCCCGCCCCGACGCTTATCGCCCATGGGTGCGCCACAACGGCCACGGCGCCTGGCATACAGAGCTGGAACAGCCGCTGCAATGGGACAAAAAAACCCTGCTGCAACGCCTGGGTCACCCGGTAGATGGGCTCAGCGAAGCCGATCAGGCCCTGGCACTGAACATCAGCGGCGTGGACCCGGACGTGCTGCGCAAAATGCACGTCAACGGCGAGGCACCACCGGCACTGCTGATCGATACCCTTGACCGGCTGCGGGTCGACCGCGAGATTCAAAGCCTGATCACGCGACTCGCCAGCGATGACCCCGCGCAGTACAGCCGCGTTGACCCGCAAGCCATCGTGCAATTGCTCACCAGCTACGGCGAATGGCCGCCAACCCGGCGCCTGCAATTTATCGATGGGCGAGGCAATGTGGCCTGGTCCTTTGGCGAAGAGCATCTGCCCGCCATGCAGGTGCCCGAAAGCCAGTTGAACAACGGTGACCTGCTCAAGACCATCCTCAAGCTGTTACCTGCCCAGGAAGCCGGCGAGGCCTATGGCGCCAGCGTCGGCGATACGCGCCTGAGCCTGGAGGCACGCGCCAGCCACCTGCGCCACAAACTCGCGGCCATCGCCGAGGAAAACCGTGCGGGGTTGTTCGAGTCCCACTATGGCACCCTGCAGGCCACTTATGACCCACGCGCCCATCGCCTGATCGATGCCGCACCGGGGCTGCCCGCCAAAGTTGCACAGGCATTGCTGAGCCACGCTACGGTCGAGGAACTGCAAGCGCTGGGCAACCAGCAGACACCGTTGCGCCTGCGGATACTGGCCCGCAGCGCGCAGGCGCAAGTGCGCGTGTGCCGTGCCTTCGAAGCCTGGCATCTCGGCACACCGACCTGGGACAGCGAGCGCCTGGCCTTGCATTCATTAACCAAGCTGCCGGGCTGGTTGCATTCACTTCGCCTGGAGGTGCGCGACTACAGCGTGGAGGGCACCGTGCGCGACCGGATCGGCGATCCCGAGGCGTCGCAGGTGCGCACCCTGGTGCGCAACGAAAATGGCCAATACACGCCCTACGACGACAGCGGGGCGCTGTCCCCGGCGTCCGACCTGTACTCCGCCATCCTGGGCGCCCTGCCAGAGACACAACGCAACGCTATACAAATGGATGCGGGCTCGGGCTCACGACTGCGCCAGCACCTCCTGCGCCATCCCATCATGCGTGACGCATTACGCGAGCTGCTCGCCGCCGACCCCGTGCGCAAACCTTTCTATGACCCGCAAACCATGAAGCTACTGGGCGGTATGGACGGCTATCGCGCCCAGCCCGCCCTGGGCGACAGGCTACCCACAGCCGCCGAGCGATTGCGCGACCTGTTTCCTCAACTGGACGACGGGCAGATACAGGCCGTGCTCGAACAGATGCAAACACGGCCAGGCGGTGTCGCCAACCAGCTCGCCGTGTTGCGCCAAGAGCGCCAGGCGCTGCGCCACAACCTGCAAGCCTGGCAGGCCGCCATTCCGGCGCAACTGCCTGCCGAGCAACGCTATTACGAAACCCATACGCGCCGGCTGATCGCCGAGCAGTTGGAACAGTGCTGGCGCCGGGACACCGAGAGGGATGAGTACTTCACGGATACCGAACTGAACGGTTCTACGCTGAGGCTTCACGCCCCGCAGCTGACCAATCTGCCTGAGGTGGGCACAGCCTTTGGTCATGTGTCACTGTTATCGCTGACCGGCGGCGCAGGCCTGCAGGGTGTCGAAGTCTTCTTGCGCGGGTTTCCCTGGCTGCGCCACCTGGAACTGCGCGATATCCCGTTGGGCGACCTGCCGTCGCCGATCAGCAGCATGCGCAGGCTGAACAGCCTGATCCTAAGCAACTGCAACATCACCTTGACCGAGCCCAGCCGTACGCGGTTGAACGCAATGAGCAGCTTGAATTCGCTCGACCTGCACAACAACCCCCTGGGGCTGATACCGGATGTCGGGGGCATGCCCGACCTGACGCTGCTGGACCTGTCCGCCACACAGATCGAGCAATTGCCCAACGGCTTGCTGAGCCGTCCTCATCTGAAGGCCGTGTGGCTGAACGACAACCGTATCACCGAGTTGCCCCTGGGCCTGTTCAGCCTGACGCCCGACGTTGCACATGGTTTCGACCTGTCCGGCAACGCGCTGGAATTGCCGGCCCTGGAACAGATCAAGCGCTATGCCCAGAACTACAATGAGTCGTTCACCGCCCGAGCGCCCGACGAGGAGCGCGCCAGAGTCATGCAGCTGTACCCGACCTTTCTCGACGCCGAAGCCGATCACTTTATCTTTCGCCTGCCCGGCACCATGGCCGACATCGCCCCAGCCCTGACCCGCCTGGAGGCCGAATACGCGCAACTGGGCACCGACCTGCAGCAGTGGGCCCTGGACGTACCGGCTCGCCATCCAATTCTCGACATCAGCCTCGACGAACAAACCGCCGCCGAGGAGCAACTGGCGCGCCAACGTTTTAAAAGCTTGCTGGAAGACGCCTGGCGCCGCGAAAGTGAGCAGGACGAAGAAAACCTGGATGAGCAATTCACCCATTCCGTGGTGATCGAGACCACCACCATGGGCCCGCTGCCGCAATTGCATGCCCGGTTTGATCATGTGACCTCCCTGGAGCTTATCGGCAACGGTCTGACCAATGGTGTCGAAGGGACCCTGCGCTGCTTCCCTAAACTGCAAACCCTGATACTCAGCCGGTGCAACCTGGGCAAGATCCCCGACGCCATTGGTCAGATGCCCGGGCTCACCACCCTGAGCCTCGAAGACTGCCAGATCACCCTGACCCCGGCGGACATGGACGTACTGGGCAACGCACTCAATCTCGAATTTCTCAGCCTGAGAGACAACAGCCTGGTGGTCGCCCCGGATGTCAGCGCCCTGAACCACTTGGGCTCACTTTATCTGGGCAACACACAGATCAATGAAGTGCCGCAGGGGCTGTTCCAACTCCCCGAGCTGCACACAATAGACTTGAGCAATAACCTGATTCGCGACATTCCGGCCGCCCTGCTGGAATCCACCACGCCCTACAGCGAGGAATGCGATTTCAGCAGTAACCCTTTGTCACCCCAAAGCCTGGATTATCTGCGGCAGCACTACGTGCGTACCGGCACTGACTTTCGAGTAGCCGAGGCTACCGTCGATGCGCAAGGCGTGCCGTTGGTGGTTGAAAACCCGCCGCCGATGGAAGAGTGATCAACCGCGCTCGGAAGGCACTGAGGACAACTCGAAGGGGCTGCTGCTGCGCCGCTGGTTGCGATCTTCACGCGGGGTGGCGCCGAAGAAGTTGCGATAGGCGCTGGAGAAGTGCGGGCCGGAGGAGAAGCCGCAGGAGAGGCCGATCTGGATGATCGACTTGCTGGTTTGCATCAACATCTGGCGGGCCTTGTTCAGGCGCAGTTCCAGATAGTACTGACTGGGGACGCGATTGAGGTATTGCTTGAAGATCCGTTCAAGTTGTCGTCGCGACACGCATACGTGCTGGGCGATCTCGTCGGTGGTCAGCGGCTCTTCGATATTCGCCTCCATCAGCAACACCGCCTGGGTCAGCTTCGGGTGGCTGGAGCCCAGGCGGTTCTGCAACGGGATACGCTGGCGCTCGCCACCCTCGCGGATGCGCTCTACCACCAGCTCTTCCGACACCGCACCGGCCAGCTCGGCGCCGTGATCCCGGGCCAGCACCGCGAGCAGCAGGTCGAGTACCGACATGCCACCGCAGGCGGTCAGGCGATCACGGTCCCAGTCGAACAGATGGCTGGTAGCGATGACCTTGGGGAACCGCTCGGCAAAATCGTCCTGCCAGCGCCAATGCACGGCGGCACGGTAGCCGTCGAGCAACCCCAGCTGGGCCAGCGGGTAGACACCGGCGGACAAACCACCGATGACACAGCCTGCCCGGACCAGCTGCTTGAGTGCAGTGCTGAGCTGAGAGGCAATGACGGTGGGTGGTTCGTCCGCCAGCAGGAACAGCTTCTGGAAACCTTCGAGCTTACCGCCCCATGGCTCGCCGGGCAGTTGCCAGGCACCCGGGGTTGCCGGCTCGGCGAGCAAAAAAGACAGTTCGTAGACCACGTCCGGATGCACCCGCTGGGCAACGCGCAAGGCCTCCTCAGCCAGCGCAAGCGTGAGTGCTTTTGTGCTGGGCCAAATCAGGAAACCAATTTTGTGGGCGGTCATGGAGTGCTATCCGAAGCGAAAACAGTGAAAGAAGCGTGGGCCAATGCTAGCCCGTAAACCAACACAAATCTCAAAAACAATGACGATCCAATGTGGGAGGCGGCTTGCCCCCTCCCACATAAGGCACCAGCAATTTCAGCAGGGAATGACTATTTCAAGCTGCCGGAGAGAAACTGCTGAAGGCGCACAGACTGCGGGTTGACCAGCACTTCCCGCGGATTACCACGCTCTTCAACAATGCCTTTATGCAAAAACACCAACTGGTTCGACACTTCACGGGCAAAGCCCATTTCGTGGGTGACGACCACCATGGTGCGGCCTTCCTGGGCCAGGTCCTGCATGACTTTGAGCACTTCGCCCACCAACTCAGGGTCC
The DNA here is from genome assembly GCF_900105675.1 of Pseudomonas synxantha. Taxonomy (NCBI): domain Bacteria; kingdom Pseudomonadati; phylum Pseudomonadota; class Gammaproteobacteria; order Pseudomonadales; family Pseudomonadaceae; genus Pseudomonas; species Pseudomonas synxantha. The sequence goes on along the minus strand of NZ_LT629786.1, from coordinate 500,370 downwards.
AGCGCCGAAGTAGGTTCGTCGAACAGCATCACCTCAGGTTCCATCGCCAGGGCACGGGCAATCGCCACGCGCTGTTGCTCGCCGCCGGACATATGCCCAGGGAACGCATCCTTGCGATGGCCTACACCGACCTTGGCCAGATAGTGTTCGGCTTTTTCACGGGCGTCTTTCTTCGACATGCCCAGCACGTGTACTGGCGCTTCCATCACGTTTTCAAGCGCGGTCATGTGCGACCACAGATTGAAATGCTGGAACACCATGGACAGGCGCGAACGCATGCGTTGCAGTTGCTTGGGGTCGGCGGCCTTCATGGCGCCGTCCTTATTGGCCACCAGTTTCAGCTCTTCGTTATTGAGCAGAATCTTGCCGGCATGGGGCTGCTCCAGCAGGTTGATGCAGCGCAAAAAGGTACTTTTGCCCGAGCCACTGGAGCCGATGATGCTGATCACATCACCGGCCGCGGCGGCCAGGGACACTCCTTTGAGCACTTCATGACTGCCATAGCGTTTATGCAGGTCTTGGACTTCAAGTTTGTACATGCGGTCGGTTCTCACAAAAACAGGTGGTCAGTCGTTGAGCAAGCGCCCGTGACGCAGCGCTTCGCGCCCCGCCACCTTGGCCAGCCAGAAACCCGCTTGGGCATAACGCAGCCGTTCAACGGCAAACAATACCCCTGAGGTACCCGCGCAAATGATGCTGACGCGGTCTTCCAGGGGGTCAATCACTTCAAAAATCGGCTCGCCGCTTTCCACCCAGTCACCGGCCTTACGCAGGTAGCTGATCACCCCGGCGTGGGGTGCAAAGAGCAATTCGGTGCCTTCGAAGGGCACGCCCTCACAGGGTTCGTGTTGCGGCGCAGGCCACTCACCCTTGATCAGGCCCTGTTCGGCGAGGAACGCCAGGATGCCTTCGGCGTGGAAGACGGCTTCATCGCGGCCGGTGTCGGCCTGGCCGCCCAGTTCCAAGGTCGTGGCCAGGCACGCCAACGGAATCTGCGCTTCGGGGAACGCCCGGGACAAACGCAGCCATGGTAGCGAGCAGGCTTCGTCAAACGAGCTGCCGCCGGAGTCTTCCGCCAGCAGGCCGACCTTCACATTCAAATGTGCCGACAACGAGCGCCACTGCGGCCAGTGCTGGGGCAGCGCGTACATGTGCAGCGCGGCTTCGGCATCGCAATGCAGGTCGAGCACGATGTCGGCGGTACAGGCGTGGCTGAGCAGGATGCGCTGCATGCCTTGCAACTGGCTGCTCGGTTCGGGCAAGGCGCAGAGCGTATCGCTCATGGCCTGGCGGATCATGCGTACGTTGGCGTGGGGATCATCCCCCAGTTTGCCGTCGAGCAAGGCCGCAACGGGCTCGCTCAACTCGACAAAATCACGGTTGAAATTCTTGCCGCTGCCGACCTCGAAACGCCCCTGGTGACTGCCTTGCAGCAACTGGCCCAGGCCCATCGGGTTAGCCACCGGCACCAACTCGATCACGCCGTTAAGGGCGCCCTGCTGTTCCAGCTCTGTGAGGCGTTTTTTCAGCTCCCAGGCGGCGCGCATGCCGGGCAATTCATCGGCGTGCAGGCTGGCCTGGATATAGGCCTTGCGCTCACCGCTGCCGAAGCGGAACACGCTCAGCTGGCGCTCGCAGCCCAGGTGCCCCCAGGGCAACAGATGATCGATACGTTCCATATCAGTGCTTCCGTGGAGCCAGGTAGCTCAGCCAGCGGCGCTCGGCCAACTTGAACAGGCGTACCAGGATAAAGGTCAGGCACAGGTAGAACACACCAGCGGTGATATAGGCTTCAAACGGCAGGTAGTACTGGGCGTTCACCGTGCGCGCGGCACCGGTGATGTCGATCAAGGTCACGATGGAGGCCAGGCTGGTGGTCTGCAGCATCATGATCACTTCGTTGCTGTACTGCGGCAGCGCGCGGCGCAGGGCCGACGGCAGCAGGATCCGGCGGTACAGCTTGTAGCGCGACATGCCCATGGCCTTGGCCGCTTCGATCTCACCGTTAGGCGTGGCCTTGAGGCTGCCGGCAATGATCTCGGCAGTGTAGGCGCTGGTGTTGATCGCGAACGCCAGGCACGCACAGAACGTGGCGCTGGACAGCAGCGGCCACAGGAAGCTCTCGCGCACCGCTTCGAACTGGGCCAGGCCGTAATAGATCAAGAACAGCTGCACCAGCATCGGCGTGCCGCGGATCACATAGGTGTAGAGCCAGGCCACACCGTTGACGATCGGCTGCTTGGACACCCGCATCAAGCCCAGGGGCAAGGCCGCGAGCAAACCGAAGAACAGCGAGATGGCGAGCAGTTTCAGGGTGGTCAGCAAACCGCCAAGGTACAGCGGCATGGCCTCCCAGATGACGTTGTAGTCGAAGATCATAGATCAGCCGCCCTTACGCCTACCGAGTAGCGCTTCTCAAGATGACGCAAGGCCAGCAACGACACGCTGGTGATCACCAGGTACATCGCCGCCACTGCGAGGAAGAAGGTAAAAGGCTCGCGGGTGGCATCTGCCGCCTGCTTGGCCTTGAACATCATGTCTTGCAGGCCCACCACCGAAATCAGCGCGGTGGCCTTGGTGAGTACCAGCCAGTTGTTGGTAAACCCGGGGATTGCCAGCCGAATCATCTGCGGCACCATCACCCGGAAGAACACCTGGAAACTGCTCATGCCATACGCAAGGCCTGCCTCGGCCTGGCCTTTGGGGATGGCCATGAAGGCGCCGCGGAAGGTTTCCGAGAGGTAGGCGCCGAAGATGAAACCCAGGGTGCCGATACCGGCCGCCAAGGGGTTCAAGTCGATATAGTCGTCGTAGCCGAGCATCGGCGCAACGCGGTTAAGCAAGTCCTGGCCGCCGTAGAAAATCAGCAGGATCAGCACCAGGTCGGGGATCCCGCGGATCACCGTGGAGTACAAGTCACCCAGCCAGGCCAACCAGCGCACCGGCGACAGGCGCAACGCGACCCCGATCAGACCCAGAACAATGGCCAAGGCCATGGACGACAAGGCGAGCTGAAGCGTCAACCATGCGCCATCGAGGATGACGGCCCCGTAGCCTTTCAACATGATTCAGGTCCTCGAAAAGGGGGATGAAAAAATGGCGCAAACCGCAGGAATTCTGGTGCTTGCGCCATTCTGGACAGACAGCCGCGAGTCCTTACTTGGTTTCCGGGCCGTAGATATCGAAGTTGAAGTATTTGTCCTGGATGGCCTTGTACTTGCCGTTGGCGCGAATCGCGGCAATGGCAGCGTTGATGCGCTCCAAGTTTTCCTTGTCACCTTTGCGAACCGCGATGCCTATGCCGTCGCCGAAGTACTTGGCGTCGGTGAAGGACGGGCCGGTGAACCCGTAGCCTTTACCGGCTGGGGTATCAAGGAAACCTTCCTGCAGCAGGGTGGCATCGGCCACGGTACCGTCAAGGCGACCGGCTTCCACATCCAGGTAGATCTCGTTCTGCGAGCTGTAAGGCACGACCGTGGCACCTTTAGGGGCCAGGACTTCCTTGGCGAAACGGTCGTGGATCGAACCACGCTGCACGCCGATCTTCTTGCCCTTCAATTCATCCAGGCTTTCAGTGACGGCAGTGCCTTCCTTCATCACCAGGCGCGCAGGGGTCAGGTAGTAGCGGTTAGTGAAGTCCACGGATTTCTTGCGGTCTTCGGTGATGGACATGGACGACAGGATCGCGTCGATCTTGCGCACTTTCAGCGCCGGGATCAGGCCATCGAATTCCTGTTCGACCCAGGTGCACTTGACCTTCATCTCTTCGCACAGGGCGTTGCCGATGTCGTAGTCAAAACCGACGATGCTGCCATCCGGCGCCTTCGAGGCAAACGGAGGGTAAGCCGCTTCGATACCAATTTTCAGTGGCTTGCCTTCGGCGAAAGCCTGCATGGACAGCACGGACAGCGCCAGGGCGCCCAACAGCACGAGTTTCTTCATCTTGGGACTCCATCGGTATGGGGCAAAACAGCAGTATGAGCCATGGCCCACGATGCGGCGAAGGTGTAACCGAATAGCGGTGCTGCGTCCTGCGCGGGCAACACCTGCGACGACGAGCGAGTGATCGGCATTCTAACGACAGCCCGGAAGCCGATATTTCCTCAATGCGACAACAATTTACAGAAGCACTGAGAAAGCGGTTCCAGCACATTGACAGCCTCTGGATTTTGTGCAGAGACAAAAGATATTAAACCCATTGGTACTGCAAATTGCGGGCCTATTATTCGCAAACCCTTCTGGCACGGCAAGTGTGGCGTTTAATCTTATTTATCAGGGTGTCTAAAACGCAGTTTTTAGGAGCGCAGGCGTGGTGCAATGCCCCAGGTTTGGCCGGGAGGTTACACATTTGCGCCTGGCGGTAACATTCTGAAACGTCCTACCGTGGAAATCGATATTTATTGGTTTGGTGGTTATGCGTCATCAATGCTCGCCATGGAGTGCAATCCAAATGTGGGAGGGGGCTTGCTCCCGATAGCGGCGGGTCAGCCGGTATATCTGGCACTGACCCACCGCAATCGGGAGCAAGCCCCCTCCCACATTGGTTTCTTGTTAGTTTCAAGACCTCATTAAAAAGCCCCACCCGGCTCACACCGAATGGGGCTCTTTCCCACCAACTGCGCCTTACGCGACGTTCATGGTCTTGTGCGTCTCAATCAAATGCGCCACCACCCCTGGATCGGCCAGGGTGGAGATATCCCCCAACCCGTCATACTCACCCGTGGCAATCTTGCGCAGAATGCGCCGCATGATTTTCCCCGAGCGCGTCTTTGGCAAGCCCGGCGCCCACTGGATCACATCCGGCGAAGCAATCGGGCCGATTTCCTTGCGCACCCAGTTCTTCAGTTCCAGGCGCAACTGCTCGCTCGGTTCCTCGCCACCGATCAGGGTGACGTAGACATAAATGCCCTGCCCCTTGATGTCATGCGGCACACCCACCACCGCCGCCTCGGCGACTTTCGGGTGAGCGACCATGGCGCTTTCGATCTCGGCGGTGCCCATGCGGTGGCCGGACACGTTCAACACGTCATCCACACGCCCGGTGATCCAGTAGTAACCATCCTCGTCACGACGGGCACCGTCACCGGTGAAGTACATGCCACGGAAGGTCTTGAAATAGGTATCGACGAAGCGGTCGTGGTCGCCGTACAGCGTACGCGCCTGGCCCGGCCACGAATCGAGGATCACCAGATTGCCTTCGGTGGCGCCTTCGATCAGGTTGCCCAGGTTATCCACCAATGCCGGCACCACGCCAAAGAACGGGCGTGCCGCAGAACCCGGCTTGAGCGCATGGGCGCCCGGCAGCGGGCTCATCATGTTGCCGCCGGTTTCAGTCTGCCACCAGGTGTCGACGATCGGGCAACGGGATTGACCGACGTTCTTGTAGTACCAGTCCCAGGCTTCCGGGTTGATCGGCTCGCCCACTGAGCCGAGCAGGCGCAGGCTGCTGCCGTCGGCGCCTTCGCAGGCGGCGGTGCCGGAGGCCATCATGGCGCGGATCGCCGTCGGTGCGGTGTAGAGGATATTGACCTTGTGCTTGTCGACGATCTTCGCCACCCGGGTGATGTCCGGATAGTTCGGCACGCCTTCGAACAACAGGGTGGTCGCGCCATTGGCCAACGGGCCGTAGACGATATAGGTGTGACCGGTGACCCAGCCGACATCGGCGGTGCACCAGTAGATTTCGCCTGGGCGGTAGTCGAACACACGCTCGTGGGTCAGAGCTGCATACAGCAAGTAGCCGCCGGTGGTGTGCTGTACGCCTTTAGGCTTGCCGGTTGAGCCAGAGGTATAGAGGATGAACAGCGCTTCTTCTGCGCCCATCTCTTTGGGCGCGCACACGGTGCCCGCCACTTTCATCAGGTCTTCGTACCAGATATCGCGATGCTGGTTCCACTTGATCGCACCGTTGGTGCGCTTGCACACGATGACCTTCTGGATGCTGCTGGTTTCCGGGTTGGTCAGGGCGTCGTCGACATTGGCCTTCAACGGAATCTTCTTACCGGCGCGGATGCCTTCGTCGGCGGTGATCACCACCTTCGACTTACAGTCGATAATGCGACCGGCCAGTGCTTCCGGGGAGAAACCGCCAAATACCACCGAATGGATCGCACCGATGCGAGTACAGGCCAGCATGGCGACCACGGCTTCGGGGATCATCGGCATATAGATAGTCACCACGTCGCCGCGATGCACATCCTGCCCACGCAGGGCGTTGGCAAACTTGCAGACTTCTTCATGCAACTCGCGGTAGGTGATATTGCGGCTCTCGGCAGGGTCATCGCCCTCCCAGATGATCGCGATCTGGTCACCACGCTCGGCCAGGTGACGGTCCAGGCAATTGTAGGAAACGTTCAAGGTGCCATCGGCGAACCACTTGATGTCGACATGGTGGTCGTCGAACGAGGTCTGCTTCACCGCGGTGAAAGGCTTGACCCAGTCAAGGCGCTTGGCTTGCTCACGCCAGAAGCCATCGGGGTTGACCACCGACTGCTGGTACATGGCCTTGTAGGTTGCCTCGTCGGTCAGCGTGTTGGCTGCTACTTCGGGGCGAACGGGGTACAGGGAAGCCGCACTCATCTTTCTTACCTCGGTGACATAGTTGTTGTTGTATGGCCCCTGTTGTAGCCGGGGTGGGCCTATAGAACCATTCGACGATGGTAGTAACAAGACCCTACAAATTGCCCTGCTATGCCGGTTTACCGCTCTGGCCCGCAGCCTGTGGCGCTTTGCGGGTGATTGAAAAAACTTTGATTGACCGATTGTTACAAAAACCGCCAAAGGTGTTTATCAAAAGCACGGGTATATGAATATAACCCGCAGGCTTAGAATCACTTCCGCCAACCAAGGCACTGTGATTAACAACGTAACAGCCCCCACGAAGGCACGTTAATCCGAACTTCCCAACTTTTAAGTTACACACGCGGCCTCACAAGGGCCCCGTGACCCCTTTCGCCCTGAAGAAGGTAATTAAGAAATGAAAGCTTTATTAGTTATGGCCCTCAGCAGCCTGTGCGCCACCGCCGCCTTGGCCGACGAGGCCCCGACTGAGCTGGCTGGCCAGAATGCACCGATCGTTGAGGACTACACCTATAGCACTCACTTGGATGTGGCCAAAGTATTATCCATGAGCAACATCCCGGAAGTATGCGAAGTTGTACCGGTGAAGATGGAATATGAAGACTCACAAGGTCAGCGGCATATTCTTAATTATCACGTGATGGGCAATGGTTGTTCTAACGGATAACAGCGATTCAAGTTGGAAGCTTATTCGCCGCAAGAAATCGTTCTTGCGGCAAAGGCTCGATTCCTGACGCCTCCGCGATCAAACTGTGGGAGGGGCGGTGAGACGATTCGACTTGCTCCCGATAGCGGCGCCAGCCGTACCGATGCCATCCGATCTTTCAGTGAACCCAGTCCTCGTAAGACAACCCCGCTACACGACTGAATTCCCGGACGTTGTTGGTTACCAACGTACATCCCGCAGCAATTGCATGCCCGGCTATCGCCGTGTCATTTTGACCGATGATCGACCCTTGCCCAGTCAAGCTTCGCTTCACCTCAACCGTCGCGTCCACCGCTGCCAAGCCCCAAGGCAATACCTCATCGAGCCGCTTCACAAACTCATCGACTAACGTCTTGTGTTTGGGCGAAGCCTTTTTCCCAATCTGTCCATATCGCATTTCGGCATAGGTTATGGCCGAAATCACGATTCGATTGCTCCTCGCGACCTCCAATGCCAGTCGCTCAAGCACACACTCTGGCCGTTCACGCATGATGAATGAGCAAATGCAGGTATCCAGCATGTATGTCGTCACAGATTGAACCTGCCTTCATCGCCAATAACGTCCTGACGCTCCTGTAGAAAATCTTCGTCCGCCTTGGGCAGTTCACGCAACGACCCCCAGCTAGGTCGTACAGGTCGCAACGTAATCGTATCTCCGTTGCGGGTGATTTCGAGTTCGCCGACTCCCTCATAGGCCATGTCGTTTGGGAATCGAATAGCCTGGTTCTTTCCGTTTTTAAAAATCGAGACTGTGCGCATGATTCAGCTCCTACCTATGCCTGACATATGCAATGTAGAGATACGTAGAAGCCTATGCAAGACATATGGCAATTCGCCGACAATCGGAGATGTGTGCCAGTTGCTAAAAAACTTGCGGCAGCAACACCCCGTAAACTCTCACCCCGACTTAAAAAGCGTCCTTTTTGTCTCTGATCAGTGACCATCCGCCACAACACAAACCCAAATTTTTCCCTATAATGCGCGGGTAAATCGGGCCTGCAATATCCCTTTACACTGGGATGAAGAGCCAGACCTGAGGCATCCCGCGCGAGCTTGCACCTACCGCTGCGCACCTCAAGCCTCACGCAGAGCACCCGTAGCCCTATTCCGTTTAATGCGTGCGCTAGCTGCAACAAACGATTCCTTAAGATCCACCGCGGCCATTGGGCCGTGTGAACACCCAACCATCCGGTTTCACACGGGCACCTTTGAGCCCTCACGCAGGAGACGACACGTCATGCTGAGCTGGGACGAATTCGACAAAGAAGAAGAAGGCGAAGTAGCCGCTAAAGGCGCCAACGCCGGCCACGCCACCGAAGCCAACATGGACCGCCTCGACGGTGCCGGCGCCGCTGCCGCCATCGAAGCCCGCGCCGTCACCGCCAGTGACTCGGCCGCCATCGTGCGCGCCAAGGCTGCCCTGGACAAACTCGACGTCGCCGAAGGCCTCGCCGAACTCGAAGGCGCCTCCGCCCGCGTCGCCGTTGACGAAAAACGCATGATCAACTGCCGCGCCGACCTCAACCAACTCGTACCCTTCAAGTACGACTGGGCCTGGCAGAAGTACCTCGACGGCTGCGCCAACCACTGGATGCCGCAAGAGGTCAACATGACCGCCGACATCGCCCTGTGGAAAACCCCCGAAGGCCTGACCGACGACGAACGCCGCATCGTCATGCGTAACCTCGGCTTCTTCTCCACCGCCGACTCGTTGGTCGCCAACAACCTGGTGCTGGCCGTGTACCGCCTGATCACCAACCCGGAATGCCGCCAGTACATCCTGCGCCAAGCCTTCGAAGAAGCGATCCACACCCACGCCTACCAGTACTGCATCGAATCGTTGGCCATGGATGAAGGCGAGATCTTCAACATGTACCACGAGATTCCATCGGTCGCTAAAAAAGCCGCCTGGGGCCTGAAATACACCCGTTCGATCTCCGATCCGAAGTTCGAAACCGGCACGGTCGAGACCGACAAGGAACTGCTGCGCAACCTGGTCGCCTACTACTGCGTACTGGAAGGCATCTTCTTCTACTGCGGCTTCACCCAGATCCTGTCCATGGGCCGTCGCAACAAGATGACCGGCGTGGCCGAGCAGTTCCAGTACATCCTGCGCGATGAGTCGATGCACCTGAACTTCGGTATCGATGTGATCAACCAGATCAAAATCGAAAACCCACACCTGTGGGATGCCGAGATGAAAGAAGAAGCGACCCAGATGATTTTGCAGGGGACGCAGCTGGAGATTGAATACGCTCGTGACACAATGCCTCGCGGCGTGTTGGGCATGAACGCGGCGATGATGGAGGACTACCTCAAGTTCATTGCTAACCGTCGGTTGTCGCAGATTGGTTTGAAGGAAGAGTACCCAGGGACGACGAATCCGTTCCCGTGGATGAGTGAGATTATGGATTTGAAGAAAGAGAAGAATTTCTTTGAGACTCGGGTGATTGAGTATCAGACGGGTGGGGCGTTGAGCTGGGATTGATTCCTGAGCCGAGCAACACCATAAAGCCCTGACTCGCTCAGGGCTTTTTTATGCGCGTTCAATTGCCACTTTTTGAAGCACATCACGTCAAGCACCTCGTCCAGAAGGGTTCGGATCGCATCACCAATGCTGTAGCCTTGTGCCCCAACTGCCATCAGCGTTGTCACCGGTCGAGTGATCGGGACGCTTTCACCGAAGGGCTTTACGCCAAGATCGGAAGATTGGCACGGGAGTAGACTCCTGCTGTCACACCTGATGCATGCACAAAAAATACTAGATAGGACCGAGGCCAACCCGTGAACCCAGACATGCTCGAAGCCGGCCCCGTTGACGCCAAAGTACTCTCCGTCTTTGACTTCGACGGCACCCTCACCCACCACGACAGTTTCGTGCCCTTCCTCAAGTTTGCCTTTGGCCCCGGTGAGTTTTATGGCCGGATGGTCAAGCTGGCGGTACCTGGACTGCGGTTTTTGGTGCGGCAGATCAGCCGGGATGAGTTGAAGGCGCAGTTGATCCGCACCTTTATGACCGGGGTGGAGAAGACGTGGGTGCAGCAGAAGGCCGAGGAGTATTGCCAGCGTAATTGGGCGCGGTTGATGCGCCCGGCGGGGGTGTTGTCGGTGGAGCAGGAGTTGGGCTCGGGGGCGGTGGTGACGCTGTGCTCGGCGTCGCCGGCGTTGGTGTTGCAGCCATTTGCCGATCGGCTTGGGATCAAGTTGATTGGGACTGAGCTTGAGGTGGTCGACGGGGTGTTGACCGGCAAGCTCACCGGGAATAATTGCCGTTGTGAGAACAAGGTACTGCGGCTTGAGGCGGTGTATGGGGATTTGGGCGAGTATCGGCTGCGGGCCTGGGGCGATACGCGGGGGGATCGGGAGTTGTTGGCGGCAGCGCAGGATGCGCATTTTCGGCATTTTCATGCGAAGAAGAAAAAGCGGGCTCGGTTGCAGCGGTGACGCGGGTGGGTGGGGTTGGCGGGGGGACCGAGGCGATCCCATCGGAGCCTCGCTAAAGCTCGACACCTCCCACATTTGATCTTTGGCGGGGCTTAGATCGGCGCCTTTAGGTCCACGCCCAAGGCTGTGGCGAAGGCTTTGACCATCGGGCTTCTCGGCGCGTTGTGGCGCAGGATCAGGTTGAACACGGTGCTCAGGTGAACCTGCTCCGGGCACAGTGCGCGCAGGCGCCCTTCCCTTACCAGTGGCGCGGCGTAGTGTTCCGGCAGGAAGCCGAGGAAGCGGCCGGTGAGGATCAGGATGGCGACGGCTTCAACCTGGGAGGCAGAGGCTGACTGGCTGTCGTAGTTGACGAAGGTGGCCTTGTCGCGATGGATCGCATACCGATGGTTCACCACCTCATAGTGGCGCAAGACCTCGGGCGTAATATCGCTCGCAGTGAACAACGGATGCCCTACGGCGCAGTAGGCGTGGGCCTTTTCTTCGTAGAGCGGGAAGTAGTCGAATTCTTCACGGCGCTGGTACACGGGGACGATGCCGACGATCAGGCGGCCTTCGACGACGCCGCGTTCCACTTCGTCCAGTTGCGAGGCATGTAGGCGTAATCTTATTTTTGGCGATTGCCGATGTAAGTTACCCAAAGCGGTAATCAGCGGGGAATTAACGTCAGAAACGGTGTTATCAATAACGCCGACACTAAGGTCGCCAATCAGCTCATTTTGAGCTGAACTAAGCTTGTCGCGAAAACTGTCCACCGAGGTGAATAACTCGATGGACGCTTGATACACCAACTTGCCTTCTTCGGTCAGCCCGAAGCCTTCCCGGCCCCGTGTACACAGGCGCATGCCGATGCGAATCTCGAGGTCGGAGATCTGTTTGCTGATCGCCGCCAGGCCCACATTCAGTTCGTTTTGCGCGGCACTGAAACCACCGGCTTCGACCACGGCCATAAATACCCGCAGCAGTTTGAAGTCCAAACCACTCAGTTGCAGGGGCGGCCTTGTACCGGGTTTGGGTGGCAGGTTTCCAGAAGTGGAAAGTGGAGTTTCCATAATACGCGTTGACCTCAAGTGCCATATTCAACAGGCTTCAACCCAATCCTTGAACATAGCCAGGCGGCGATAATGAACATAAACATCCGCCCTTGGCAACCTTGAATACGGCGCGTCAGACGCTGGTTCTGCATCGATGAAATTCTGTTGTTACTGCCTCCGACTCTTCTAAAAACAAGCGTGAGGAACACCCATGTCCCAGCCCACCGACCGCCTTTGGGGCGCTCGTTTCAAGACCGGTCCGTCTGCCGCCTTGGCGGCGTTGTCGCGCTGCCCTGAGCGCTATTTTCGCCTGACGCCCTACGATTTGGCCGGCTCCCGTGCCCATGCCCGAGAGTTGCAGCGCGCCGGGTTGCTGGATGAGTCGGAGACCCTGCGGACCCTCGAAGCCCTGGACCGTATCGGTGATGATTTCGCCGCCGGCCGCCTGCATCCGACCCTGGATGACGAGGACGTGCACACCTTTATCGAACGCGTATTGACCGAGCGCCTGGGCGCCCTGGGCGGCAAGTTGCGGGCCGGACGTTCGCGCAATGACCAGACGGCCAACGATTTGCGCCTTTTCCTACGCGACCATGCGCGCACCATCACCACCGAGGTGTTGGGTTTGCAGCAAGCATTGGTGGCGCAGGCCGAGCAGCATATCGAGAGTATCTGCCCCGGCTTTACCCACTTGCAGCAGGCGCAACCGATTGTATTCGCCCATCACTTGCTGGCCCATGCGCAGTCGATGTTGCGGGATGTGCAGCGCTTGGTGGACTGGGATGCGCGTACGGCATTGTCGCCGTTGGGTGCAGCGGCGATGGCAGGGTCAGCGATTGCCCGCCAGCCGGAGCATTCGGCCAAGGAAATGGGCTATACCGGGCCGTGCGAAAACTCCATTGACGCGGTCGCCAGCCGTGACCATGTGGCGGAGTTCCTGTTTGTAGCGGGCATGCTCGGGGTGAATATTTCACGGCTGTCGGAGGAGTTTTGCCTGTGGTCATCGCAGCAGTTTCGCTGGGTGGTGCTGGACGATGCCTACGCCACCGGCAGTTCGATCATGCCGCAGAAGAAGAATCCGGATATTGCCGAGTTGGCACGGGGCAAGGCCGGCCGCTTGATTGGCAACCTGACCGGGTTGATGTCGACGCTTAAATCCTTGCCGCTGTCGTACAACCGCGATTTGAGTGAAGACAAGCACAGTGTGCTGGACAGTGTGGACACCTTGCTGCTGGTGTTACCGGCTATGGCCGGGATGGTGGCGACCATGAAGGTGCAGGTCGACGAGCTGCGGCGTCAGGCGCCGATGGGCTTTACCTTGGCGACGGAAGTGGCGGATTGGTTGGCGACCCGTGGCGTGCCGTTCAAAGAGGCGCACGAGATTACCGGCGCCTTGGTGCAAGCCTGTGAGAAGCATGAAATTGAGTTGTGGGAAGCCTCGCCGGCGATGTTGGCGGAGGTGGATGCGCGGCTCACGCCCGAGGTGCGCGACTGCTTGACCCTGGAGGCGGCGATTGCGGCGCGCAGTGGCTGGGGTGGGACGGCGCCGGAGCGGGTTCGCGAGCAGATTGGGCGGTTGAAGGTGGCGTTGGCGGCTCAGCAGGAATGGGTTGAGCGTTATCAGGGATTCAGAATTTAAGGCAGAGAGATTTGTGGTGTTTGGGCTGGCGCTTTCGCGAGCAAGCCAGCTCCCACATTTGGACCGCGTTACAGCAGTTAGAGCGTTAATAGTTTTGGAGAATCACCATGAACCAAACCCCGGCCGAGCGCTTGGAAATAGAGCGCAAGTTGTCCGAGAACCAGTTCGATATCACCCAGTATGAACACGTGCCGCGGCGCTATTACGGGCGGATGTTTTTTGCCACGTTGATCGTGATCGTGTTGGCAGCGCTGCTACGCGCATTCGCCAACGGCCAGATCGAATGGTCCTACATCGGGCAGTTTCTGACGTCTGAAGCGATCCTGTGGGGCTTGGCCAATACCATCATCATGTCGATCCTGGCGATGGCGCTGGGTGTGGTAATCGGCGTGATCACGGCAATCATGCGCATGTCGGCCAACCCGATCCTGCGCTACGTGGCTATCACCTACACCTGGCTGTTTCGCGGCACGCCGCTGATTCTGCAGTTGCTGCTGTGGTTCAACCTGGCGCTGATTTTCCCGGTGATCGCGATTCCCGGCCTGTTCAGCATCGACACCGTCGACTTGATGACGCCGTTCGTGGCCGCCCTGCTCGGTTTGAGTATCAACCAGGGCGCGTATACAGCCGAGGTGGTGCGCGCCGGTTTGCTGTCGGTGGATACCGGCCAGTACGAAGCCGCCAAGTCCATCGGCATGCCGAGCCTGCAGGCGCTGCGCAGGATCATTCTGCCGCAGGCCATGCGGGTGATCATTCCTCCGGTAGGCAACGAGTTCATCAGCATGGTGAAAATGACCAGCCTGGCCAGCGTGATTCAGTACTCGGAGCTGCTGCACAACGCGCAAAACATCTACTACGCCAACGCGCGGGTCATGGAGCTGCTGATGGTGGCGGGTATCTGGTACCTGGCGGTGGTGACCGTTCTTTCATTTGGTCAAAGCCGCCTCGAGCGTCGTTTTGCCCGCGGCGCCGGCAAGCGTTCGTAAGCCTGGGTTGAGGAGATTTGCCCCATGAGAAGCATCGTCAAGGCCGTCAACCTGAACAAGTATTACGACCAGTATCACGCGCTGCGTGACATCAATATCGAAGTCGAGCAAGGCGAGGTGATGTGCATCATCGGCCCATCCGGCTCGGGTAAAAGCACGTTGCTGCGCTGCGTCAACCAGTTGGAAAAAATCGACAAGGGCGGCCTGTGGGTCGATGGCGAGCTGGTCGGTTACCGGGTGGTCGGCAACAAGCTGCATGAGATGAATGAAGTGCAGATCGCCCGCCAACGCCTGGCCACCGGCATGGTGTTCCAGCGCTTCAATTTGTTCCCGCACATGACCGTGTTGCAAAACATCATCGAAGGCCCGTGCCAAGTGCTCAAGCGCTCACCCAAGGAAGCCATCGAAGATGCCCTGGAGCTACTGGCCCGCGTCGGCCTGGCGGACAAGCGCAATGCCTACCCGGTGGAGTTGTCCGGCGGGCAGCAGCAACGCGTGGCGATTGCCCGTGCGCTGGCGATGCGCCCCAAGCTGATGTTGTTTGACGAACCCACGTCAGCCCTCGACCCGGAACTGGTAGGCGAAGTGCTGTCGGTAATGCGCGACTTGGCTACCACTGGCATGACCATGATCGTGGTCACCCATGAGCTGGGCTTTGCCCGCGAAGTCTCCAACCGCATGGTGTTTATGGATGCTGGCCAGATTGTGGAGGCCGGCAGCCCGGAAGAAATTCTAATAAGCCCACAAAACCCGCGTACCCAAAGCTTTATTTCTGCCGTTCGCACTTAACTAAAAAACTAACGAGAACGCCCCCATGAAAAAAATGTTTATCCCCACCTTGCTCGCAGGCCTGATGGCCTCCACCGTTGTTTTTGCGGCATTGCCGGCGGCCATCAAGGACAAAGGCGAGATCAGCGCGGCCATCGTGCCGAACTATCCGCCGATGGATTTCAAGGACCCGGCCACCAACAAACTCACCGGTCTGGACTTTGACCTGGGGAACGCTCTTGCCGAACGTCTGGGCGTGAAGATCAAGTGGCAGGAAACCGGCTTCGAGCAGATGCTTAGCGGTCTGACCACCAAGCGCGTGGACATCGTGCTATCGGGCATGACCGATACCGCCGAACGCCAGAAGGCGGTGACCTTCATCGACTACTTCACCAGCGGCCCGCAGCTCTACACACTGGCCAAACGTGAAGACCTCAAGGAACTGACCGACCTGTGCGGTAAAAAAGTCGGCACCAGCCGCCGTACGACCTGGCCGTCGGAAATTACCGCGTGGAGCAAGGCAAACTGCGAAGCAGCGGGCAAGCCGGCGATTGTGGTGATCGGCACTGAAGGCTCGGCGGATGCGCGGGCGCAGTTGCAGCAGAACCGTTTGGATGCGGCGATGCAGGGCAGCGAGACCATTCCTTATCTGATGTCACTGGATAAGGGTAAGTACAAGCCGGTGGGACAGGCGATTTCCAAGCAATTCACCGGGCTTGGGATTGAGAAGAGCAATACCGAGTTGGTCACGGCGATCAGTGAGGCGTTACAGGGGATGATTGACGATGGGACCTACGGCAAGATCCTGAAGAAGTGGGATCTGGAGCAGGGTGCGGTGGAAAAAATCACCATCAATTCCGGCCAGTAAACCACGGTCAAAAAATGTGGGAGGGGGCTTGCTCCCGATAGCAATGGTTCAGTCACCTGACACTTGTCTGATGTATCGCCATCGGGAGCAAGCCCCCTCCCACATTTGACCTGTATTGTCTTTAAGTAATAACTAGGACGCTCTCCCCATCGTGGCCACCTATTCCCTGGTAATCCGCCGCCTGCTGATCTGCTCGGTGACTATCGTGGTCAGCCGCGCCATGACCAGCCCGTTGCTGGCCCTCTGGCTGAGCACACGCCTGGGCCTTGACCAGCAGGACATCGGCCTGTTGATGGGCACCGCCGTGTTCATCGCCACATTGCTGGGTTTGTACGGCGGCTACATCATCGACCGCCTGGAAAAGCGCAAGCTGCTGATCCTGGCCATGCTCTCCAGCTCCATCGGTTTTCTATTGCTGACCTTTGCCAGCAACCTCTACCTCACCACCCTGACCCTGGTGATCACTGAAGCCGCATCGGCGCTGTTCCTGATCGGCTCCAAGGCGATCATCAGCGAGAACCTGCCAGTGGGTGAGCGTGCCAAGGTATTTTCCCTGCGCTACACCCTGACCAATGTCGGCTACGCAACCGGCCCGATGCTGGGGGTGGTAATCGCCGGACAGTTACCCTGGGCGCCGTTCCTGATCGCCAGCGCCATTGCCTTTGGCAGCCTGTTCCTGATGATCGGCATTGCACCGACCCAACGGGATGACAGCCATAAACCCCAGAGTTTCCTCAGCACCCTGCGCACGTTGCGCAACGACCGCACATTGATATTGTTCACTGGCGGCAGCCTGTTGAGCACCATTGTCCATGGCCGCTACACCCTGTATCTGTCGCAGTTTTTGCTGGTCGCCTACAAACCTGCGCAAGCGTTGAAGATTCTGTCTGCGGTGCTGGCCTGCAACGCGATAACGGTGATTTTGATGCAATACCAGATCGGCCGGTTCCTCAAGCGTGAGCAGTTGCGCCATTGGATCGTGCTGGGCACCTTGCTGTTTATCGGCGGGTTGATGGGGTTCAGCCAGGCCGACAGCCTGGTCACCTGGTGCCTGGCGATGTTCGTGTTCACCTTGGGTGAGATGATTATCTACCCTTCTGAGTTCCTGTTTATCGACACCATTGCGCCGGATGCGCTACGGGGTAGTTACTACGGTGCTCAGAACCTGGCAGCGTTCGGCGGGGCGATGAGCCCGGTGATTTGTGGCTATCTGCTGATCAACGCTGCACCCACCAGCATGTTCTATGTCCTGGCCTCGCTCACCGCCATTGGCGGCACCCTGTGTTTCTTGAGTGGCCGACGCGTAGCAGGTTCTTGCTGATATTTAACTAGGATCCCGCTATTAATAGCGAAACTTCTCACGGACCCGAGCCCATGAAATTCGACACGGCCTACAGCCTGAGTCTCGATGACAAATTGTCGATCTACGATGTTCGAGACCTGAATTTCGACGAAACCGCCGATTTCGATTCCGACAAGGACAGCTTCCTCTGCCCCAACGATGCCTGCCGCGCCGTGTTCGATGCGGACAATGTGTTGAGTACGTTCAACGCCAAGAACGTCAACTACCTGCGCACGCCGCACTTCAAGAACAAACCCGGCACCCGGCATATCGACGGCTGCCGCTATGCCAGCAGCCAAAAGACCGCGACCGGTGAAAATGACGACGAGCGCGAGGACAATTTCCCATCGGAATTTGTACTGACACGCCGTCAGTACGAACGTAAAACGCCTGTTGTCGGCATCGATGAAAGCGTCCCACAAGAGCCAACGAAAGCGCCTTCAAACCGTTTTACGACATCCCACAACGACGGCGACACAACCCCGGACAAAACCAGCGTGTTCGCCCACCCGGTGGAGTGCTATGTATCGAACATTGATGACAAGGACAAGCTCAAAGCCATGCCCTTGAAGATCGGTGAGCACACGGCGACCTACTGGGCGTTTTTCAAGAAGATCGAATACCTGCAAGACAACAAGGGCTTGATCTACTGGGGCAAGATCAAGGAAATCAAAGACTACACCAGCAGCTTTCGCATCGATTTCGAAAAGAAGGTGTGGCTCGACAAGAAGCCATACTCGGTCAACGTCTACCTGAGCAAAAAACTCATCGAGAACTATCGCAAGCGCAGCGCATTCCTGGAGCAGATCAAGGCGGCGGCCAGCAGCGAACGGCCGCTGTATTGCTTCTTCTACGGGGTTACGCCGCAACTCAAGCAGGTGCCCAGCAAGAAAAACCCCGAGCAAACGTTCGGGGTATTCAGCGCGAATATCGAGAACCTGGATCACTTGATCATCCGGGAAGCGCCAGGAATGGAGTGAAGGGGGGCTGAAACGCCCGCGAAATAATCCAGATGATGAGCGGTATAAACAACTGTACAAAAACACAGTATAGTTGCGCTTCAACCGTCGAACCTGGAGAACCCCCATGTCCTCTCTGGCAATGAGCTCTTTCGTAGAACAGCAGATCGTGCTGCATCAATTCACCGCCAAACACTGCGCGCAGGCGCGCGTCATGCTGGGCTGGAGCCGCGAAGAACTGGCTCGCCAGGCTGGCGTGGCGGTGGAGGCGATTCAACAATTGGAAGGCCACGGCGACATCGACGATCAAACCCGTTTGATCCTGGCGTTTCGCCTCGAGGCTGAAGGGCTGGTATTTTTCCCGGGGTTCGCGCCGGGATGGGGCATGACTGCGCGCCGGTTTGACACACCCACAGCCGAACCCACATCCCAAGGCCTCATGTCTCGGTTGCTGGGCACAACAACGGCAACAATTGACTCAGCAACGCCTCAACCGAATGGTGCGTAGAGTCGAGCCGCAGCACCGGGCAACGCAATGGTTTCAACCAGGTTTCGTGCCGGCGCAGGCTACGTAGGCTGTGATTGCCAGCATCGTAACGCGCCGCCCAGGCGAGGAATGCGACGCTGTTTTGGTGACGGCTGCCACCTTCCAGTATCTGCTCGCCGTAGCGCTCCACCTCCCGCAAGCGCAGGCGGTGCAGGCGCACTTCGGGGTCCAGGCGCAGGAACACTACGTGGGTGAACTGCGGGATCATGGCGTCGCCCCAGCCGCACAAAGAGCCAGAGAGCACCCAGCTTTCATGGCCGACAGTGTGTTCCTGCAGTAGCCGAATGCGTTCGTCCCGGGGTCGGGCGATGGTGAAGGGTTCCGGGGTTTGCTGCCAGTAATAGAAATCCGAGTCGAAATAGGCAATGTTCAAATGTTCAGCCAGGGCCTTGCCCAAGGTAGTAGTGCCGGCTCCCGCAGCGCCGAGGATGTGGATTCTGTAACTGTCCATGGCTTTCCCCCCTGGCATGGAGTGTAGCCCCTGGCCGCGTCATGCCTGCGATGGCGAGACGGAGAAATTGAAGTTACCCCTTAGGCGACCTCTGCGGGCATCAGCCAGCAGAGGTTGATTCAAACTCACGCGTCAGTGGCGGGGACCTCAACGGTTTTATCTGCGCCTATCGGGGCCGGCGTGAAGGGAGCCCCTGGCAGAAAAGCCGGTTTCTGGATCGCTTGCGAGGCTAGCTCATAACCATAGGCGACTGAGAGCAAGGTGGCTTCGCTGTTGCCCGAACCATAAAAGTAGAGTGCGGTCGGCATGCCTTCATCATCCATTCCAGACGGAACCGACAGGCCTGGATAGCCGGCTGCCGCACTGAAGAAATAATTATGGGATAGGAAGTTCGACACCATGGCGTCGAGTTTGTGTTCCTTTATTGGATCGTCGACGGTTTTCTGAAAGATGGGAAGGATCTCCTCCCACACTTGTCGCGCTGTTCCGAAGTCGTTTCCAGGCTGTTGATCAGCTCCAACAGCTTCTGGTCAGGCTCACCGGGCTGCTGGTTGCGCTTGATAAAAGCAATCAGCTCCGAAAGTGATTTGACCGGCAAACCTTCTCGCCCAGCCAGGTAGTCTTCCAGTTGTTGCTTGACCTCTGCGAACAGCACTTCGGTGTAACGCTCGTAGGTCTCATCAGCGACACCCTCCTCCAACGGCCTCACCGGCACCAGGATCGCACCTTGGTCCTTCAACACATCGAGCGCCTTTTCGTAATGCTTGCGATCTGCGCGTTTGGCCGGGTCCTTGGCCGCCTCCTCGGACAATTCAGGCAAAGGCGTGTAGCCAATTCGCTTACCTTTCAGGGCGTCGGCATGCAGGCCATCGGTATAGGCATTGGTTCCGGTCATTGCGTTGAGCGCTTCCGCCGCATCACAGACATTACGGGTGAAAGTACCAATCGCATCCAGGCGCGTACTGGTCATGACGCCCTCGGTACTGAGCAGGCCTACCGTGGTTTTCAGACCAAAAACGCCGTTGTAGGCTGCTGGGCTGATAATCGACCCGTTGGTTTCCAACCCCAAGGCCAAAGGCACATGCCCTTGGGCAACAGCGACTGCTGAACCCGAACTAGAGCCCGCCACCTGCCCTCCCAGGCGATGCGGGTTCAGCGTCTGGCCGCCGCGGGAACTCCACCCATCAGCCGGTGATTCAGAGCGAAAGTTGGACAACTCGCTCATATTGGTTTTACCCACAATCACCACCCCGGCCTTCAACAAATTGTCGACAACCTTGGCGTTTCTAGTTGCGGGCGCTCCAACCAAGGCCTTCGAGCCTGCGCTGGTCTGCATACGATCATTGGTTTCAAATACATCCTTGAGCGCTATCGGTACGCCGTGCAAATGCCCGCGCACGTGGCCGTTGGCACGCTCCTGATCACGCGCCTTCGCCTCACGGAGGGCATCCGGGTTTGTTTCCAAAAACGCGTTGCCGCCCTGTAGCCCACGATCAATGCTGGCTATTTGCTTGAGCGAATCCTTCAACAGCGACTGCGCGGTGACACCGCTTCCCTGGGCCATTTCCACTGACATTTGACAGGCGCTCTTAAAGCCTTGCGGTGGGTTTGAAAGCTCCTGGAACAAGTCTGTCCCCCATCCGCCTGCCGACACGGGTCCGATCATGAAGTGCCTCTCTACGTGACTGAGTGTGAGGGTTATCGGTCGATAACCCCACACCAGTCTAAGAAGCGCCGCCTGCGCACTATTTCAGGCGAATCCTGCCACGCCGTCCTATCATTCCCCGCCTGGCGTAGGCTCCGATACAACCTTTGGCCGTAGGTGGCGGTAAGCGCGCAACAGGGCCGTCAAGCGATCACCCGCCCAACGGGCGCCGTAAAACCAGACTTTCGATCCATCCTCCAGCGTTTCACAGACACTGGGATACCCGCTTCTGCACGCGTTATGAAACCCGGCATTCGGATCGTCTGATACCAAGGCATCAAGGCGAAGGCCAGCCACCAGCTCGTCAATTTCGTGACCCGCCTGGCCGCTGTCGCTGTCACGCTGCACGTCTACCGCCACCCATTGCGCACCGGCCTGGCGCAAGGTGTCGAAGACTCGGCGCAAGGCTGCACTGTGTTCGACGAGCTCAGCCTGCTTGCCCTGCACATACCGTTCGGCGTAGCCGAGACGATACCCCGCCAGCTCCAGTGAAGCGGTGAATGTGGTGTTATTCAATACCAGGGGAACCTCCACCATCACCGGTTCGGTAGGGTCTATGCCACTGATGGCGATAAGGGATAGCGCGGGGTCACGCACCGGGTTTATCTGGGGGGCCAGGGCGTTATACCCTGGCACGGGTGCAGCGCCCGTGCGTTGCCCGGCACCAAAAACGATAGAAACCGGAGCGGCGTTGAACAATGGGGCAGGAACGTCGGCAGCGTTGACGGGCCCGAGTGAAGGCTGGCCGATGGCGCAAGGCAAACCCATCTTCCAAAGTTTCTTACAATGGCTATCCATCGAAATATCTTCCCCGAAATAATTCCCGGAGATCATCGCACTCTCGTCTGACGTTTGTCGCAGGGCTGAAATCCTCTGAAAAGCTCTTTTCCTTAATCCACTTGGCTCAGCCTGGTGCCCGCTCCTGCACAAGTTGAGGCTCCACCTCCAACCACCAGGCATGCCCGCGCTCGGGCAGGCTCAAGCGGAACGCCTGCCCCATCGCCGGGGTGGTGATCGATACGTTGCGTTCCCAGGCCAGGGCCATGATGCGGTCGAAGGGTTCGTGCCAAGCGTGGAATGCCAGGTCGAAGGTGCCGTTGTGGATCGGCAGCAGCCAGCGCCCCTTGAGGTCGATATGCGCCTGCAGCGTTTGCTCCGGCTGCATGTGTACGTGGGGCCAATCGACGTTGTAAGCGCCAGTTTCCATCAGGGTCAGGTCAAACGGACCGTATTGCTCGCCGATGCGTTTGAAACCGTCGAAATAGCCGGTGTCGCCACTGAAAAAAATTCGGCGCGCATCGTCGATCATTACCCAGGAGCACCACAGTGTCTGGTTGCTATCAAACAAGCCACGTCCGGAAAAGTGCTGCGCCGGGGTGGCGATAAAACGAATGCCGTCCACCTCGGTGCCCTGCCACCAATCCAGCTGGCAGACTTTGCTGGCGTCTACTCCCCATTTGATCAGCGTGTCGCCGACGCCCAGGGGTGCCAGGAAGTAGTTTGTCTTGTCGGCCAATTGGACCACCGCCTTATGGTCGAGATGGTCGTAATGGTTGTGGGAAAGAATAACCGCCTCCAGGGGTGGCAACTCTTCAAGGCTGATGGGCGGTTGGTGGAAACGCTTGGGGCCGGCCCAACTGAATGGCGAGGCACGCTCGGCGAATACCGGGTCGGTGACCCAGAATTTACCGCGCATTTTCAGCAGTACGGTCGAATGCCCGAGGCGGTACACACTGTGATCGGGTGCGGCCAACAACTGTTCACGGGTCAGGGGCTGCACCGGAATCTGCCCCACCGGCCGTGTAGTGCGCGGCTTGTTGAACAGCATGTTCCAGAAAATACGCAGGGTCTTGCCCAAGCCGCCGTGCTGCACCGGGGCGTCATTGCTGAAATGCTCCTGGCCCTGCGCGACAGGCTTGAGCGCCACAGGCGCAGGGTTCAGACGGTTTGAAATCGTGGCCATTACAGAGTGACTCCTACGGTCCGCTCAAAAATTACACTGCACAGTGTAGTTTCTAGATTGCAACAAAAGCCGGAGCAAGTAAACTGCCGAGTGTAATTTCCATTTTGAGTCGAATGCTATCCATGACTGCCCCCAAGCGCCTCACCGAGCGTAAACGCGAAGCCATCGTGGCTGCGGCGATCGCCGAATTTCGCGAGAACGGCTTCGAGGTCACCAGCATGGACAAAATCGCCGCCACTGCCGGTGTTTCCAAGCGCACGGTGTACAACCACTTCCCCAGCAAGGAAGAGCTGTTCGCCGAGATCCTCCACCAGCTATGGGCCAGCAGTGTTGCGCAACTGGACGTGAACTACGCCTGCGACCGTCCTTTGCGCGATCAACTGCGCAGGTTGCTGGAAGCGAAAATGAAGATGATGTCGGACACCAACTTCCTCGACCTGGCACGTGTGGCTATCGCTGCCACCATCCATTCGCCGGACCGCGCGCAAGATATGGTCAACCGCCTGAGCGCACGGGAGGAAGGCTTTACCCAATGGGTACGCGCCGCCCAGGAAGACGGCCGCCTCACCTGTACCGATCCGGCTTTCGCTGCCCACCAGATCCAGAGCCTGCTCAAGGCTTTCGCATTCTGGCCGCAGATAACCCTCGGCCAGCCCACCCTTGACGCTGCCGCCCAAGCCGGTGTCATCGAGTCGGCCATCGACCTGTTCCTCGCCGGCTACGAAGTCAGCGCGCCGCGTGCGCACTAAGTCCTGTTGCCTGGGCGACATTGCAAGTCGTATTTGGCGCATTCACCCGCTGTTTTGCGCAAATGGCCTAGAAGGACACTGATTATTCCCACAGGAATAATCGACAATCGCTCGCATTTGTCGATCAGCGGTTCCGCCCGCTGACGCACGCGACCGTACCCGCACAAAACAGCTGACCCAGGACACTATGGAAAACAGACGAGGCAAAGGGCTTTCATTTGCCAGGCGTATCTACAAGCCAAGGATTATCGGCCTTGGCATCGGCAGCATCAGCGTGGTTGGCGCGTTGTACCCCTTGTCCATGCCCGCTTGGGTCTGGGCGTTGCTGTTGTTCAATGGCTTGGCCTGGGCGCATGTGGCGCACCAGCTCTCAACTCGCTCGCCGTTCCCCTACCAGGCCGAGCAACGCAACCTGTTGTATGACTCGTTGGCCGGCGGTTTCTGGGCGGCTGCCACCCAGTTCTCACCACTGACGACCGTCACCATTCTGTCGATGATGGCCATGAACAATGTCGCCGCCGGCGGCAAACGCCTGTTCCTGCTCGGGCTGCCGGCGCAGGCGGCCGGTATCGCGGTGGCTTGGGGCCTGTTCGGGATCAAGTTCGACCCCAGTGTCAGCCTCATCGAGGTCTACACCTGTTTGCCGATGCTGACGCTCTACCCGATGGCCATCGGCATGGTCTGCTATCAGCTGGCGATTAAACTGTCGGACCATAAACGCGCCCTCAGCGCCCTGAGCCGCATCGATAGCCTTACCGGCCTGCTCAACCATGGTTCGTGGAAAGACCTGCTCAATCTCAAGTTCCATAAATGCCAGCAGCAACAAGGCCAGGCGACCATCGCCTTGATCGATATCGATCACTTCAAAAACATCAATGACATCCACGGCCACACCGTCGGAGATACGGTACTGCGCCAGTTGAGCCACGAGCTGCGCCAACGCCTGCGGGAAGACGACCTGGCTGGTCGCTATGGAGGCGATGAGTTCTGTGTGATCCTTCCGAGGATGCCGCTGGAAGAAGCGGCGCAAGTCATGGAGCGGCTCCGCGAAACTTTCGGTAACTATCGGCATCCGCAAATCCCTGAGCTGCGCGTCAGCCTGAGCATTGGCCTGGCGGATTTCCATCCCTCTTTCAACGATGCGGTCGCGTGGCTCAACGCCGCGGATCTCGCGCTGTATGCCGCCAAGGACAGCGGCCGCGACCGCGTCAAGACCAGCGACTGGATAGCCGCCTCTCCAGCCTGAGTTGTCCGATAACACCTCGTCCGAATCCAACGCCGCCCACCTGCCGCAATAGCATAATGCCGCCATTGGTCGCCTGCCCAATAATGGTCCTGCCCAACGGGCGAACTTCTTGGCAGGCTGATTACTCTGAAACCGTTGTTCCACCCCCTCTGTCAGCACCAGGAAGCTGGCAATGAGCAAGTCAACCGTACGGCCAGGAGCCCTACGGGGTCAGGCGCAAATACATGGATACCGCATATGCTTGCATGCCCGAGCCTCTAACATGCTATTCAACGCCCACAAGAAAACCATCAATGCCCTGCAACACCGTATCGCCCAACAAGCCAGCCTGCTGGATGCGATCGAACGCTCCATGGCCGTCATCGAATTCGACCTGCAAGGCAACGTGCTGCGGGCCAATGACAACTTCCTCAAGACCATGGGTTATCGCGCCGAACAGATCCTGGGCCAGCCCCACCGGATGTTCTGCCCCCCCGCATTCGCCCGCAGCGCCGAGTACAACCAGCTGTGGACGCACTTGCGCAACGGCCAATTCCAGTCAGCCACCTTCGAGCGGGTGGGCGCCAATGGCGCATCGGTGTGGCTGGAAGCCAGCTACAACCCGGTGCGGGATGAAGCCGGTCGCGTGATTAAAGTGGTGAAGTACGCCATGGATGTCACCCCACGCCTGCAGGCCGAAAGTGAGGCCAACGCCAAGCTTGCAGCTATCGACCGCGCCATGGCAATGATCGAATTCAACCTCGACGGCACCATCATCAGCGCCAACGCGAATTTCCTGCAGCGCATGGGCTACAGCCTGGCGCAGATCCAGGGCAAGCATCACCGCCTGTTCTGCAAACCGGAGTTGGCCAACGGTGCCGCCTACAGCGAGTTCTGGAAACGCCTGAATCAGGGCGAGCTGTTCAACGGCCAGTTCGAGCGGGTGGATAAAAACGGCCAGGTGGTGTGGCTCGAAGCCAGCTACAACCCGGTGTACGACGCCAGCGGGCGCCTGTGCAAAGTGGTGAAGTTCGCCTCGGACGTTACCGCCCGCGTGCAACAACATGCCACCGACGCACAGAGCGCGGCACAGGCTTATCACCTGTCCTTGAACACCCAGGAGATGGCCGAAAAAGGCGCCGAGGTGATTCAGAAAACAGCCAGTGGCATGCGCGACATTGCCCAGGATATCGATACCTCTTCGCAGCTGATCGCCAAACTCGGCGAGCGTTCGCAAGAGATCACCACCATCGTCAATACCATCCGCGGCATCGCCGACCAGACCAACCTGCTGGCGCTCAACGCCGCCATTGAAGCCGCCCGCGCTGGCGAGCAGGGCCGTGGCTTTGCCGTGGTCGCCGATGAAGTGCGGCAATTGGCGGCGCGCACCAGCGGCTCCACTGCGCAGATTTCCGGGATGATCGCCATGATCCAGGATGAAACCCGCCAAGCCATCGACAGCATGGACGCCACTCGCGACCGCGCGGCTCAGGGCGTAGACCTGGCCAACCAGGCGGGCACGGTGATCCTGCAGATTCGCGAGGGCACCGGCGAAGCGGTGCAGGCGGTGAGCGCCTTTGCCAATGAGCGGGGCAATCGCTGACCGGTTATTCATGTGCGCGCCTGGGAGCTCGGTCTATAGTGTTGGCTGTCTTTACGCCAAGGATCCGAGCTCGCCATGACCCCAGACAAGCCAGACGCCACCCCCACTGACCACCTGCGTTTCCACCGAGGTCACGCGCACCTGGCACCGACCTTCGGCAACGACACTTTTGCCCTCAAGGCTGAGGCCTTTGCGCGCTTCTTTGGCACGCCGACCTTCCTCGGGGCACAAACCGCGATCGTGGTGTTGTGGGTGGTGCTGAACATAACCGGCGTTACTCACTTTGACGTCTACCCCTTCATCCTGCTCAACCTGGCCTTCAGCCTGCAATCGGCCTACGCCGCGCCGCTGATCCTGCTCGCCCAGACACGCCAGGCCGCCCGGGACAAAGCCCAATCCGACGCCGACGCGCAACACCGTGAAGCCCTCGCCACCGCCAATACCGAACGTCAGGCCCAGGCAGCACAAACCACCAAACAGCTGATGGAATTGTTGGAGCAGAACACCCGGTTGACGGAAATGACCAAGCAACTGACCGAGCGCATCGAAACCCTGACGTGTGAAATGCATGAACAGTTTGTGCGTAAAGCCTAAGGTCGCAACCCGCGCACATGCCGCCCCAGCTCATCAAACAGCGTCACCACCGAACGCAACGCCCGGCAATCAGGGCGCGTCAACAGCCACAGCGAGGTGTCGTGCCCCGCCAACGCAGGGCCCAGTGGTTGCAAGCCATCGCCCATTAGAAAATCCGGCAACGCCGCCACGCCCAGCCCGGCACGCACCAGTTCAGTCACCGACTGCATGCTGTTGCAGCGGTAACTGGGGCGCACGCCCGGCAAATGCTCACGGCGCCAGGCCACGGTGGGGTGGTCGGGCAAAAAGTCATCCGGTGCGATCCAGGCCAGGTCGGTTAGATCCTGGCCTGCATGCCGACGTGCATAGTCGGCACTGGCACACACTTGGTACGCCACGGTCCCCAGGCAACGTCCGACCAGGTGCTCTGGCGGCTTGCTGGTCAGGCGCAGAGCGATATCCGCATCACGCCGGCTGAGGTTGGCGAAGTCATTGGATGTGCTCAGTTCCAGGGTCAACGCTGGATAGGCCGGCATGAACTGCGCCAGGGCCGGCAGCAGCAAGCCTTGCAATACCGCGTCGGTGCAGGTCAGGCGCACGGTGCCGCTGATTACCTCGCCGCCCTGCTCCACCCCTATGCGCGCAGCCTCCAGTGCGAGTTCTGCCCGTTCGGCCTGTTGCGCCAGGTTGCTCGCCAGGCTGGTGGGCAAGTAACCGGCGCGGCTTTTTTCAAACAGGGTCTGGCCCAGTGCCGCCTCCAGCCGCCGCATCGCCCGGAATACCGTGGACACGTCTACCTTCAATAACGCAGCCGCCCGCGCCAGGGTGCCGCCACGCACCAGGGCAAGGATCAATGACAGGTCGGGGTAGTCGATTTGATAGTGCGTGGCTGCATTGAGCATATGGGCAAACGCCAATATTGATTGCGTGGACGCCAATCTATAGTGCGTATCAGCCCACCACAAGCCAAGGGACGTACACGATGACAACCCCCGCTCTGCACCTCGCCCTGATCGGCGACTACAACCCTGATGTGATCGCCCACCAGGCTATCCCGGTGGCACTGCAGCAGGCCGCCGCCGCACTGGGCCTGAGCGTCCATGTGCAATGGCTCGACACCGACACACTCACCTGCACCTCTGCCCTGCAGGGTTTTGACGGTTTCTGGTGCGTACCCGCCAGCCCCTATCGCGACACCGAGGGCGCACTACGGGCGATCCGTTTTGCCCGCGAGCAAAAACGCCCTTTCCTCGGCACTTGCGGTGGCTTTCAACATGCCGTGCTGGAATATGCCCGCAACGTACTTGGCTGGGCAGATGCCGAGCATGGCGAGCTGGCTCCGGACGCTGAACGCGCCGTCATTACGCCACTGAGCTGCACACTGGTAGAGGTGAACGACACAGTGCGCCTGGCCCCTTACACGCGCATTGCCCAAGCCTACGCCAGCGTGGACATCGACGAAGGTTATCGATGCCGCTACGGCATCAACCCAACGTTTGCCGACGCACTGCTGGAAGGCGACCTGATTCCCAGCGCTCATGATTCGGCGGGCGACCTGCGCGCTGTGGAATTGCTCGACCATCCGTTCTTCGTCGCCACCTTGTTCCAGCCCGAACGCGCCGCGCTGAAGGGCGTCACCCCGCCGTTGGCGCTGGCCCTGCTGAAGGCTTGCCGAGGGGCATCGGTATGATCGCCAAGACACCCGCCCCGCCTTATTACGCGGTGATTTTCAGCTCACTGCGTACCGAAGGCGACCTGGGCTATGGCGAAGCCGCCGCACGCATGCTGGAACTGGCACAGCAACAACCGGGTTTTCTCGGCGTGGAGTCGGCGCGGGAAGAGGGGTTGGGCATCACCGTGTCCTACTGGGCCAGCGAGGCGGCGATCCAGGCGTGGAAACAACAGGCCGAACATCGACAGGTACGTGAGCAAGGACGCGCCACCTGGTACACAGCGTTTCATACACGGGTGTGCAAGGTGGAGCGGGCCTACTCATTCTCAAATTGAGAGGTTTCCATCCGGTAAAAGCGCCCGGGCAGTTTGACCGGTCAGCTCACCAAACTGCGCAACGCACTGATCTGCGGGATCTCCACCCGACGCATGTACACCCGCAACGGTTCGGTGATGTTGATGCGGTCATCGATATTCTGGTCCAGCAGCAACTGTAGGCGTTCACGGCACAGGGTCATGGTGTGGTCGGCGGCGGGCAGCCAGACGAATTCGGCGGTGGGAATAATGCCGTCATCGGCCACGTCCATGCCGAAGGCATCTTCGCTGAAACGCACGATGTACTGGCCAGTCTTGCGATTGAGGCCGACAAAGCCATGGAGTTGGTCGGCGGCCTGGCAGATAAGCTCGGAAGTGATGCGCATGGTAAACCTCACTGAAAAGTCCCACAGGGACTGGAAAGATGGTTTACACGCGTGGCAAAAAATACCGTCCTCTAATGGGGCAGCTACGGCCAAGAATACTGCAATGCCCCTAAAAAAAACCGACAAAATTGGACTGCGCGCACGTTAATGTCGGTTTGGTGATAGCGCCTTTCGCAATCAATTGTTAAAAAGGACGTCTTCTCAAAGTTACCTCCACGAAAGGACTTCGCATATGCCTGTCACGTTTACCAAGAGCGCCTTGCTGCTGGCGTTGATGCTCGGCCTCGACCAGGCTCAGGCTGCCGACCCAGTCAGCCCGGCTGAATTGGCGACAAACGAAGGCATTCCCTACCCTGCCGTAATCGCTCACCGTGGCGCTTCCTACGACGCGCCGGAGTCCACCGCCGCCGCCTACAAAGTTGCACGCGACCTGGGCGCCGACTATTTGGAACTGGACCTGCAACGCAGCAAGGACGGCGTGCTGTTTGCCCTGCACGACAACAACCTGCAGCGCACCACCGACGTGGCCACCAAGTTCCCCGAGCGCAAAGATGCGCCAGCCAACGAATTCACCTGGAAAGAACTGCAAAGCCTCGACGCCGGCAGCTGGTTCAACGCGGCCTACCCGGACCGCGCCCGCCCAGGCTTCGTCGGCCTGAAAATCCTCAGCCTGGACGACATCATCAAGATCGCCGAAGGCAACCCCTCGCACAAACCCGGCCTGTACATCGAGACCAAGGAGCCCAAGCAATTCCCGGGTATCGAAGCCGACCTGAAAAACAAGCTGCTGGACAAGGGCTGGCTGAGCTCCGCCGGTTCCAAGCTGGGCAAGAGCAACACCGGTGTCGGCCAGGGCAAGGGCCGTGTCGTGCTGCAAACCTTCGAGGTAGCCAGCCTCAAGGAGCTGCAGAAGGAAATGCCGAACACGCCGAAAATCCTGCTGTTGTGGGTCGGCGAAGGCAGCATCGAACCCAAGTCCAAAGTGACCTTCGCCGAATCCGGCGAACCGACCAAGGCCGCCTACTACGCCAAGCAAGAGCCGAAGGATGCCGCCGAGTTCGAAAAATGGGTCGACCAAGCCAAGAGCCTGGGCGCCATCGGCACCGGCCCGTCGGCTGAGCTGACCGACCACGGCGACCAGAGCTATACCGACCTGGTCAAACCTGAAATGAACAAGCTGACCCACGACAAGGGCCTGCTGGTGCATGTGTACACCGTGGATGAGCCGGTGGACTTCGAAAAAGTGATGAAGGCTGGCGTCGACGGTATTTTTACCAACCGCGCCGCCGAACTGTTGAAGTTCTACAAGCGCTGGCCGTCG
The DNA here is from genome assembly GCF_900105675.1 of Pseudomonas synxantha. NCBI lineage: Bacteria > Pseudomonadati > Pseudomonadota > Gammaproteobacteria > Pseudomonadales > Pseudomonadaceae > Pseudomonas > Pseudomonas synxantha. The sequence goes on along the minus strand of NZ_LT629786.1, from coordinate 469,536 downwards.
TCCAGCGTGCAGGACCTGCTCAACGACCATAAGTACTGAGTGAAGCCCGAATGGTCAGGCCGCCTGTGGTTGGGGCGTGACCACGGGCTGGTGCTCGGCGAGCTGGGGCGCACCGCGCCCCATGCACACTACGCACACCAATTGATGTTCTGCCCCGGCGCACCGATCACGGTCAGCCTTGATGGTCATGTCACCACGGCCCATCGCCTGTTTATTCCTTCGCGTCACAACCACGCCATCCTTGAGACAGAGGGTGAGGTGTGGGCGTTGTATGCCGAGCCCATGATCTTTGACATCCAGCCATTGCAGCAACTGCTGGCAGACGGCGATTTATCCCCGCAGGCCCTGCTCAGGCTGCCCCGACGACGCCTTGACGACCCACGTATCGAACGCGCACTGGCCGCCCTTGATCAGCATCTGGTCGGCAAGGTATCGGCCCAGGCGTTGGCCGCAGCGGCGCATCTGTCATTGAGCCAACTGGAGCGTCTGTTCAATGATCGACTGGGCGTTCCCATACGCCGCCTCGTGTTGTGGCGACGGTTGCGCATTGCCCTGCAACTGGCCCTTGCCGGCAGCACGCTGACTGAGGCAGCCCACGGCGCGGGGTTTGCTGATTCCGCGCATTTTTCGCGGACCATGAAGCACTTGTTCGGGGTGACGGCGGGCGCGTCTTTGCGCCAACTGCAGGTGCAGTTTCTAGTGTAGATCGTCAGGCAGCGGCGGCTCCTTGGCCAGGCGTACCACCAGAAACGGGTCACGCAACTGTGCCGCATAGGCCACGGGGAAATGCGGTCGACTGCCAATGCCCAAGTCCCCCGGCCCTATGCGATAGCCTTTGCGATAAAACGCCGTGCCCAACAGCCAATCCCACAAATTGAAGAACAGGCCGAAATTCACATCCCCTGCGCGGCCGTATTTCATGTGGTGGAACCGATGCACCGGCGCCCAGGCGAATACCCAGCGCAGCGGCCCCAGGCGCATATCCACATTGGAATGTTGCAGCAGCAACTGAATGGCGATGGCCAGGGCCAACAATTGCGCGACCTCCAGTGGGATCCCCAGCAGGATCAGTGGCAGCAGGCCCGCCGTTGCTTCCAGCAACTGGTGCAAAGGATGCTTCATCAAACCATTGAAACCATAAAGCCGCTGCACGCTGTGATGCACCGCGTGCAACCGCCACAGGGGCGCGATGCGGTGGCTGGCGTAATGCATCAAGGTGATCCCGGCATCGGCCAGGAAGATCGCCATCAACAGTTGCTCCCACAGCGGCCAGCCTCGCGGCCATAGCCCCTCGAATGCCAGCAGCACCGTAAGGCCCGGCAGGACCAACAAACCCACAACATTCAAGCTTTCGTTGATCAACGCATGCAACGTATCGCGCCAGCGATCGCCCAGGCTGCGATTCCACTGCGGCTCGTAGGGCAGCCATAGTTCCACCACAAACGACACCGCCACCGCCACCGCGAATATCACCAGTAGCCATCGGGGCTGGTAGAGCCCCCATCCGACAAACCCCAACAAGCATGCAGGCGCATAGAGCCAACTGACTAACCGTTTCATCCGAGTTTCCCTTTTTTGGTGAGGCCTCAGCATGAAATCCTGCATCCGTCCTGGATTGAATAAACTGCGCAACTGTTTGAAATAATTAAGGGTGAGTTAAGTTGCACGGGATAACCTGAGGCCACTTAAACAGCTCAACCCAGAAAGACACACCATGAAAACTCTGACTGCCTTTTTCGCTGCCACTGCCCTGACCTTGACCGCCGGCCTGGCCCAAGCCGATGTTCGTCCGGATCATATCGAAGGCCTGCTCAAGTCCGGTGCGGTGATGCCTTTCGACAAACTCAACGCTGCCGCCGTGGCTAAACACGCCGGTGCCACCATCAACGACACCGAGCTGGACCACAACAACAGCGGCGTGCTGGTGTACGAAGTTGAACTGACCGATACCGCCGGCAAGCAATTTGAAGTGAAGCTCGACGCCAAGACCGGCGCTGTACTGGAAGACAAGCTCGATACTTGAGACCACACTCTATAAAACACACGCGCCACCTTCGGGTGGCGCGTTTTTTTTGCGCAGTAAGAAACCGTCACATAACCGTCATCCCGCCTTGCAATGATTCGCGCCTGAGTGCCTGTGAAACGTCCTACAGGCCCTTTCTCTGCGAGCCGCCATGAACCACAGCATCGACCACGCCCATCAGGATCCCGACCTGTTTGGCCTGCTTTACGGTTTTCGTTTTCGCCCTGGTGAAAAAGGTCTGCAGATTGACTCAGCCGCCGCCCTCGCCGCCTTGCAGCAGCCGCAAGACCCGGAAGAATTCCTGTGGCTGCACCTGAACCTGGCCCACGCCGCCTGCGAGCGCTGGATGCAGGCGCACCTGTCGCTGCCGGAGGAGTTTTTCGAAGCCCTGCATGAAGGCTCGCGCTCCACGCGGATTGAACATGTGGATTCGGCCTTGCTGGCCGTGGTCAACGACGTGGTGTTCAACTTCAGCAGCATGGTCTCGTCGGATATTTCCACGCTGTGGGTGTGTGCCCGCAGCCGCTTGCTGGTCAGTGCGCGCCTGCAACCGTTGCACTCAGTGGATAAATTGCGCTCATCGGTGAAAGCCGGTGAGCACTTTCGCTCGCCCCTGGAACTGCTGGTGCACCTGCTGCGGGACCAAGGCGAAGTGCTGACCCAGATCGTACGCAAGACCAGTATCAGCGTTGACCATATCGAAGATCAGTTGCTGTCTTCGCGCCTATCCACAAACCGCGCCGAACTCGGAGCCGCACGCCGGGTGCTGGTGCGTCTGCAACGCCTGCTGGCGCTGGAGCCGGGCTCGTTGCTGCGCCTGCTCAACCGCCCGCCGCAATGGCTGCAAAAGGAAGACGTGAAGGAGTTGCGCAAATCCACCGAGGAATTTGCGCTGATCATCAACGACCTGACTGCCCTGGGCGAACGCATCAAGCTGTTGCAGGAAGAAATCGCCGCCAACCTCAATGAGCAAAGCAACCGCACGTTGTTCACTCTTACTGTGGTGACGGTGCTGGCGTTGCCGATCAATATCATTGCCGGTTTTTTTGGCATGAACGTGGGGGGTGTGCCGCTGTCCCAAGACCCGGAAGGTTTCTGGATATTGGTTGCGCTGGTCGCGACTTTTACCGTGATTGCCGGGCGCTGGGCGTTCCGAAAGCGCAAAGACTACTGACCTGAAAAAAAATGCGGTCAAAATGTGGGAAGGGGCTTGCTCCCGATAGCGGTGGGTCAGTCAATAATTTATTAACTGACACTCCGCCATCGGGAGCAAGCCCCCTACCACATTGGTTCTTCTGCGTTTGGTAGACCGGCGGTGCACTCGATTTCCGAAAACACTGACCTGCCGCAGCATCGCTGTAATATTTTGCAATGATCATTAAGGCCATCCTCCTCACACTGGATGCTCCGGCATGGCCACCCCTTCCCTGACTGCCTCCCCCCACGCTTCACCCGCCTCCCAACCCCGGTCGGACACAAAACCAGGCTTGTTGACGGTGATCATGTTCTTCGCCGTACTTGCCATGGGTCTATTGTTCACCGCCTACAGCCTGATGCACGACGTGCACGAAATGGGCGCCCAGCTCACCACCTGGACGCCGTTCCTGTTGCTCGGCGTGGCGCTGTTGATCGCATTGGGTTTCGAATTCGTCAACGGTTTCCACGACACCGCCAATGCGGTGGCGACGGTGATCTACACCAACTCGTTGCCGCCGCAGTTTGCGGTGGTGTGGTCGGGATTTTTCAATTTCCTCGGGGTGTTGCTTTCCAGTGGCGCGGTGGCGTTCGGCATCATTGCCCTGCTGCCGGTGGAGCTGATTTTGCAGGTGGGTTCCTCCGCCGGTTTCGCCATGATCTTCGCCTTGCTGATCGCCGCAATCTTGTGGAACCTCGGCACCTGGTGGCTGGGGTTGCCGGCCTCGTCCTCCCACACCCTGATCGGCTCGATCATCGGCGTCGGCGTGGCCAACGCCCTGATGCACGGGCGTGACGGCACCAGCGGTGTGGATTGGAGCCAGGCGATCAAGATCGGCTATGCCTTGCTGTTGTCGCCGTTGATCGGCTTCGCGTTCGCCGCCTTGCTGTTACTGGCCCTGCGCGCCTTCGTGAAAAACCGCGCGCTGTACAAGGCACCCAAAGGCGACACGCCGCCGCCCTGGTGGATTCGCGGCATGCTGATCGCCACCTGCACTGGTGTGTCGTTCGCTCACGGCTCCAACGATGGGCAAAAAGGCATGGGCCTGATCATGCTGATCCTGGTGGGTACTTTGCCGATGGCCTATGCGCTGAACCGCACCATGCCTGCGGACCAGTCGCTGCAGTTCGCGGCAGTTGCGCAAGTGACGCAGGTTGCCTTGGTCAAGGCAGCACCGCAGCCGGCACCGAGCGACTCTCGCGCCACCTTGTCGACCTACGTGCGCACCAAGGAAGCCACGCCGGAACTGGTGCCCGCCCTCGCCGCCATTACCGGCCATATCGGCGAAGAAGTGAAAAGCTATGGCTCCCTCGCCGCCGTACCCGCCGAAGCCGTCGGCAACGTGCGTAACGACATGTACCTGACCAGCGAAACCATTCGCCTGATGGATAAGGGCAAGGTCGGCAACTTCGACGCCGATACCCAAGGCAAGCTGCAACTGTTCAAGCAACAGATCGACAACGCCACGCGCTTTATCCCGCTGTGGGTGAAGATCGCCGTGGCCATTGCCCTGGGCCTGGGCACCATGGTCGGCTGGCGGCGCATCGTGGTAACGGTGGGCGAGAAGATCGGCAAGACCCACCTGACTTACGCCCAGGGCGCGTCGGCCGAGACGGTGGCGATGCTGACCATCGGCGCGGCGGATATGTTCGGGCTGCCGGTGTCGACCACCCATGTGCTGTCCTCGGGGGTGGCCGGGACCATGGTGGCCAACGGCGGGGGTTTGCAGATGAAGACCATCCGCAATTTGCTGATGGCGTGGGTGCTGACATTGCCGGCGGCGATTTTACTGTCGGGTAGCCTGTACTGGCTGTTCACCCAGCTGTTCTGACACACAGAAGGTCGAAATGTAGGAGGGGCGGTGTTTCTTCAGGGTGTGAAGAGTCCAGCCATGGCCTTCAAGCGCTTCTTGTAGACCCGCCGCGCCTCCAACGCTTGCTCCAGTGTCACCGCCACAAACCCTGCCCGCTGGTTCGGCTGCATCTGCCCGATCAAATCCAGGTCGGCGCTGATCACCGTGCCAATCATCGCGTAGCCACCGCCCGACACCGCATCGCGGTGCAGCACAATGGGTTCAAGCCCAGCAGGCACTTGAATCGAGCCAATCGGGTAGCAACTGTCGACGATATTCGACGGATCGGAGCCAGCGCCAAAGGGCTGCTCCCGCGGCTGGAAGCTCAACGCGCTGCCGCCCTTGAAGCGATAGCCAATGCGATCCGCCTCGGAGCCGACCGTCCACGGCTCGGCAAAAAAGCTGCTTTTCGCGCCGTCGGTCAAGCGCTCGTAATACAGGCCCGGCACCACGCGCAAGGTCACATCGCCGCCCACCGAACGACGCAACGCCATCGGCAAGCTGTTACCCGCACGTCCATTACCGCTGGCCGTGCCGATGGGCAACTGATCCCCCTCCTGCAAGCGCCGCCCGTCAAACCCACCGAGGGCGCCAAGGGTATAAGTGGAGCGACTGCCGAGCACCAACGGCACGTCGATGCCTCCGGCAACGGCGAGGTAAGTACGCGCGCCTGCCTTGGGAAACTCAAAGCGCAGCACCTGCCCGGCACGCACGGCGAAGGCGGTGTCCTGGTGCACCACTTCACCGTCCAGGCGCGGCGACATCAAGGCGCCGCTCAACGCCACCAACGCGTCCTGCTGGAACTCCAGCTCAGGCCCAATCAGCGTGCATTCCAGGCCAGCCGCACCCACGGGGTTACCCACCAGGTGGTTGGCCGCGCTCAGCGCGTACTGGTCAAGCGCACCCGAGGGCGGAATGCCCAGGTGGTAATAGCCTTCGCGGCCGAGGTCCTGCACGGAGGTGGCGAGGCCGGGTTTGAGGACCTTGATCATGCCAGCGCCTCCTGCAGGGTTTTCGGATAGCCGATGGGGTCGGCAAGAAACGCATCGAGGGAAAACTCCACCGGGCGGATGCGCAAATCGAAACGCCCTGCTTCCACCTCGGCGACGGCCAGGTCGTAAGCCTCACGGTCCATCGGCTTGAACTGCACGATATCGCCGGGCCGGAAAAACACCATGTGTTCCTTGAGGTACGCCAGTTGCTGGGCCGGGTCGTAGATCGGTGCAGGGGTGACGCCAAACATCTGGTAGCCCCCCGCGCCGCGCACCGAGTAGATACACCCAAAGCAGCCGCCATGGCCCAGGGTCAACTTGGGCGTGTCGGTGCGTGGCCGCAGATACTTGGGCACTTGCAATTGTCGCTCGCGCTCGACCATTTGGAACATGAACGGCAAGCCCGCGACAAAGCCGACCATCGACACAAACCACGGTGCGCCACTGTGGGCGGTGATAAACGCGTCCACGTCGGCCAGGCCATTGATGCGTGCGGCGTACTCCAGGTCAGTGCCGCTGGGGTCTTGGTGGCGGTCACGAAAGCGCATCAGGGTTTCATGGGTCCAGGGGTCGTTATAGAGCACCGGGATTTCGATGATGCGCGTGTGCAAGGTGCGCTCGGTCACGGCCTGGGCCTCGGCGCTTTGTACCGCGTCGAGCAGTACATGGGGCGCGATGCGGTCGGGGTCAAAACGAATCTGGAACGATGCATTGGCCAGGCACACATCCAGAACGCCTTCCAGTGCCATACGCTTCACGGCGCGGGTTACCGCCATGCCCTTGAAGAAGGCCTGCAGGGACATGCTGTCGCTGACCTCGGCAAACAGGTGTTCATCAGCGCCGAAGCTGTAGCGGATGGGGGACATTTCAGCCATGTCTGTTCCTCTTGGAATCATTGTAGAAAGGCAGGCAAAAAAGTGATGAGGCGATCTTATTGGGGTGGCCTGACGTCGATGCCCGCACGGTCCAAGACTTCACGGGTCGCTTCCACAAGTTCCAGGGCACCGGGGGTGTCGCTGTGCAGGCAGATGGAATCAAATTCGATCAACAGGTCTTCGCCTTCCACGGTACGTACAAGCCCGGTCTGACAGGCACGCAGGACACGCGCTGCGACAGTGGCAGGATCCAGCGCCCGAACCTGGCGGGTAAAGACGATGGAGCCGCTCAAATCGTACTCGCGGTCGGCATAGAACTCGCGTACCACAGGCTGGCCCAGTTCCTTGGCAATGCGCCAGATCACCGAGTTGGGCATGCAATACAGCAACAGCGTCGGCTCGAGGATCTGCAGGTTCTGCACCAGCAGCCGTGCGGCTTCTTCATCGCGAGCCAGGTGCATGTAGAGCGCGCCATGGGGCTTGATATGTTGCAAGTGGACGCCTTGGGCACGAGCAATTTCGCGCAGGGCGCCGAGCTGGTAGAGCATGTCGTCCACCAACTCCTGGGCCGGTGCATTGATATGCCGACGACCGAAACCCACCAGGTCACGAAAGCCCGGGTGCGCGCCGATGGCCACCCCCAGTTGCTTGGCGCGCTCGACGGTGCGGCGCATGGTGCCGGGATCGCCGGCGTGAAAGCCGGTGGCGATGTTGGCCGAGCTGATATAGGCCATCAGTTCTGCATCGACGCCGTCGCCGATGGTCCAGGGGCCAAAGCCTTCGCCCATGTCTGAATTGAAATCCACTGCCTGCATCGAAGTTGCTCCGCCAAAGGTGATGCCAGGAAAGTAGGCTGGGGCTTGACCCCTTGGGAAGATCTATTATCAGATGACCCATCTTCTGAAAATCAGATATCACCCATGTCCCTCACCTTGCGCCAGGTTCGCTACTTCGTCGCCACTGCGGAAATAGGCCAGATTTCCCAGGCGGCGATTCACTTGAATATTTCCCAGTCGGCGGTGACCACGGCGATCAAGGAGCTGGAAGCCATGCTTGGCGTACAGTTGTTCGTGCGCTCGGCCCAGGGCATGAACCTCACCGACGCCGGGCGGCATTTTCTCAACCGCGCCTACGTGATTGTGCGCAGCGTGGATGACGCCCTCAACAGCCCGTTGCCGGACTACCGCGCCAGCGGCGTATTGCGCGTAGCGGCCAGCTACACGGTGCTGGGTTATTTCCTGCCGCACCATTTGCAGCGCATGGAACATTGGCATCCGGACGTGACCATCGAAGTGTTCGAGCAGGAACGCCAGGCCATCGAACACGGCCTGCTTGACGGCCAGTTCGACATGGCCGTGGTGCTCACCGCCAACCTCACCCACGCGGATATCGTCTCTGAAATCCTGTTCAACTCCGAACGCCGCCTATGGCTGCCCAGCCATCACCCATTGTGCGAACGCGGTGCCGTGAGCCTGGCGGATGTGGCGCAAGAACCGTACATCCTGCTGACCGTCGATGAGGCCGAACACAGCGCCATGCGCTATTGGGAACAGGCCGGGCAAACACCCAAGGTGCGCCTGCGCACCAGCTCGGTAGAGGCGGTACGCAGCATGGTTGCCAATGGCAGCGGCGTGGCGATCCTGTCGGACCTGGTACACCGGCCCTGGTCCCTGGAAGGCAAGCGTATCGAGACACTGACCGTGACCGACCCGGTGACGCCCATGAGCGTCGGCCTGGCCTGGCACCGCGAGCGCGCATTCACCCCGGCGATGCAGGCGTTCCGCGATTACTTCCACGATGCATTCCTGGCGCCGCAGCAGTTGTCGGCGCGCCGTTAAAGATGGGCTTGCAGGGTGGCAGTCAACCAGTCCATGAACACCCGCACCCGCAGCGGCAAATGCCGCTGGCCGGCGTACAGTAAATACACGTCCAGAGGCGGTGCCTGGTAATCCGGCAGCACCGCCACCAAGTCGCCGCTGGCCAATAGATCGCGGATCCCCAGTTGGGGCACCTGGGTAATGCCAAACCCACCCAGGCACGCCGACTGGTACGCATCGGTGCTGTTGACGGTCACCCTTCCTGCCATCGGCAACCGTTGCACCTTGTTGCCCACCATGTATTCAAACCCTGCCGAGCGTGCGCCCAGGGGCCGTACGTAATGCACCAACTGGTGATTTGCCAGGTCAGCCAGAGTCTGCGGCACGCCATAACGTTGCAGGTACACCGGGCTCACGCAGTTGACCATCGGCATGCTGCACACCCGTCGCGCCACCACGGTTTGATCGGGCTGGGCCCCGACGCGCACAACACAGTCGAAACCTTCGGCGATCAGGTCCACCTGGCGATCCGAGCCGCTGATCTCCATGTCGATAAGAGGATGGCGTGCCATGAATGTGGGCAAGTTCGGCAGGATCAAGCCCCGCGCCATGACATTGGGCATGTCTACCCGTATGCGCCCGGCCAATTGGGCTTCGTCCTGGCGGAACAAACCTTCCAGCTCTTCCATATGCGCCAGCAGATCCTTGCTGCGCTCGTACAACACACGACCATCCTGGGTCGCCTGCACCTTGCGTGTGGTGCGTTGCAGCAGCCGCGCACCGAGCAGTTCCTCCAACGCCTGCACGTGCTCAGACACCGTAGAGCGCGGCAGGCCCAGGCTCTGGCCGGCCTGGGTAAAACTCGACAACTCAGTGACGCGCACGAAGGTGCGCAGTAACTCAAGCTTGTTCATGAGATTGTTCGCCTTATCCGGCCAGTGATTCCGATATCCGCCTGTTTATCACGTTATGGCCGGACAAATACACTCAGTCCCACTGACCCCACCTGAGGACTGCACCATGACCCGTAAAATCGCACTTATTACCGGCGCCAGCCGCGGCCTGGGCAAAAGCGCCGCACTGCACCTGGCTGCGCAAGGCGTAGACATCATCGGCACTTACCACAGCGCAGCGGCCGAAGCCCAAGCGGTGATTGCCCAAGTGCAGGCATTGGGTGGCCGCGCCGCCATGCTGCAACTGGACGTCAGCCAAAGCGCAGGCTTCGATGGCTTCGTCGCCCAGGTCGGCGCGCTGCTCAAGGAGGTTTTCGCCCAGGATCACTTCAACTTCCTGATCAACAACGCCGGGATCGGTGCCCACGCCAGCTTTACCGAGACCACCGAAGCACAGTTCGACCAGTTGGTGGCGATCCACTTGAAGGCGCCGTTTTTCCTCACGCAGAAACTGCTGCCGCTGATCAGCGATGGTGGGCGCATCATCAATATTTCCAGCGGCCTGGCGCGGTTCAGCCTGCCGGGCTATGCCGCGTACGCGTCGATGAAGGGCGCCATTGAAGTGCTGTCGCGCTACCAGGCCAAGGAGCTGGGCCCACGCGGTATTACCGTGAACACCCTGGCACCGGGCGCGATTGCCACTGACTTCGGCGGCGGCGCAGTGCGCGATAACACCGATCTGAATACGATGGTCGCCAACAATACCGCCCTGGGCCGTGTCGGCTTGCCGGACGATATTGGCGGGGCGATTTCGAGCTTGCTGGCCGATGGCAGCAACTGGATCACCGGCCAGCGGATCGAGGCGTCGGGGGGGATGTTCCTGTAGGCAGCGGCGCCTATTGGGTGACTGGGGTTTTGTTGACGATTTTTTCACGCAGTACGTCATAACCCCAGTGATACACATAGGTATACGGCAGGAAGAACAACAGCACGCCGATGTCGAGGATGAACGCCTCCAGCAGGCTGATCTTCATCAAGGCGGCAATCAACGGCACCGCCATCAGGATCAGGCCGCCTTCGAACAGCAGCGCGTGCAACACCCGGGTCCAACCGCCATTGACCAGTTGCAGGCGTGTTTTAAGGCGGTCGAACAGGCTGTTGAAAATAACGTTCCAGCTCAAGGCCAGCAGGCTGATGCCCAAGGTAACGGCGCCCATCTCCAGCGCCGGCCTGCCGGTGACCCACATCAGCAACGGCGTACAGATCAACAAGGCCAGCCCTTCGAACCCAAGGGCTTGGAAAACACGTTCAGTAATGGATTTGGTAGGGGTCATGACCCGGCTCCGTGAGTGACGAGGGTTGCCATGATCAGGCTTTGTCTCGATACTTCATAACCAATAACCATCGATCAGGGCGATAGTCGTGGCCTCCCATGAAGTGCTCCAGGCGTTCGTCCAGGCTGCTACCCAAGGTTCGTTTTCCGCAGCAGCGCGCAAGCTGGGCAAGAGCCAGTCCACCGTCAGCGCGGCGGTGGCCAGCCTTGAGATTGACTTGGATGTAGTGCTGTTTGACCGCAGCAGCCGCAAACCGACATTGACCCCGGCAGGCCATGTACTGCTGCAACGCGCCGAGCAGGTGCTGGAGGCCAGCAGCCGCCTGGAATTGACGGCGAGCCAATTGGCCACGGGGTTGGAACCGAAGCTGACCATCGCCATGTCAGACACCTACCAATCGCAGCGCTTCGAAACCACCATCATCGCGTTTGCCGAACGTTATCCGGACCTGGAACTGGAATGGCTGATTGCCGAGTGCGATGACCTGATCGACCTTGTACAAAGTGGCCGGGCGCAAATCGCATTTATCGAGCAGCAGGAGGAGTACCCGCCGGACTTGACCCATTCGCCGGTCGAGGAACGTACCGAAACGGCCCTGTTCGTTTCCCCCCAGCATGCCTTGGCCAGGCTGGAAAAGGTTGACCAGCAGGCATTGAAACAGCATCGGGAATTACGCCTGGCGAGCATCGTCAAACCCTATGACAATCGCGCTGCCGGGCGGGTCTGGTCGGCAGCCAGTTACCTGATGCTGATGGAAATGGCGCAGTTGGGTTTCGGCTGGGCGCCCCTGCCACGCTGGCTGGTGGAACGTTTTGGCAATGGCAGCCTGCAGGAACTGAGGGTGCGTGGCTGGCCGCGGTCGGTGACGGTGGATGCATTGTGGTCGCGCCAGCATCCGCCGGGGCCGGCGGGGAGTTGGTTGCTGGGACAGATGCTCGATTGAGCCAGTGAGAACAATGATGTCCAAATGTGGGAGGGGGCTTGCTCCCGATAGCTGAGTGTCAGTCAGCTAATCTTTACCTGACACACCGCAATCGGGGGCAAGCCCCCTCCCACATTTGGAGCTTCATTGTCTGGGGGATTTGAGTTCGGCCAGGCGTCGCTCCAGGAAGCGTTTTTCCGGGGTTTGCTGGGTCAGGGACAGGGCTTTTTCGTAAGCTGCACGGGCCTCTTCAACCCGCCCCAACTGCCGGCAAAACTCCCCACGCGCCGAATGCGCCAAGTGATAATCCTGCAACTCATCGCGTTGCAAAATGCTGTCCACCAACGTCAATCCAGCCGTCGGTCCCTGTTCCATCGCCACCGCTACCGCACGGTTCAACTCGATCACCGGCGATGGCATGGCCCTGAGCAATACATCGTAAAGCCCCACAATCTGCCGCCAATCAGTCTCCTCGGCACTCGGCGCCTCGGCGTGCACCGCCGCAATCGCTGCTTGCAGGCAATACGGCCCGAAGCGTCGCGTGGTCAGCGCCCGCTCCACCAATGCGCAACCTTCAGCCATCAATGCCCTGTCCCACAGCGCACGGTCCTGGGCATCCAACAGCACCAACTCACCGCTGGCCGAGGTGCGTGCCGGGCGGCGCGATTCGTGCAGCAGCATCAACGCCAGCAAGCCCATGACTTCCGGCTCCGGTAGCAACTCCATCAGCAAGCGGCCCAGGCGAATGGCCTCCGCGGTCAAGTCTTCACGGGTGAGATCGGTGCCTGTGGAGGCCGAGTAGCCTTCGTTGAACACCAGGTAAATCACCCGCAGCACGCTGTCCAGGCGCTCGGGCAACTCGGCACGGGACGGCACTTGATAGGGGATTTTCGCTTCACGGATCTTGCCCTTGGCACGCACGATGCGCTGGGCGATGGTGGTGGGTGTGGCGAGAAACGCGTGGGCAATGGCCTCGGTACTCAGGTCGCAGATCTCGCGCAAGGTCAGCGCCGCCTGGGCATCGGGCGCCAACGCCGGGTGGCAGCAGGTAAAGATCAAGCGCAGGCGATCGTCTTCCACGTCTTCATCACTCCACTGCGCCGCTTCCAGTGTGTCGGCCTGCTCTTGCAGCAACGGGGTAAACCGCGCCTGGCGACGTAGACGGTCGATGGCTTTGAAGCGACCGGTTGATACCAGCCAGGCCCGTGGATTATCCGGCACACCATCCTCGGGCCAGCGCTGCACGGCGACGAAAAATGCCTCGTGCAGCGCCTCCTCGGCCAAGTCGAAATCACCCAGCACACGAATCAGCGTCGCAAGCACACGCCGTGACTCGCTGCGGTAAACCGCTTCGACCTGGCCATTGAGCGTCATTAAGCTAGGTTCAATTCACGTACGGGGCGTACTTCCACACTGCCGACCCGGGCCGCTGGAATGCCGCCGGCCACCTGTAACGCTTCATTGAGGTCCTTGGCCTCGATCAGGTAGAACCCGGCAAGCTGCTCCTTGGTTTCGGCAAATGGCCCGTCGGTGATCGACACCTGGCCATTGCGCATGCGCACGGTGGTGGCAGTATTGACCGGCTGCAGCGGCTCGGCGGCAAGCATGCGTCCGCTGGCCTGGATGGCCTCGGCGTAGGCAAGACACTCCGGGTCCCTAGGGCTGTCGGGCGAGGTGTGCAACAGCTGTTCGTCGCTGTAGATCAGGCACAGGTATTTCATGATGCTCTCCGTTTTCGGCCTCCTGACTATAGTTCGCCGTGCTCAAGGTTTCAGGTCGAACAGCGCCGTGCCGCTTTGCATATCGAACGGCGCCGACCAGTGCTCATGCACCACTTTCCATTGGCCATCGATACGCTGGTAAGCGGCGGTGACGCGCATCCAGCAGGTCTTGAGTACACCATCCGGGCCGGTGCCACCGCAGTGCGCGAGCCAGTGGGCGAAGGCGCTGTCCTGGGCCTGGTTGATGCGCAACTCATGAAACTCAAAAACGCCCGGGCCCGGGCAATGTTCCATGCACGCCTTCCAGTGTGCACGATAGGCCTCCCTGCCCTTGAATTGCAGCGCGCCAACCGCGTCGAACGCGACGATATCGTCGGCGTAAAAGCTGACAATCTTGTCGATATCCTGGGATACCACGGCTTGTTTCCATTGCTCGATCAGGGTGTTGATTGCAGTACTCATGGCGATGACTCCTTGGTTGAAAAACACGGAAGACACCCTTAGTCGAATGGCCCTTGGGCAAATCGACAGGCCATGGAAAAATAATTTCCTCCACCACAAACCCGATAGACTGCAGCCTTCTTTGCAGCCGTTCGGATAATCCGATGCAAACCCGCCTTGTTGCCTATGAGGCGCTCAATGCTGTGCAACAACAGCAAGTCAGCGCCATCGAAGTTCATCCTGAACAACTGCCGTTTTGCGGCGATATGTATTGCGCCCTCAATACGCTGCTGGTCAACCCGAGCCCTGGCGTCAAAGGTTTTGCGCTGTTGGCCGATGATATCCCCGTGGCCTTTCTCCTACTCAAGCGCCCACCCTGCCTGCCCCATTGGGCCGATGAACACTGCGCCACCCTGCATGCGTTGCAAGTAGATCGGCATCAGCAAGGGCGTGGGTTCGGCAAGGCGTGTTTGCAGGCACTGCCAACCCTGGCGCTTGAGGTGTGGCCGCAGATCAAAGGGTTGGAGTTGTCTGTGGACACGCACAACCCGGCGGCAATGGGGCTGTATCTGGGGGCTGGATGGGTGGACAGCGGCGAAGCGTACAAGGGACAGGTTGGGTATGAGCGCCGGTTGAGTTGGATCTTCAATTCATAACGGTAATGTCACGCAAACACGACGTTGACGCGTGCCTGTCGTGTTTACATGACATCGGCGAGCGTCAGCCCCGCTCTCCAACCGGCAACCAGATCTCCACCGCTCCCGTGCCCTTTCTCGCGTCAAAATCTGCGCTATAGCGCTCGAAATCCGCGCCCATCACCTTGTAACCCGAGTGCGGCAGCCATTCGAACATAATGCGCTCGTAGGTTTGCTCAAGCGCCTGCACCGGCCCGTAATGCGGGAACACCGCATAGTTGAGCGGCGGGATTTCGATGAACTCAAAGTTGCTCGGCACATCGCCCTTGCCTGGGACTTCTACCCCGGCCATGTAATCAAACTCGCCGTGGTGGGGGTTGTGGCAAACGCCGTAGGTCACGCCGCCAACGCGCTTCTTGATGTCTTTAATGCACGTGTCAAACAACTCCCATAACTTGGGGATATCGCCCACGGTGGCCTTCGAATAACGCCCTTGTACACCGGCGATCACCAGGGCCTTGCCGGCTTCCATGCGTGGCTCCAACGGTTGTTTTGTCTGCTGATCCATACGAACAGTCTCCTTCTTATGAGGGAACAAACCCGCATCGAGTATAGGGGCATATCCCGGCTGCGCTCCATGTACAAATTTTTGCCACGCCATCTGGACAACGCGCCATCATCGCCCGTATTGTCTGCCCCGCAGGCCACCGCAGTGGCCGACGTCGCTCGGACGGTTCCGGGCGCTTACGTACTCTCGAGGCAACAATGGCCGAACAAGGTTCGCCGCGCCGCTTTGCGCGCATAGATCGACTCCCCCCTTACGTTTTCAATATCACTGCCGAGCTGAAGATGGCTGCGCGTCGGCGCGGCGAAGACATCATCGACTTGAGCATGGGTAACCCCGACGGCGCCACGCCTGCGCATATCGTGGAGAAAATGGTCACCGTCGCCCAGCGTGACGACACCCACGGCTACTCCACTTCCAAAGGCATTCCACGCCTGCGCCGGGCGATTTCGCGCTGGTACAAGGACCGTTACGAGGTGGATATCGACCCTGAGTCGGAAGCCATCGTCACCATCGGTTCCAAGGAAGGCCTGGCGCACCTGATGCTGGCGACCCTGGACCAGGGCGACACCGTGTTGGTGCCCAACCCCAGCTACCCGATTCATATCTACGGTGCCGTGATTGCCGGCGCCCAGGTGCGTTCGGTGCCGCTGGTGCCTGGTGTGGACTTTTTCGCCGAGCTGGAACGGGCGATTCGCGGCTCGATCCCCAAGCCAAAGATGATGATCCTGGGTTTTCCGTCAAACCCTACCGCACAGTGCGTGGAGCTGGATTTTTTCGAACGGGTCATCGCCCTGGCCAAACAGTACGACGTGCTGGTGGTTCACGACCTGGCCTACGCCGACATCGTCTACGACGGCTGGAAGGCCCCCTCGATCATGCAGGTGCCGGGTGCCAAGGATATCGCGGTGGAGTTTTTCACCCTGTCCAAGAGCTACAACATGGCCGGCTGGCGCATCGGCTTCATGGTGGGCAACCCGGAACTGGTCAACGCCCTGGCACGGATCAAGAGTTACCACGACTACGGCACCTTTACCCCGCTGCAAGTGGCCGCCATTGCCGCGCTGGAAGGCGACCAGCAGTGCGTCAAGGACATCGCCGAGCAGTACCGCCAACGCCGCAATGTGCTGGTCAAGGGCCTGCATGAGCTGGGCTGGATGGTGGAGAACCCGAAGGCGTCGATGTATGTCTGGGCGAAGATTCCCGAGCAGTACGCCGCCATGGGTTCCCTGGAATTTGCCAAGAAACTGCTGCTGGAGGCCAAGGTCTGTGTATCGCCTGGGATTGGCTTTGGCGAGTATGGGGATGATCATGTGCGCTTTGCGCTAATCGAAAACCAGGACCGGATTCGCCAGGCAGTGCGCGGGATTCGCGGGATGTTCAGGGCGGATGGGCTGGTCACGAAAGCCTGAGCCTGACCTGGTCAAAATGTGGGAGGGGGCTTGCTCCCGATGGCGGTGGATCAGTCACCAGATGCAGTGACTGACACTCTGCTATCGGGGGCAAGCCCCCTCCCACATTTGTCTTGCGGTGTGGCTTACACCACCAACGACAGCAACATGATGAAGATCAGCGCCACGATCGACAGGATGGTCTCCATCGCCGTCCAGGTCTTAAACGTCTCGGCCACGGTCATGTTGAAGTACTGCTTGACCAGCCAGAACCCGGCATCGTTGACGTGCGACAGGATCAACGACCCCGCCCCCGTCGCCAGCACCAGCAACTCGCGGTTAACCCCCGGAATCATCCCCACCACCGGCACCACAATGCCCGCGCCGGTAATGGTCGCGACCGTCGCTGAACCCGTGGCAATCCGAATCACCGCCGCCACCAGCCATGCCAGCAGGATCGGGTTGATCTGCGCGTTCACCGCCATATGGCCGATCACGTCACCCACGCCGCTGGTCACCAGCATCTGCTTGAAGCCACCACCGGCACCGATGATCAGGATGATCGCCGCGGTCGGTGCGAGGCTGGCGTCGAGCAGCTTGAGGATCTGCTTGGAATGGATGCCCTGGCGATGGCCAAAGGTGTACAGCGACAACAACAAGGCCAGCAACAGCGCGGTGATCGGGTGGCCGATCATGTCCATCCAGTTGCGCACCACGTTGCCTTCGGCAAAGGCGATGTCGGCAAAGGTTTTCAGCAGCATCAGGAACACCGGCAGCAGTACGGTGACCAGGGTAATGCTGAAGCTCGGCAGGTCTTTGTTTTCAGGCTCGCGGGCCAGTTGATCGACCAGTTCCTGGGACGGGTTGCCCGGGATGTACTTGGCGATAAAGGTACCGAAGATCGGGCCGGCGATAATGGCCGTCGGCAGCGCAACGATCAGGCCGTACAGGATAGTCTTGCCGATGTCCGCGCCAAACACGCCGATGGCCAGCAGCGGGCCCGGGTGCGGTGGTACCAGGCCGTGCACCGCCGAGAGGCCGGCGAGCAGCGGGATGCCGATCTTGATCAGCGACACACCAGTACGCCTCGCGACGATAAACACCAGCGGGATCAGCAGTACAAAACCGATCTCGAAGAACAGCGGGATGCCCACCAGGAAGGCGGCGAACATCATGGCCCACTGGACTTTCTCTTTGCCGAAGGCCCGGATCAGGGTCTGGGCGATCTGGTCGGCACCGCCGGATTCGGCCATCATTTTGCCGAGCATCGTGCCCAGCGCGAGGATGATGCCGACAAAGCCGAGCACTCCGCCGAAACCGTCCTGGAATGCCTTGATGATCTTGTCCACGGGCATGCCCGAGGTCAGGCCGAGGAAGCCGGCCGCGATGATCAGTGCAATGAACGGGTGCACCTTGAACTTGGTGATCAGAACGATCAACCCGATGATAGTGACCACTGCATCTAGCAGCAGGTAAGACTCGTGGGACATGCCAAACATGGGGGGTCTCTCCTGTTTGTTGTTGTTATTAAAGCGGGTGTTGAATTTCCTGCCGGGGATAGCGCTATCTTTTCCGGCAAAAAATTAATGAGTTGGTTCAAAGCCGTGCTTGAGCCACCAGGCGTTGGTCTGCTCGGCCAGTTCCTCAACGCTGTCTTCACTGGCGTTGAGCGCCAGGGTCAGCGGCTCGCCCTTGGGCGATTCGAGGGTGGCGAACTGGCTGTCGATCAGGCTGGCCGGCATGAAATGGCCGGGCCGGTGGGACACACGGTCGGCGGCGACTTCACGGGTCAGCTCCAGGAATACAAAGCCCAGGCCCGGCGCGGCTTCGCGCAGGTGGTCGCGGTATTTCTTTTTCAGGGCCGAACAGGTGAGCACCGGATGCTCGCCCGCCCTGAGCGAGCGGCGCAGTTCATCGCACAGGATGTCGAGCCAGCCGGCGCGGTCGTCGTCGTTAAGGGGGTGGCCGGCGCTCATCTTTTCGATGTTCGCGGCGGGGTGAAAGCTGTCGCCTTCAATGGCAGTGGCGCCGTTCAGGCGGCACAGGGCTTGGCTGACGCTGGACTTGCCACAGCCGGAAACACCCATGATGACCAGGGCGGTAACAGGTTGACTCATGAAACACCTCAGGACGCAGATAGCGCTACCTTTGCACGCTATAAGGCTAGTGCAAAAGACAGGCTTTTCCCGCGCCGACTTGTCATTTTTATGGAGTGACGCGTGCATCTGCTCCAATCATTCGAACCGGATCAGGCAACCCTAGGTTCAATAATTTGCAGCCCTTTGGAGACAGCGCTACCTTAGTGCCTCGATTTTTGTTTGGCAAGCCGCCTGATGACCTCCAAGAACGATAAAAATACCCGCACGACGGGCCGCCCTACCCTCAATGAAGTTGCACGCCTGGCCGGGGTCAGCCCGATCACCGCCTCCCGCGCCCTGCGCGGTATCAGCACCGTCGCCACCGAACTGGTGGAAAAAGTCCAGCAGGCCGCCGCCGAACTCAGCTATGTGGTCAACCCCGCTGCCCGCGCGTTGGCGTCTGCACAGAGCCATTCGGTGGTGGTGCTGGTGCCATCGCTGTCCAACCTGTTGTTTATCGAAACCCTGGAGGCCATCCATCGAGTACTGCGGCCCAAGGGCTTCGAAGTGCTGATCGGCAACTCCCATTATTCGCGCGATGAAGAAGAAAACCTGCTGCGCAACTACATGGCGTACCAGCCACGGGGTTTGCTGCTCACCGGGTTCGACCGCACCGAAAGCGCGCGACGAATGGTCGAGACCAGCAATGTGCCGTGCGTGTACATGATGGATCTGGACCCCAATGCCGGGGTGAACTGCGTGGGTTTCTCACAGTTGGCCGCAGGCGAGACGGCGGCGGCGCATTTGCTGTCCCGGGGGCGTAAGCGCCTGGCCTACATTGGCGCGCAGTTGGATCAGCGCACGTTGTTGCGCGGTGAAGGTTTCCGCCGCGCCTTGCAGCAGGCGGGCATGTACGACCCGGCGCTGGAGCTTTTGACACCCCGCCCCTCCTCAGTGGGCCTGGGCGGCGAACTGTTCCTGCAATTGCTGGCAGCGCATCCGGATGTGGATGCGATCTTCTTCGGTAACGACGACCTGGCCCAGGGCGCCCTGCTCGAAGCCCTGCGCCACGGCATCAAGGTGCCGGAGCGTGTCGCAGTGCTGGGCTTCAACGACTTGCCCGCGTCGTCATTCATGGTGCCGCGCCTGAGCAGTATCAGCACGCCACGAGAAGCCATTGGCCGCAGGGCGGCGGAGCATTTGTTGACCATCATGGCGGGCAACAAGATCGCCAAGCCGGTGGTGGATATGGGGTTTGAGTTGCAGGTGCGGGAGAGCACCTGACCCGCTCGTTCCCACGCTCTGCGTGGGAACGATCAGAAGTCTGCCTGTGTTAATGGCGGCTGTGCGTAGGGCACTTTCGGGTGCGCCGGCTTTGAGTGTCCACCGGTCTACTAACCTGCGTACAGCTGCCACCCTCGTTTAACTCGCTGCTCGGCAAGGCCATGGACCAGCACACACCACGCTGCTGTGACCTTACTCGGTCCAAATGTGGGAGGGGGCTTGCTCCCGATGCAGTGGGTCAGCTATCTGTAAGTTGACTGACCCACCGCTATCGGGAGCAAGCCCCCTCCCACATTTTTTAACCATGCCCGCTTGCGCCCTGCTAGATTGACCACTTTCCATCGCCAGGGAAGCACCATGGGACATTCACTGAAAATCTTGGGCCGCACTTCCTCCATCAACGTGCGCAAAGTGTTGTGGACCTGCCAGGAACTGGGCATCGACTATGTGCGCGAAGACTGGGGCATCGGCTTCAAACCCACCCAATCGACCGAGTTCCTCGCCCTGAACCCCAACGCGCAGGTGCCGGTGCTGATCGATGACCACGGCGTGCTGTGGGAATCCAACACCATCTGCCGCTACCTCGTCGGCCTGTATCAACGTCACGACCTGCTACCGACCGAGCCCGCCCCCAGGGCCCGTATCGAACAGTGGATTGACTGGCAAGCCACGGAATTGAACCGCGCCTGGGGCGACGCCTTTACCGCACTGGTACGCAACAACCCAGATGGTCTGGACGCTGCGCAGATCGCCGCCGCGGTGCAGGTATGGAACGACAAGATGGGCATTCTCGAACAGCAGCTGGCCAAGACCGGAGCCTATGTGGCCGGCGAGGAATTCACCCTCGCCGACATTTTGATCGGCCTCTCGGTACACCGCTGGCAGGCAACACCCATGCAGCGCCCACCCTACCCCGCCATTGCCGCCTACTATCAGCGGCTCAGCCAACACGCCGGTTTCAAAACCTTCGCCCTCGACGGCCACAACTAAGCACAGGGACCTCACGTGAACGGACTCAACGTACTGCTCACCGGCGCCTGCGGCAGAATCGGCAAGACATTTTTCCAAGCCTCGCAAGACCGCTACCGCTTCACCCTCACCGACCGCATCGCGCCGGACTTCGACCTGGGTGGACACCGCTTCGTACACGCCGACCTCAGCGATAAATCCAGCCTGGCGACCCTGCTCGAAGGCATCGACGTAATCGTGCACCTGTCGGGCATCCCCCACGCCAGTGCCTCGTTCGACGAATTGTTGCCCAACAACATCCTCGCCACCACCTACCTGTTCGAAGCCGCCGTGGCTGCCGGCGTGCAGCGCCTGGTGTTCGCCAGCAGCGCGCAAACCATCGAAGGCTATCCGGTGGACCGGCAGATCACCCCTGGTATGCAGGTGATGCCCGCGAATATGTATGGCGTGAGCAAATGCTACGGCGAGGCGTTGTGTGGCTACTACGCAGCCAAGACGCCGCTGTCGACCATCGCCCTGCGCATCGGCGCTTTTGAATTCCCCGAAACCCACGACCTGAACAACGCCCGCGACCTCAGCGCGTGGCTCAGCCCGCGGGATGCCGTGCATCTGCTGCAACGCTCAGTGGAGGTCGTCGGCGTGAAGCACGTGATCGCTCACGGTATTTCCAACAACCGCTTCAAGCGCCTGGATTTGAGCGAAACCACACGTGTGCTGGGCTACCAACCGCAGGATGATGCGTTCCAGATATTTGAAACCCCCATCACTTACTGAGTTTTCACCATGCCCGCCCACTCCACCACAGAAGGCCTCGACCCGCTCCGCGCCGCCCATATCAGTGCACGCATCGACCGCCTGCCCGCCGTGGCCACCATCTGGCGCCTAGTGGCGCTGCTATCGATCGGTGGTTTTTTCGAGCTGTATGACCTGTTCCAGACCGCCTATATCAGCCCCGGCCTGATCAGCGACGGAATTTTCCATACCGGCAGCCAGGGCGTGTTTGGCTTTTCGGACCAGGCCGCATTCGCCTCGGCGACCTTCCTCGGCCTGTTCCTCGGCGCCAGCCTGCTCAGCCCCATCGCCGACCGCTTCGGGCGCCGGGCAATCTTCACCTTTGCATTGATCTGGTACACCGTCGCCACGGTGCTGATGGGTATACAAACCTCCGCCCTGGGCATTATCTGCATGCGCTTTGTGGTGGGCATCGGCCTGGGCATCGAACTGGTGACCATCGATGCCTACCTCTCGGAACTGGTGCCCAAGCGCATGCGCAGTTCGGCGTTTGCCTTTGCGTTTTTCATTCAGTTTCTGTCGGTACCGGCGGTGGCCTTGATGTCGTGGTGGCTGGTGCCCCAGGCGCCGTTCGGCGTCGCCGGCTGGCGCTGGGTGGTATTAAGCAGTGCGGTGTTTGCGCTGTTTATCTGGCAACTGCGCAAGCGCCTGCCGGAATCGCCGCGCTGGCTGGCACAGAAGGGCCGTTTCGAAGAAGCCGGTGTGATTATGGATAGCCTGGAAGCACGCTGCCTGAAAGATCACGGCAAGCCCTTGGATGAGCCGGAGCCCGAAGCCGTCAGCGTGCAGGGCAGCGGCCGTTTTGCTGATATCTGGCAACCACCGTACCGGCGTCGCGCCTTGATGCTGATCGTGTTCCATGTGTTCCAGGCCATCGGTTTTTTTGGCTTTGGCAATTGGTTGCCAGCGCTGTTGTCGGGTCAGGGCGTGAGCGTGACCCACAGCTTGATGTACGCCTTTATCATTACCCTCGCCTACCCGCTCGGCCCCTTGCTGTTTGTGAAAGTGGCCAACCGCTTTGAGAACAAATGGCAGATCGTCGGTTCCGCCATGGGCGCGGTGATCTTCGGCAGCCTGTTCGCCCTGCAAACCAGCGCATTGGGGCTGGTGTTCTGCGGGGTGATGATCACCTTCTGCAATGCCTGGCTGAGCTTCAGTTATCACTCGTACCAGAGCGAATTGTTCCCCACGAATATCCGCGCACGGGCGGTGGGGTTCTGCTATTCGTTCAGCCGCTTGTCCACGGTGTTCAGCAGTTTGTTGATCGGCTTTATCCTCGAACACCTGGGTACGCCAGGGGTGCTGGCGTTTATCGCCAGCAGCATGCTGATCGTGATGATCACCATCAGCTGGTTCGGGCCGCGTACGCGTAACCTGGCGCTGGAAAATATCGCCCACTGACGGCAATGCTTGGCCGCCAGCGGCAGCATGCTTGCCGCGGCAGCAAAGCCACTCTCAATAAACATTGGGGTTTGCATACCCGGCACGCTATTTGCTCAAGCTGTGGCACCGACCATTTGCACAGGTGACCGATCATGCTGGTTAACAACAACACCCAAGCCATGTCGACCGTCCAACAGATCAAGCGACCCGACATGGACCCCGCCAACGCCGCCGCCAGCGCGTTGTACAGCGGTGCCCTGCAGACTGCGCAGCAGAACATCACGGTACCGGTCGTGCAGAAGGCATTGGATAAGGCCGGCGATCGCATTGATGAGGCGTTCGCCAAGACTCGCGTGCAGTTGCAGGCCACAGCGTCGAACAGCAATGTGCCAGCGACCAGCGTCGCCGGTTCAGCACGCAGTGAGTTCACCGATTACATGACCAAGACCCCGGCCGAGCGCATCCGCGACCAGTTGCTCAAAGAACGGGGGCTGACGTTGGAGCAGCTGAACGCGCTGCCGGTGGAAGAGCAAAATGCCTTTGCCAAGGAAGTGTCCGAGCGGCTCCAGCAGCAGCAAGCGCAGCAGGTAGCGGCGAAGTCTGCTGACCCGCAGGCGCAGACGGTGAAAGAAACCCTGGCGGCGATCTAAGCCCCCTCCCACATTTTGATCTTCTTCCACATGGGATCAGCAGGGTTTCAGTTAGTGCAATTGAAGCGTGGCGTTGAGCTGACGGATCGTATCCGCCTCCATGCCGCGAGCCTTCCTAGTCAGCCAGCATTGCCAGCAGGGCGCTGGCGGCGGCGGAAGGCGTACGGGCGGGTGCGCTGACCAGGGCGAACTCGCGGTGTATCGGCACGCTCAAAGGCATCACGCGCAAGCCCTGGCGCTGGGCCGGCAAGGTCGATTCCGGCACCAGGGTGACGCCTACGCCTTCGCGCACCAGGCTGAAGGCGCTGCTCCATTCCCTCACTTGCACCCGCACATCGCGCAACGCCAGACCGGCGTCGACACCCAAGCTGCGGGCATTGGCAGTGCACCCGCCGGTGGCAAGCACGAAGGGCTGCTCAAGCAGTTCCGCCAGGCTCACCGTGGCCCCCGCCGCACGCTGGGCCAGTGCATGCCGGGCCGGCACCACGGCCAGCCAATTGTCCCGCCCCAGCGGCGTTGCCTGGCACCCGGGCCCTGGGTTGAGCACCACCCCCAGGTCGATCAGGTCGGCGTCGAGCAAGGCTGTCACTTCATTGTCGGTGACTTCGAGGGTGGTGACCTCAATTCCCGGATAGAGCTGCGCAAAACGCTGCAACCTGGGGCTCAGAAACTTCGCCAGCACCTGAGGGAAACAGGCGATGCGCAGGTTCCCACGCAGCATGGGCCTGGCTTCGTCGACGCGGCTGCGAATCGCCTGCAAGGCACCGAGCATCACCCGCGCCTGTTCGATCACACTCAACCCGAGGGCAGTGGGCAGCGTCTTGCGCGGTTCGCGGATGAACAATTGCGCCCCCAGCGTGGCCTCCATGGACGCCATGGCCTGGCTGGCGGCGGACTGGGTCATGCCCACGCGTTCGGCGGCGGCGGTGATGCTGCCGTGATCGGCCACGGCCACCAGCAGGCGCCAGTGCATCAGGTTCATCATGGCAGTCGCTGTCCTTATGGGTGGGGCCTGAAGGTTTAATTTTACCCACGGTGCCATGCCCCGGAGACTGGCGCAAATCCTACACAGAGGCCCGCCATGAAACTGTATTTTTCCCCCGATGCCTGCTCGCTCGCGCCCCATATCGTCTTGCGCGAATTGGCCTTGCCTTTCGACCTGGTGCGCGTCGATAACCAGGCCAAGATCACCGCCAACGGCGAAGACTTCCTGCTGATCAACCCCAAAGGCTATGTGGCCGCACTGCAACTGGACAATGGCCAGGTGCTGACCGAAGCCAGTGCGATCCTGCAATACCTGGCCGATCTGAAACCCGACGCCCACCTGGCCCCGACCAATGGCAGCTGGGAGCGCGTGCGCTTGCAGGAGTGGTTGAATTTCATTGCCAGCGAAGTGCATGGCGGGCTCGCGGTGTTTTTCAACGCCGCGATCCAGGGAGAGGTGAAAGCCCAGTTCCGGGCCACGCTGTTCAAGCGTTTTGCGATTCTGGTGCAAACCCTTGAGCGTCAGGATTACCTATTGGGCTCGCACTATTCGGTAGCAGATGCCTACCTGTTCGTGGTGCTGCGCTGGGCCGCCGTGCACGCCATTGATCTGCGTGAGTGGCCGGCACTGGCGGCGTTTCAACAGCGCGTAGGCGCACGGCCCGCAGTGGTTGCGGCACTGGCTGTCGAACATCCATGAGTTGAGATAGGAGCACCGCCGCCGGCGGTGCTGGCCTTGGGCACCGACAGCGGGTGACTCAGTGACCGAACAGGCCGGTGTCGGATTTCTTGGCCTTTTTGTCAGCGCGTTTTTCATCGGCGGTCTTTGCCGGTTTTTTCTTCGCGGCTTTCTTTGAATCCATACCTTTGGCCATGATGCGTACTCAACTGAACGGGGATGTAGCACTGGGTATACCACCTATTGCCCGGCAGAAGGCGCTTATAATCCCCGGCCCTTGATAATGCTGGCCAGAAGACCATGCCCGAATTGCACATCGAACCGCTGGCAGAGCCCCTGTGGCCGCTGTTGAACAAGTTTTACCGCAGCCACAATTCCTCGATGAAGGCCCTCAAGGGTGGACGCTTGTGGGTGGCACGCGACAGCGCGATCGTGGCAGGGCTATGCCTGAGCCCGGTGGTGGGTGGGCAGTGGCTGACCGGCGTGTTTGTCGACCCGGCCTATCGCGGCCAGGGGCTGGCGGCGCGCTTGATTCAACAGGCGGTGGCTGAGGTGGAGGGTACGGTGTGGCTGCTGTGCCATCCGGATCTGGAGGGGGTGTATCAGCGTATGGGTTTCAGCCAGGACACGGTATTGCCGCAATCGCTCAGTGAGCGGTTGGTGCGCTACAAGCGGAACAAGCCGATGATTGCGATGGGGTTCTCAATCACCTGAATGATGCAGGACAAAAATGTGGGAGGGGGCTTGCTCCCGATGGCGGAGTGTCCGTCGCTGAAATATCGACCGGTCCACCGCTATCGGGAGCAAGCCCCCTCCCACATTGGGACCTCAGGTAGCCTGGTGTTTATTCGTCAGCCGTTGGGTCCATTTCCGGGAACATTACTTCGATAAACCCGAACTTGCTGAAATCGGTGATCCGCGATGGGTACAAGCGACCGATCAGGTGATCGCATTCATGCTGCACCACCCGCGCATGAAAACCATCGGCGAAACGTACGATTGGCTCGCCCTTGGGATCGAAACCTTCGTAGCGGATCTGCTGATAACGGTTCACCGCTCCACGCAAGCCGGGCACCGACAAACACCCCTCGTAATCCTCTTCCAGCACCGGGCTCAGCGGGGTAATCAGTGGGTTGATCAGGATGGTCTGCGGCACCGGCGGTGCGTCCGGGTAGCGCTCGCTGGCGTCGAAGCCAAAGATCACCAGCTGCAGGTCGACGCCAATCTGCGGCGCGGCCAGGCCAACCCCACCCACGTGCTCCATGGTCTGGAACATGTCATCGATCAGTTGCCACAGTTCGGGGCTGTCGAACATTTCCGGCGGCACCGGCGAGGCGATACGCAGCAGGCGCTCATCGCCCATTTTCAGGATTTCACGGATCATCGCTCTGGCACTTCATCAGGGGTGGGCTTGGAGTGGTCCCGGCCTAGGCCCGAGACGTGTTGTTTTTCACTGGTGTGGCTGGGTTCGTCGAATTCCTTTTCACCTGGGTCCTTGCCTTCGGCCGACATATGTTCGATCACGGCATTCATCTCCGCCCCCAGCAGCAATACGGCGGCGGAAATATAGAAGTACAGGAGCAGGACAATGATCGCACCGATACTGCCATACATGGCGTTGTAGTCGGCGAAGGTCTTCACGTAATAGCCAAAGCCAAGGGAAGCCACGATCCACACCACCACGGCCAATACCGAACCTGGGGTAATGAAGCGAAACTCCTGCTCCACATCCGGCATCACGTAGTACATGAGGGCCACGGCGAACATCAGCAGGATCACGATCAGCGGCCAGCGCAGGATAGTCCACAGGGTGACGACGAATTCCTGCATGCCGATCTGCCCTGCGAGCCACTCCATGACCTGCGGGCCAAGCACCATCAACGCCGCGGCGGCCAGCAACATGCCGGCGATACCCACGGTGTAGAAAATCGACAGAGGGAAGCGCTTCCAGATCGGCCGCCCCTCGACCACGTCGTAGGCCGCGTTCATCGCACTCATCATCAGGCGTACGCCTGCAGAGGCGGTCCACAGCGCGATGACGATACCCACCGAAAGCAGGCCGCCCTTGGACTGCTGCAACTGGTCGATCACCGGGTTGACCTGCTCCAGCGCCTGGGGCGGCAACACCAGTTCCGATTGCAGGCGCAGCCAGGTAAAGAAGTCCGGCAGGTGCAGGAAACCGATCAGGGCAATGAGGAACAGCAGGAAGGGAAACAACGAGAACAGCATCTGGTAGGCCAATGCCGAGGCGTAGGTAGGCATCTCGTCATCGACGAATTCCTTGACGGTGCGTACCAGCACCTTGTGCAGCTTGAGACCTTCGAGTACCGGAAAAATCATAGCGTCTCCTTTCGCCGCAAAGAGGGTGAGTTCGTGGGCGACTCAGGGTCCGTTTTCTACATCAAGGTAGCCCATTTGGCGACTTTGAAACAATTTCAAAAGTTTAGTTGCAACCGCTCACATAAAAACGGCCATCCGTGGATGGCCGCCATAATGCCGGGTAGAACCAGCACCACACCTTATTCAGTGGCTTTTTTTACCGCGTCCTTGGTCTTGCCCACTGCTTGCTGCGCTTCGCCTTTTTTCTCTTGGACCACGCCTTCAGCACGCAGCTTGTCGTTATCTGTGGCCTTGCCGACGCCTTGCTTGACGTTCCCGGCCGCCTCGTTAGCCATGCCTTTTACCTTATCGGAAGTGCTGCCCATGGTATTACTCCTGATAACAATCAATGGTTTTGGTCACTACCTGATGATTGACCCAAGGCCGTTCGGCAGAGTTTCAATTATTTTCCCCGGGCATTTCATCAGCCTTTGCAGGTTTGGCTTTATGTTTTGCCCCCAACCCACGAGAATGCCCGGCACATTCAGGCTACACGGCTGAATAACAGATCCCGTAGGAAGATTATGAAACTCAATAAAGCGCAGGCCATTGCCCGTAGAAACCAGGAACTGGGCGGTGCCGTACTCGGCGTCAACAACTGCCACTTCACCGACCTGGACCGCAAACGCAACATCTGGTGGTTCGACCTGCCAGTGGCGCGGATTGCCGTGGGCCAGTACGAGTGGCTCCACCTGTTGATGCACAACGCCGAGACCGACCAGTTGCTGCACCTGAAGGTGCCGACCGTGTTCCTGCGCGAAAAACTCGAAGGCCTGGTGGTGCGCAATGCGGGCAAGCGCAAGCCGGAGATTACCCTGGAGCTGAGCGCCGACAAGGATTCGTTCCTCAAGGATGTGCGCCCGGCGGGTGCGGGTGTGAGCTTCGCGCAGTTCGCGCTGTAACCTGGCAGGTAAAGGACCGTGGGCGAGAGCGTTACGCCCTCGCTCCTTTTCAGGCGGTTGCCACAGACCTGCTGGCAATACGCTGGGCCAGGGCGATGGCGAACAGGCAAAACAACGCCATGACCAAAATCCCCAGCATCAGTCCCATCGCCGTACTGGTGTGCCCCTCAGAGAAAAAGTACAGCGCCAATGCAGCGCCGGCCATCTTGATAGCCCCCTGCAGTGCACTCCCGGTGCCGGCGTGTTTGGCCTGGCCATGCAAACTGATCCCCAACAGCAGCGGTGAGGACAGCCCACAGCCAAGGGCAACCAAAAAGCCGTACACCACTATCGCCGGCGCCGTGACCAGGTTGAATGCCTGGAGCACCAGCGGCGCAAGCGCTGCCAACCCCGTCAGCGCAACCAGGGACGCCATCAGGATCCGCTCAGGCGAGTAGCGATTCAAGAAACGCTTGGTCAGGTAAGACCCCAGGACAATACCCGCAGAGTAGCCAACGAATAGCAGGCCGTTCTCCTGGCTCTCCAGATGGAACTGCAGCTGGTAAATAAACGGACTGGCGGTGAAATAGCCGATGGTGATCGCAAACAGCACCGCGGAAACCAGGCTGTAGACCATGAAGTTGAAGTCCCGTAGCAGCACCTTGAAGCCCTCGAGCCGCTTGGCAGGCACACCGTGGAGTGGAGCCGTTTCAACCAATGTAGCTTTGATAAATACCGCGCCAAGCAGCGTGATCAAGGTGAGGGCGTAGAAGTTGTATTGCCAGGGTAGCGCTGCAGTAATAAAGCCACCCAGCACGGGCGCAATCGCTGGCGAAACCTGGGACGCCATGGAAAAAACTGTCAGTGACTTGGACAGTTCGGTTTTATCCTTGAACGTGTCGCTCAAGATTGCCCGGCTTATTACGGGGCAACCGCCAGCACCGATGCCGGTCAACAAACGAAATAGATAGAGCGCCTGGATACTGTCTGCCGTCGACGTCAAGTAATTGCCCAAGGCGCCAAGGGCCAGGGACACCATAATCACCGGCACCCGCCCTTTTCTATCGGAGATCGGCCCATACACCAGTTGCGACAGTGCAAAACCTGCAAGATAGAAAACCACCAGGCTTTGGGACTGTGCGTCCGTCACCGAAAATACCCGTGCGATTTCGGGCAAGGCCGGGTTGTACAGGTCGATTGAAAACAATCCCAATACCAGGATCAGGCAGGAGTTGGTGATGACCATTTTTGAATTCACAACAGGCTCCTCACAGTAAGGGGTGATCTTTCAGGCGTGAGCTGTATTCGCTGTTGGGCGTGGTATGTCGCCCGTCGCACTTGATTTCAATGAGATGAGGCCGAGCCGCGCTCATGATGCTTTCAATACAATCGTGCAATGCCTCCGGGGTACTGACGCATGTCGCGCTCACGCCCAGGCTCTCGGCAAACAGGCACCAGTTGTAGTCAGGGATTTGCGTCAGCGCAGGCAAGTTATCTTTGTTATTGAAGTAACTTGCCGAATACGACCTGTTGTTGAAAACGACAAAGACGATATTCAACCCATGTTTGGCGGCGGTGGACAGCTCAAGCCCTTGCATCAACATGCATCCGTCACCGGTAACCACCATGGTCTTGCCATGGGCACGGGCGAAGCTTGCACCTATGCCCGCAGGGATACTCCAGCCCATCGGGCCCAGGGTGGTTGCCGATAAATAAGCGCTGGGGCCGCGCGCGGTCCAATAGTGACCGAAGAACGAGCGATGCGATCCCGAGTCGACACACACCACGCCATCACTGGGGAAATACGACTGCAGCACGGGGATATAGGCCGCGGGGTGGTCTGCGATATTGCCTGTGGCCTTGGCATCGACCGGATAATGCAAAGGCACCCGCTGAAGATCATTCGACCACTTGGAACGACTTTCCTGAGTGGCGGCCAGTTCCTCTGCATGAACCTCGCAAACCAGGCGCAGGAACCCATCCCCCGTCGCCACCACGCCGTGATCAATATCGAGAAAACGCCCCAGGTAATCCGGGCTCTCGTCCACCTGGATAGCACCACACGTCGGCCTTAACTCATGGGACCACAGCATGGTGCTCCATTGAGTGGTGTCGAGCCCCAGTAAAATCACGCCATCCACACCGTTCTTGAAGGCTTCAATGGCGCGTTTATTTCCTGAATAACCGTAAACCCCGAGTGCATTGGGGTGGTCTTCCGGAAACAGGCCTTTGGCGCTCAAGGTGGTGGCGACCGGGATCGAAAAACGGTCGGAAAACGCCACGAGCGCGGCTGCCACCTTAGCGTTCTTGCAACGCAGCCCCGCGAGAATGACGAGATTGGTCGAGCGCTTGAAGACTGCCTTGATCGCAGCACTTTTGATCTTTTCGACGGCAAGCGCTTGATTGCTCCACGACTCCAGTACGCTTGGAGCGATATCAACGCGAGCCATGGACTTTTCATACAGCGCTTCTTTGCTGACAGCCAGGTAAGTCGGGCCTTTTTCCACGCCCCTCAATAGCCGGACCGATTCGCGCAGAAAGGCCGGCAAGGGTTGCCCGGCCTTGACTTCAAGGGCACTGCGGGTGATGGGTTTGAACACATCGCACAGATTGACGCCCGTTTGGCTGCCGTCCTGGAGCACGTTCTGCATTTCCAGGGAGGAAGCAATCTGGCCTGACAACAGCAAGACCGGTTGATGATCGGTATAGGCAGACGCTATCCCAGTCAATGCATTGGTGACGCCCGGGCCGCCGATGACCAGGCACACCCCGATTTTTTCACTGGCCCGCGCATAACCTTCCGCCATATAAGACGCACCTGTTTCGCAGGCAGTGACGACCGGCTCAATCTCCAGCGTTCCGGAACCATCATTGGGATAACAACGCATAAAAGCATTGATCAGTTTGCCGGGCACCATAAAGAAGTGCGTAACGCCAAAAGACTGAAGTTGGCGAAGAATGTAATGTGCACCGGTTTCGCCAGTACTTTGCAAGTCCATTGCAATCCCCTGTTCAGATCTCAATAAAAGCGATACTTTCGCGCTTCATCTTCAATACGGCATCCTGAGAAAAAGAGGATGGGTATCGCACATTGGGCATATCGGCAAAATACGGCTTAGGGCTATTCGGCAAATAGTCGGACACGTGCAGACTGCGTTCTGCCCGTGCGCGCAAGTAGGTAATATAGGAAGCGTTATGTTTGGTCGAAGCGGAGACAGTCCATTGAATGGCCAACTTCGTCGCCACCGGTGTTTCATCGGGTGCGCTGCTGCGGTGAGTAACTCGATTGTCCCAAATGACCAGGTCGCCAGCCTTACTCATGACGGTGCGCTCAAAGGCCGCCGGGTCGGCAAGCCTGAGTTTGACTTCATCCTTGCTGAGTTTATGCGAACCGGGTAATAACGTGATACCACCGCCCGAGACAGGGTCATTATCTTGAAGATAATAGGCACACTGCAAAAATTCAGGAGATGCACTGGGCTCAATTACTTCTTCAGGCAGGAAATAGGCATCGTTATGCCAAGGTATATAAACACTTTCACGCACCGTAAAGTTCGGCAACAAAGAAAAATCCGACTGGAGCATCTCTTTGAGAGCGTTGACGGCTCGAGGCTCGAACAGCGCGTTGATCATGTCACTGAATTGTAGAAAGGCCGTTGGCAGCAGCGTGCTTTGCTGAGTTTGCGCCAAACTGCGAGTATAAGTCTCACGCAATATGGCCACTTGATCGCTGGAAAGAACTTTCGGAATAACGACATACCCTTCTTGCTGAAGCTTTTCTCGATAATTCATGTTTTATAGTCCGTTATAAAGAGGGTGACCCGGCCACCCTCAGTTCAATTCATGGATGATCAATCAGACTTCAACATGT
This sequence comes from Pseudomonas synxantha, assembly GCF_900105675.1. Classification (NCBI taxonomy): domain Bacteria; kingdom Pseudomonadati; phylum Pseudomonadota; class Gammaproteobacteria; order Pseudomonadales; family Pseudomonadaceae; genus Pseudomonas; species Pseudomonas synxantha. The sequence continues at coordinate 436,930 of NZ_LT629786.1, read as the reverse complement.
TTGGCTGCTGTCGAAGACTCTTCAAATGACACCCCCAGGCGTTCAAACTCCTGGAAGAAATCCGGAAAGGAACAGTGAACATCCTGATAGCCATCCAACTCGTTGATCTGTTGGCACCGCAGGGAGGCGACAAACAGCGACATGAAGATTCGATGGTCACCCCAGGCCGACAACACTGCGTCTCCGGCGTAACTAGGTTCTCCACGAATGACGAAGCCGTCGTAAACGCCGTTTTTAAATAACGGCTCTATGGCCACGCCCATTTTTACCAGTTCAGTCACCATCGCTTCGATGCGTGGCGACTTGTGCAAGCGGGTAATGGAGCCGCCAGTAACCTTGAACTCGCCTTGCACATAAGCACCGATCGCCGCCAGCGTTGGCACAATATTAGGATAATCACTCGCATCAAAATGATATTCGCCTTTCAATTCGGCCAAGTTATTAATAATGCGCACTTCATTGGTAGCGTCATTGAATTCGACCTTTACCCCCAGCGCCTCGGCCACCTTAAGAATTGCACGCTCCCCCTGCAAACTCTTGCTGTTCATGTTTTTCAGGGTCAACGTACCGGGGAAGATTATTCCAGCCGCAATCAAGTAGGACGAGGACGTGTAATCACCGACTATCGTGTAGTTTGCACTCTGGTACTGGCCTGGGTATACCGTGATCCGCGAATAGTCCGCGTTCACCTCAAAGGCAATCCCCGCTGTACCGAGTGTTTCCAGGGTTTGCTTGATATACGACAGCGACAGAATTTCACCACGGATATTCACCACTGTAGGTTGTTTGGCCAGAGGCGCGCAGAAAAGAATAGCGGTGATGAATTGCGAACTGATGTTGCCCTCAATCGTGCACTCCCCACCCTGATAGCCACCCCAATTGACGATAGGCGCCTTGCCACTGTGGTTGATGCATGAAATGTGTGCGCCCAGCCCTTCCAGCGCTACAAACAAGGGCTCCATGACACGTCCGCGCAGTACATCATCCCCGGTAATAACGGCCGGGGTCGTTGTAAAGCAGGTCAGCGCGGCAAACACTCGAAATACCAACCCAGAACCTAGCGCGTCGATCACCTTCTTTTCGGGCTTGATCAAGCCGCCGGTGCCCGTCACCACTAACCGTCCTGGTTGCTCTTCAATCACTGCGCCGATACTACGACAGGCCTTTTTCATTGTTTCGGTTTCGAGACAACGAAGGTCGTTGTAAATATAGGAAGTTCCTGATGCCAAGCTCGCGGCAATAATTGCCCGCTGCGTTTCAGGTTTTGAGGAGGGGATGGTAGCGATGTTGCCGATCGATGCAGTAGGAAAGACTTTCAAGCGTTTTTGGGTCGACATGCGTTGCTCCCTAAGACAGTAGATCCAACGTGATCGGCGAGTGGGCATAACACTCACCGGCTAGGCTGAAACATCTTGTTACAACCGCTTAAAAACCTAACCTAGGGATTGGCACGTTTCAAATAACAAAAAGGAATAAGATTGGATCCAATCTATGACGTGTTTTATTTTATTCTTTACTTTCAGTGCATTACGAACCACAAAAAAAAGAAAAATCCATAAAAAAACCGCCATTGTTGGCGGTTTAAGATTGGAAATCTTGAATAAATCAGATGGCACAACGACACATATTGCTATTCATTAAAAGATACCAGGGTATGCGCCACCATCAATAAGGAGGTTCTGCCCCGTCATATAGGCAGCCTGATGACTGCATAAAAATGCGCACAATGCAGCGAACTCAGCGGGGTCACCAAAGCGCCCCATGGGAATACTCGCCAGACGATTTCCAGCCACCGCGTCGAAGGTTTTTCCTGAACGCTCTGCTGTCGCTTGAAGCGTGTGCTCCAGGCGTTGCGTCTTGAACGCTCCAGGTAAAATATTATTGATCGTGGTGTTTTTTGCAGCGAAGTCCTTTTGGCGTGCCAGGCCGGCAACGAAGCCTGTGAGCCCACACCGCACCGATGTTGAAAGCCCCAAGGCATCCAGGGGCGACTTGACCGCACCAGACGTTATATTAATGATGCGGCCGAAGCCTCGACTTGCCATTGCGTCGATCACCAACTTTATCAGCTCGATAGGCGCCAACATATTGGTGTCAATTGCTGAACGCCACTCGTCACCTGTCCATTCGCGAAAGTTTCCCGGCTTGGGCCCCCCGGCATTGTTAATCAAAATATCAACTTGCGGCGCGGCATCGACCAATGATTGGCGAATCGATGGATCCGTAATATCTCCGATAACCGAGATGACTTCGACCTCCGGATTTCTTTGCTTCAAGCGTTGCGTGGCGGCTTGCAAGTCAACCGCGCCTCGCGCGTTGATCACGATGTTTACACCTTCATCCGCAAGCGCCTGCGCACAGCTATAACCCAAGCCTTTACTGGCCGCACAGACGACTGCCCATTTGCCTCGAATCCCTAAGTCCATCATCACTCCTCGATCAGTCGTTCATCTTGCAAACCCGGGTATTAAAAACCCGCACTTGTCCATTCGATATCACAGATGTCCGCAGAGAAACAAGCAGGGTATTTCACCTATAAAGAAGCAAAAAAATACCCCTCAGTGAGGGGTATTGTTCACGTGCGGCAGGACGCTTGACTGAGCTATTTTTTAACGCCCAGTTTTTTCAACTCTTCATCACGCAGTTCGCGACGCAGGATCTTGCCCACGTTGGTGGTCGGCAGCACATCACGGAACTCCACGGCCTTGGGGACTTTGTAGCCGGTGACATTGGCGCGCATGTGCTCCATGACTTGGTTCTTGGTCAGGGTGGCCCCTGGCTTGACCACGATGAAGATCTTGATGTGCTCGCCCGACTTCTCGTCCGGCACACCGATGGCCGCGCATTGCAGCACGCCCGGCAGGGTCGCCAGCACGTCTTCCAGCTCGTTGGGATAGACGTTGAAACCGGAGACCAGAATCATGTCTTTCTTGCGGTCGACAATACGCATGTAACCGTCTTGCTGGATGATCGCGATGTCGCCAGTCTTCAACCAGCCTTCACTGTCGAGCATCTCGGCCGTGGCGTCTTCACGCTGCCAGTAGCCCTTCATCACTTGCGGGCCCTTGACGCACAGCTCGCCGGTTTCACCCAGCGGCAGCTCGGTGCCGTCGTCGGCGATGACTTTGCACACCGTGGACGGCACCGGAATGCCGATGGTACCGATCTGGATATTCTGGATAGGGTTTACTGTGGCCACCGGGCTCGTTTCGGTCATGCCGTAGCCTTCACAGATGCTGCAGCCGGTCACTGCCTTCCAGCGCTCGGCCGCTGCCAGTTGCAACGCCATGCCGCCTGACAGGGTGACTTTCAGCGCTGAGAAATCCAGCTTGCGGAAGCCTTCGTTGTTGCACAGCGCTACAAACAGCGTGTTGAGGCCGACAAAACCGCTGAACTTCCACTTCGACAGTTCCTTGACCATCGCCGGCAGGTCACGCGGGTTGCTGATCAGGATGTTGTGGTTGCCGATCAACATCATCGCCATGCAATGAAAGGTGAACGCATAGATGTGATACAGCGGCAGCGGCGTAATCAGGATCTCGCAACCTTCATTGAGGTTCGAGCCCATCAGCGCCTTGCACTGCAGCATGTTGGCGACGAGGTTGCGATGGGTCAGCATCGCGCCCTTGGCCACGCCGGTGGTGCCGCCGGTGTATTGCAACACCGCCACGTCGCTGCTGGCCGGGCTGGCGTCGTTGACCGCCTGGCCATGCCCCTTGGCCAGCACGTCGTTGAACTTGATCGCCTGGGGCAAGTGATAGGCCGGGACCATTTTCTTCACATACTTGATGACACTGTTGATCAGCAGACGCTTAAACGGCGACAGCAGGTCAGCAACTTCAGTGACAATCACATGCTTGACGGCGGTCTTGGGCACGACTTTTTCAGCCAGGTGCGCCATGTTGGCCAGGCAGACCAGGGCCTTGGCCCCGGAATCATTGAATTGGTGTTCCATTTCCCGCGCGGTGTACAGCGGGTTGGTGTTGACCACGATCAGGCCGGCACGGATGGCACCGAACACCGCGACCGGGTATTGCAGGACGTTGGGCAGTTGCACGGCGATTCGATCGCCAGGCTTCAAGTCGGTATGCTGTTGCAGGTACGCGGCGAAGGCGCCGGACAATTCGTACAGTTCACCGTAGGTGATTGTCTTGCCCAGGTTACTGAAAGCCGGTTTGTTGGCGAAGCGCTGGCAGGACTGCTTCAGTACCGCCTGAATATTCGGATACTCGTCTGGATTGATTTGTGCAGCAATCCCGGCGGGGTACTTATCCTTCCAAAAGTCTTCATTCATGGAAGCCCACTCCTCAGCGACGCGAATTCATCATCGCATTTGATGCGATTATTATTGGTGTATGTCTTTTTAAGGTGAATCTGGCGCTTTCAAGCAGGCCGAGACGTCACAAAGCGCGCCGAGAGTAGCAGCTTTGCCAAGGGCCGCCTAGAGCCAAAAGAGGGCCCTACAGTCATAAACATGACTCAAGAACATCTAATGGTCATTTTTAGAGCAAAGATTCTATATCACTGAAATCCGCTCTGGAATGGGCCTCACGGGCGACAAATAACAACTGTGGGAGGGGGCTTACCCCGATAGCGGTGGGCCAGTCAATTAACCAGGTGACTGACACTGCGCAATCGGGGGCAAGCCCCCTCCCACATTTTGACTCTATTTCAATTCAGGCGATGTCGCGCAGCTCCCGCCGCAGAATCTTGCCCACCGGCGTCATCGGCAACGACTCCCTCAGCACAATATGCTTGGGGACCTTGTAGCCCGTGAAGTTGGTCTTGCAGTACGCCTTCAACTCCTCAAGGCTCACCCCCTGGGCCCGTGCCACCACGAACAATTTCACCGCCTCACCCGTACGCTCATCCGGCACGCCGATCACCGCGCAGTTGGCTACGGCCGGGTGGGCCATCACCACGTCTTCGATTTCGTTGGGGTACACGTTGAAACCCGAGACGATGATCAAATCCTTCTTGCGATCCACAATACTGACGTAGCCATCGGTATCGATCACCGCAATGTCGCCGGTCTTGAGCCAGCCTTCGGCGTCCAGGGTCTCGGCGGTGGCGACCGGTTGCTGCCAATAGCCCTTCATCACCTGCGGACCCTGGATGCACAGCTCGCCGCGTTCGCCCAGCGGCAGTTCGTGCCCCTCATCATCAATGACTTTCATTGCCGTACCGGGCACTGGAATGCCCACGGTGCCCAGGCGTGCCAGGCCGCCGTAGGGGTTGGTGCTGGCCACCGGTGAGGTTTCGGTAAGGCCGTAGCCTTCGCCAATGGAGCAGCCGGTCAACGCCTTCCAGCGTTCAGCCGTGGCCTTGACCAGAGCGGTGCCGCCGGAATTGGTGATCTTGAGGTGGGAGAAATCCAGGTTCTTGAAGTCAGGGTGATCCATCAGCGCCACAAACAGGGTGTTGAGCCCCAAGAGGCAAGAAAATCGCCACTGCTTGAGTTCCTTGATAAAGCCGCCAATGTCCCGAGGGTTGGTAATCAGCACATTGTGGTTGCCCGACACCATCATGCACATGCAGTTCGCGGTGAATGCGTAGATGTGGTACAGCGGCAGCGGGGCAATCATCACCTCCTGCCCTTCCTTGACCAGCGGGTGGCCGTCCTCGCCCAGTTGCGACATGCATGCGCGCACTTGCTGCATGTTCGCAACCAGGTTGCCGTGGGTGAGCATTGCGCCCTTGGCAAGGCCAGTGGTGCCACCGGTGTATTGCAGCACGGCAATATCGTCCAGGCTCACCGGATGTCGCGTCACGCCAAGCCCCGCGCCCATGCGCAAGGCGCGCTTGAACGACACCGCCCGTGGCAGGTGGTAGGCCGGGACCATCTTCTTCACCTTATCGACGACGGTATTGACCAGCCAACCCTTGGCGGCGGGCATGAAGTCGCCCATCCTGGCTTCAATCAGGTAGTCGATCTCGGTGTCGGTGCAAACCTCCTGCACCCGCGAACCGAACAGGTTGAGGTAGACCAGCGCCCGCACGCCCGCGTCCTTGAACTGGTGACGCATTTCGCGCGGGGTATAAAGGGGATTGGTATTGACCACGATCAGCCCGGCGCGCAGAGCGCCGAATACCGCCGCCGGGTAATGCAGCACGTTGGGCATCTGCACCGCGATACGCTCGCCAGGCTTGAGGTCGGTGTGCTGCTGCAGGTAACCGGCAAACGCCGCACTCTGGCGCTCAAGCTCAGCGTAGGTCAGGGTGATGCCCATGTTGCTGAACGCCGGACGGTCGGCAAAAGCCTTGCAGGAACGCTCGAAGACCTCGATCACCGACTTGTAGGTGCTGAGGTCGATGGCATTGGGGACGCCCGCCGCGCGTTTGTCATTCCAGAAATCAGGTTGCATTATTCTTGTCCTCTTACCTGAATGTGTCCGGCCGCTCTATCCATTTATAAGAAGCGGAGCCTTGGGGACGTTAGCAGCTATGGCCAAACAGGCAAATATGCTTAATCGTGTCATTGATTGTATGAATCTTGCGGCTAACGTGTAGGCAGATACTGCGTCCCTCTGCCAATGAGCGATACACTGCAATGATTCTGAGCAAATGGAGTCGCCATGAACCACAGCACCTTCTGGCTGACCGCGAACGACCGCAGCCGCCTGTACGTCAATCAATGGATACCCGACGGGCTGCCCAAGGCCGTGCTGATGCTCGCCCATGGCATGGCCGAGCATAGTGGTCGTTATGCTCGCCTGGCCGAAGCCCTGTGCAGCGCAGGCTATGGCGTGTATGCGCTGGACCAGCGCGGCCATGGCCGTACTGCTGACGAGGGTACCTTGGGGCTCTACGCCGAAAAGGATGGCTGGAACAAGGTGGTGGGCGACCTGGCCAGCCTCAACCAGCATATTGGCCAGCAACAACCGGGCCTGCCGATTATTTTGCTTGGCCACAGCATGGGCAGCTACATCGCCCAGGGTTATCTGCTGCACCACAGTGCCAGCCTGCATGGAGCGATTCTCAGCGGTTCGAATTTCCAGCCGGTGGCGTTGTACACCGCAGCGCGGTTGATCGCGCGTATCGAACGCCTGCGCCAGGGTGTGCGCGGCCGCAGTGCGCTGATCGAGTTCCTGTCGTTCGGCTCGTTCAACAAAGCGTTCAAACCCACCCGCACGGCATTCGACTGGCTCAGTCGCGACCCGGATGAAGTCGACAAATACATCAACGACCCGCTGTGCGGTTTCCGTTGCACCAACCAGCTTTGGATTGACCTGCTCGGCGGCTTGCAGCAAATCAGCAAAGCGTCCAATCTCGCCCAGATCGACCCGGGCCTGCCGATCCTGGTGATAGGCGGCGAATGTGATCCGGTGAGCGAAGGCAAGCGTCTCAAGGATCTGGCCCATGCCCTGCGTGAAGCCGGCTGCCAGAACGTGCAATTGAATCTTTACCCTCAGACGCGGCATGAAGTGTTCAACGAAACCAACCGCGCTGAAGTCACAACGGATGTATTGACCTGGCTCGACCAGGCCCTGGCCCTGCGCAGGCCGGCCCGCTGTGAATAATTTTCGTTTAAAATCAGTCAATTAATTACCGCTTAGCCACAGGATGCAGCTTTAGATGACCCAGGTAACCAACACCCCGTATGAAGCCCTCGAAGTCGGCCAAACGGCCAGCTACAGCAAGTTGGTAGAAGAGCGCGATATCCAGCTGTTCGCTGCCATGTCCGGCGATCACAACCCCGTGCACCTGGATGCCGAATACGCCAAGGCGACCATGTTTAAGGAGCGTATTGCCCACGGCATGTTCAGCGGCGCGTTGATCAGTGCAGCCGTAGCCTGCGAGCTGCCTGGGCCGGGCACTATCTACATCGGTCAGCAGATGACCTTCCAGAAGCCGGTCAAGATTGGCGACACCCTCACCGTGCGCCTGGAAATTCTCGAAAAGCTGCCGAAGTTCCGTGTGCGCATTGCCACGCGGGTGTTCAACCAGCGTGATGAGCTGGTGGTGGATGGCGAGGCAGAGATCCTGGCGCCGCGCAAGCAACAGATTGTGACCCTGACTGAGTTGCCGCCGATCAGCATCGGCTGAGGCTAAGCGCAACCTTAAAAGTCACTCAATGCAAAATGTGGGAGGGGGCTTGCCCCCGATGGCGGTGAGTCAGTCACTGAATAGGTCGACTGATTCACCGCTATCGGGAGCAAGCCCCCTCCCACAGTTGCTACAGTGCAGGTCTTACGACTGAGCGCGAGCCTGGTTACGCAGGGCCTTCACCTGATCGTGGTTGCGCTGTACGCCATGGTACTGACGCTCTACCAGGTCACGAATGCCCAGCAGGTTGTGCTTGTTGATCTTCTCGATCGCTTCACGGTAAGCCTTCAGTGCGTGGTCTTCACCGCGCTCAGCTTCGTTCAGCACAGCCTCTTCGTCCTTGCCGGTGACCATCGACTTCACGTCGACCCAGCCACGATGCAGGGCGCCGGCCATGCTGCCGGAATCCTCCGGATCGCCGCCCAGGGCACGCACGGCTGTTTTCAGCTCTGCGGCAGCCGTTGCGCAGTCGGCAGAACGCTTGGCGAACAGAGCCTTGAGTTCTGGATGCTTGATATCTTCAGCGCATTCCTTGAAACCCTTTTGGCCGTCGATGCTGGTCTCGATCAGGTCGTTCAGTACGGAGATCGATTCTTTATTGATGTCAGTCATTTTTCAATTCCTTATACGGGTTAGAAGGTTGTCTTGTTATTGCAGCGCCCGTGCCAGGTTTTTAAAAACAAAAATAACCTTAAATTTCAATAAGTTACGATTTATTGAACCATCTGTATTGACGTTATTTGCATGATCTGTCATTTGGCCTTCATGCAGAATGCCTGTATTTTCGAAGACCTCGCCTCAATCGCACGAAGCTCATGAACCCCGAAAAACTCGAATTGCTGATCACCCGCGAAATGCCCTTCGGAAAATACAAGGGCCGGATCATCGCTGACCTGCCTGGCCCTTACCTGAACTGGTTCGCCCGTGAAGGGTTTCCCCATGGTGAATTAGGCGGTTTGCTGGCCCTGATGCAGGAAATCGATCACAACGGCTTGTCTGAATTGCTCGAACCGCTACGCGTTAAACACGGTAAACCCGCCCCCCGCCATTAAGAGACTCGCCATGCCAAGGAATGCTGATAACGAACCCCACTGGCGCGCCATCGCCGAGCGCTTTGACCTGGAGCCTGGGCCGATCAACCTGGAAAATGGTTATTTCGGGCGCATGAGCCGTGCAGTACAGGCGCAGTACCTTGAACACATAAGCTATATCAACCGCAGCAACTCGGTGTACGTGCGCCAGCGCTTTGAGCAGGGTGAAAATATCCAGATCCGCCGCCAGTTGGCCGAACTGATCAATGTCGATCCGCAGGCGCTCGCCTTCACCCGCAACGCCACCGAAGCCTTGCAGTCGCTGATCCGCAACTACAACCGCCTGCAACCGGGCGATCAGGTATTGATCAGTGATTTGGAGTACGACACGGTCAAGGGGGCCATGCGCTGGCTTGCAAGCGTTCGCGGCGTGGAAGTGATTGAGGTATCACACGCTCACCCGGCCAGTTTCGACAGCCTGGTGCAGACTTATCGCGACGCGTTCGTGCAGTACCCGCGCATCAAGCTGATGGCCCTGACCCATGTCACCCATCGCACTGGCCTGGTAATGCCCGTTGCAGCCATTGCCAAGGCTGCACGAGAACAGGCTATCGATGTGATCCTCGACGGCGCCCACGCGCTGGGCCAGATCGAGTTCAACCTGGCCGAACTGGGCATTCAATTCGCCGGTTTCAACCTGCATAAATGGATCGGCGCGCCGCTGACCCTGGGCTTTATGTATATCGCCCCGGAACGCCTGGCCGATATAGATCCGGACATGGGCGAGTTTCACTATCCGGCCACTGATGTGCGCGCGCGTACGTCCTACAGCACACCGAATTTTCCCGCGCTGATGACCTTGCCTTTAGTGTTCGAAGAACATCGACAATTGGGTGGCGCTGCGAGCAAAGGCGCACGGGTAAATTACCTGCGCGATCTGTGGGTAAGCCAGGTAAGGCCATTGCCGGGAATTGAAGTGCTGACGTCGGATGATCCGCGACTGTATTGCGGGATCACAGCGTTCAAGTTCATCGGGCGGGATCAGCAAGTGATGGTGGATAGGTTGCTCAAGGAACACGACCTGTTTGTCACCACGCGCACGGGGGCTGCGTTTGGCACCTGTATCCGGGTGACGCCGGGGTTGGTGACGTCGGCAGCGGATATCGGCGTACTGGTCAACGCCATTACCGAGCTAAGCAAAGATTAAACTGTGGGAGGGGGCTTGCTCCCGATTGCGTGTGTCAGTTACCAGACGCAGTGGCTGATCTACCGCTATCGGGAGCAAGCCCCCTCCCACAGTTTTTCGGTGAGCCTGAAGATTTTCTACGGGCAAAAAAAAGCGGCGCACCGACCAAGTGCACCGCAAAAATGCCGTTAAAGCACAGCAACAACGATTCGGTAAATCAACTCAATCCAGCAGCGCCAGCGCCTCGGCGGTGACTTCCTGGATACGCGCCCAGTCGCCGTTCTTGATCCACTCAGGGTCAAGCATCCAGCTACCGCCCACGCACATCACATTTTTCAACGCCATGTAGCTCTTGATGTTGGCGGGGCCGACGCCGCCGGTCGGGCAGAACTTCACTTCGCCAAACGGGCCGCCAAGGGCCTTGATGGCCGCGACGCCGCCGCTGACTTCGGCCGGAAACAGCTTGAAGCGGCGATAACCCAGGCCGTAGCCTTCCATGATGCCCGAAGCGTTGCTGATCCCAGGCAGCAGCGGGATCGGGCTGTGTACCGAGGCTTCCAGCAGGTCGCGGGTGATGCCGGGGGTAACGATAAATTGCGAGCCGGCCACTTCAGCCGCTTCGAGCATATGGCGGTCAAGCACGGTGCCGGCGCCGGTGCACAGCTCGGGACGCTGCTCACGCAAGACCTGAATGGCCTTGAGGCCGAACTCCGAACGCAAGGTCACTTCCAATGCGGTCAAACCGCCAGCTGCCAGGGCGTCGGCCAGCGGCAGGATGTCCTGTTCGCGGGCAATGGTGATCACCGGCAGGATCCGCGCCTTGGCGCAGAGGCTGTCGATCAAGGCAACTTTATCCGCCATGGACACGGTCGGTTGAGGGCTTTTCATAGCGGCTGATCCTTGGCTCATGGGCACCAGTAAATCTCTAGAGTAGGTTGCAAAAACGCGCGAATCGGCATGGCAGCAACATCGTCACTGGCCAGCGCGGCGCTCAAGGTGGTCAATTTCGAACTGCCGGAAATCGACAGCACGGTGTAGTTGGCCGTGGCCAGCAAGGCGCGACTCATGGTCAGGCGCTGATGTGGCACGGTGGGCGCCAGCATCGGCCAGCAACGGCGGGTTCCGTCGGCCTTAAGCGCCTCACCCAGGTTCGGGCTGTTGGGGAACAACGATGCGGTGTGGCCGTCATCACCCATGCCCAACACCAGCACATCAATGGACGGCAGTTCGGCCAGCAAGCGATCAGCCTGCTCGGCAGCGTCTTCAAGATTAGCGGCAGCGCTGTACAGGCTGAGGAACCTGGCCTTGGCCGCCGGGCCTTGCAGCAGGTGCTGCTTTAACAGGCCGGCGTTGCTGTCGGCGTGCTCTACCGGCACCCAGCGTTCATCAGCCAGGGTGATGGTGACCCTGGACCAGTCCAGGCCCTGCTTGGCCAGGTTCTGGAAAAACGCCACGGGGCTGCGGCCACCGGACACCACCAAGGTCGCCTCGCCACGGGCACTGATGGCTGCGCGCAGCTGTTCGGCCACGTCATTGGCCAGGCCATCGGCCAGCAGCGCGGGCGTACGGTACTCATGGGCAGTCACGCCCTGAGGCAGTTTCAATTCAGATATCGCCATACCACGACCTCCCATCCCGCGTGATCAGTGCAATCGAGCTCATCGGCCCCCAGGACCCTGCCGCATAAGGCTTGGGCGCATCGCCGGACTTCTTCCAGCCGGCGATCAACTGGTCGCACCACTTCCACGCGGCTTCGATTTCATCTTTGCGAACAAACAGGTTCTGATTGCCGCGCATTACTTCCAACAGCAAACGCTCGTAGGCATCGGGGATCCGTGCGCTGCGATAGGTGTCGGAAAAATTCAGTTGCAGTGGCCCGCTGCGCAGTTGCATGCCCTTGTCCAGGCCCTGCTCCTTGGTCATCACTCGTAAGGAAATGCCTTCGTCCGGCTGCAGGCGGATGATCAGCTTGTTGCTGATCTGCAGGCGCTGCTCGGGAGCGAAGATGTAGTGGGACGGTTCCTTGAAGTGGATGACGATCTGCGACAGCTTTTGCGGCATGCGCTTGCCGGTGCGCAGATAGAACGGCACCCCGGCCCAACGCCAGTTACGTATATCGGCACGCAGGGCGACGAAAGTCTCGGTGTCGCTCTGGGTGTTGGAATTGTCTTCTTCCAGGTAGCCCGGCACGGCTTTGCCGGCACTGTAGCCGGCGATGTATTGGCCGCGCACCACCTGGGTGGTCAGGCCCTCGGGGCTGATCGGCGCCAGGGCCTTGAGCACCTTGACCTTCTCGTCACGAATGCTGTCGGCGGACAGGTCGGCGGGCGGGTCCATGGCAATCAGGCAAAGCAGTTGCAACAAGTGGTTCTGGATCATGTCACGCAGCTGGCCGGCCTTGTCGAAGTAACCCCAACGGCCTTCGATGCCGACCTGCTCGGCCACGGTAATTTCCACGTGGGAGATGTAGTTCTGGTTCCACTGGGTTTCGAACAGGCTGTTGGCGAAACGCAGGGCGATCAGGTTCTGGACGGTCTCTTTGCCCAGGTAGTGGTCGATACGGTAGGTGCGGTTTTCCGGGAAAAACTGCGCCACGGCGTCGTTGACCTTGCGCGAGGACTCCAGGTCCGAACCGATGGGCTTTTCCAGCACCACACGGGTGTTGTCCGCCAGGCCGACCTTGGCCAGGTTCTCGCAGATCGCGCCGTACACCGCCGCCGGGGTGGCGAAATAGGCAATCAGGCGTTGTTCGCTGCCGACGTTCTCGGCCAGGGCGACATAGTCGTCAGCCTTCATGAAGTCGACATGCACATAGGCCAGGCGTGCGAGGAAGCGTGTGGTCACGGCTTCGTCGAGTTCCTTGCCGACGTATTTACGCAATTGTGTTTCGATATGGGCCAAGTGTTGCTGCTCGCTGCCGGCTTCACGGGCCAGGGCCAGGATGCGCGTGTCATCGTGCAGCAACCCGGCGCCATCGAGTTGATAGAGAGCAGGAAATAACTTGCGCAGCGCCAGATCACCCAAGGCGCCAAACAGGGCAAAGGTGCAGGGTTCTACGGTTATCGAAGGCATGATGTTTGTTCTTTTATCAAGTTAAGCTACAAATACCTTTTTTCAAGGCATCACTCAAGGAAAAATGTAGTAATAACCACAACATTTTCCCGAAATACGCATTCCGAGTGGTGGTGTTCCGCTACCCTCAGTAGGATAGGCCACCGCAAAGGACCACTCATCGATTGGTCATTGCCCTTTATTTGCATCGTCGCCCGAAGGAAAGACTGAATGGACCGCGTGCGAAATCTTCTGGAACAGATCCGGAACCGCCTCGAAGAATTGAACAAGGCCGAGCGCAAAGTCGCTGAAGTCATCCTGCTCAACCCGCAGCAGGCCACACGCTTCTCGATCGCCGCCCTCGCCCAGGCCGCCTCGGTCAGTGAACCGACGGTCAACCGCTTCTGCCGTTCGTTCGGTGTCAGCGGTTACCCTGAACTTAAATTGCAGCTGGCGCAAAGCCTGGCCAGCGGCGCCGCGTATGTCAGCCGGGCCGTGGAGGCTGATGATAACCCCGAAGCCTACACCCAGAAGATCTTTGGCAGCGCCATTGCCTCCCTGGACAGCGCCTGCCAGGCCCTCGACCCGGCCCTGATCAGCAAGGCGGTGGACTTGTTGATCCAGGCGCGGCAGATCCACTTCTTCGGACTCGGGGCCTCGGCACCGGTGGCGATGGATGCGCTGCACAAGTTTTTCCGTTTCAACCTGGCGGTGACCGCTCATGCGGATGTGCTGATGCAGCGCATGATCGCTTCGGTGGCCCACACCGGTGAGTTGTTCGTGATCATTTCCTACACCGGACGTACTCGCGAGCTGGTGGAAGTAGCGCGTATTGCCCGCGAAAACGGTGCTTCAGTACTGGGCGTCACCGCCGAGAACTCGCCGCTGGCCAAGGCCAGTACAGTGAGCCTGAACATCCCCTTGCCCGAAGATACCGACATCTATATGCCGATGACTTCGCGGATTATCCAGTTGACAGTGCTGGATGTGCTGGCGACCGGCATGACCCTGCGCCGCGGGGTGGATTTCCAGCCACATTTGCGCAAGATCAAAGAGAGCTTGAATGACAGCCGGTATCCGGTGGGGGATGAGTTCAACTGAGTCAGCATTTATGTCGGCTTTATTGGCCTCATCGGGGGCAAGCCCCCTCCCACATGGGTGCTGTGTGGTGCCTACAATCTATTAGCACTGAAGATCAAATGTGGGAGGGGGCTTGCCCCCGATGAGGCCCGCAGTCACACCGCTAAACCCCTGCCCTGGCCTGCAAACTCAAATGCGCCCTCTCCCCCGGCGCCAGGCTGGCCCCGGCCATCGCCGATTCCACGCACACAAACCCCGACGCCTCGTTAAAGCTCACGCCCAACAGCGGCCGGCTACCCGGATGCCACACCACCGTGTCGGCGCTGTCGCCGGTGTCGATGCACAGTTCGCGCTGCCAGGCATGATCCTTGAGCTGCAATTCGCCCTCATGCTGGAACACCCGCTGGCAACCGCCATCGACCCTTAGCTCGCCTTCCTGCTGGCAAACCTGGCGATTGAGCTGGTCGTAGCCCTGCGCTCCATCAAGCCCAGACAGCGCTACCTCATCAACGTGACCAATACGCCAGTAAGCGTGCAATGCATGGCTCAACTGGCACGGCAGTTCGTCCTGGTGCTCGGTGCTCAGGCGCAGGTCCAGGGTCTCGCCCAGGTGCGCGCGCAAGTCCACCTGCCAGTCACACAGCTGCAATTGCCAGTGCAGGCGCACGCCGTCGTCGTCGGTGCTGCTGTCGAGCAGCTTCCAGTCGATCAAGCGCGCCCAACCATGGGAAGGCCAGGCGTTTTCGCTGGGATGGCGGCCATACCAGGGCCAGCACACCGGCACGCCACCACGAATGGCACCGACTTGCGGCCATTTGGCGGCGCACCACAGCCAGGGCTTCTGGCCCGAGGGTTGAAAGTGCAGCAATTGCGCGCCCTGGCGACTGAACACTGCCTGGCACAGGGGATGGTCGATCACCAACACGTCGCGCATCTGAAAGCGCTCCCAGGCGAACACTGGACGTTCGCGCAGGGATTTGAAAAAGCGTTGCAGCGGTTGCTCATGCATGTGCCCAGGTCCCGAATATCACAGTGCAACCCAAAAAAAAGCGGATAGCCATGGCTACCCGCAAATGCGCACAGAGAGAGGAGCTTATCGCAACAGCGTTAGAACGTAGACTGAATTTTCAGGCCAGCGACCAGAGCATTGTCGACTTTATCCACGCCGCCAGGCTGGACCACGTATTGCAGGTTAGGACGCACGGTCAGCCAGTTGGTGACATGGAAACCGTAGTTGAGTTCGACGTTGTACTCGGTCTCACGAATGGGCGTGTACAGCGGATTGTCATAGTCGCTCACACCATTGGCGGCGTTGAGCAGCTCAGAGTTCTTCTTCACGTCATCGTTGACATGCAGGCGAGCGACGCCAATGCCGACATCATCTTTTGGACGCGCGTCGAATGGGCCCTTGTACACCAGCATCAACGACTGGTAGTTGTCGACCAGGTTGGTTTCCTTGTCGTGGAAGGTCGCGTTGGCAGCGATGTTCAAGCCACGGGAAGCGTCGCCGTTATGCGTGGTCAGTTGCTGTTGCGCAACGAACCAGTAACCTTTCTTGCTGCTACGGGTACGGAAGTCTGCGCCAGAAAGGACAGCATCGCCGCCGTTGACGTCTTCACGGACATCCGGGGCATCGGCGGCGCTCTTGTAGAAGCCCACACGGTATTCGCCCGGCAGGTTATTAACCTTCGGCGACCAGACCAACTCCACCGGAATCACAGTACCCTTGGTACCGCTACCGCTTAGTTTGAAGCCGTTGCCGTGCTCCAGCTGCGATGGGTTCTGGTTGTAGGCGCCGATTTGCGCATACAGCTCAGGCGTGATGTTGTACTTCACGCGGATCGCGGCCTGGGCAACCGGCCAGTTGTACCAGGTGTTGACGTAGTTACCCACCTGGGAGCCACAGAACGACAGGTTCTGGAAGTCGCACGGGAAGGTGTTGAAGTCTTCGCCTTCACCAAAGTAGCCGAGTTTCACGTCCAACTTGTTGTCGAACATCTGGTGCTGAATCCAGAACTGGGTCAGACGTACCATGTGGCCACGACCGTAGACTTCCTGGGAAGAGCTCAAGGTGCCGGCACGCGGGTCACCAATACGGTCATTGGAGATGTTCTGGCCATTACGATTGGTCAACTGGATCTTGGCCTGGGTGTTATCCCAGCCCCACAGTTTTTGCAGGTCCAGTGCCACGCCCAGACCGAACTGGTCAGAGTAGCGACCGGTCTTGTCGTCGTTGTAGCCGCCGTGGGCGTTGTAGCCCATTTCCCCAACGTAGTCGGCCTTGATGTCGATACCTTGCTCGATCAGCTTGGTACGCTCACCACCCCAATCGCCGGTCATCCACTTGGAATCGGCGCTGAACGCATCGGCCGCCATCGCATTGGCGGACAATACAAGGGCTGCTGCTGCTGACAGTTGGCAGATCAGCCGAGTGTTGTTGTGTTGCTTTTTCATCCCTACATCCTCGTCTTTATTGTTATTAAACTGTTTTTATCTAACGCGGGTTACATTTTTTAACTAAAACAACTGCTTATCTGCTTCAGCGACCCTTGAACTGGGCCACGTTGTCGGCATGCCCCTGTGCCGGCAGTGAAGCAGTGGTACCCAGTCGCTCACCGGTCTTGGCGTCAAACAGCAACACCTTGGCCGGGTCGAATTGCAGGGTCAGGGTCTCGCCTACCTGCGGCGCCACGTCCGGTGCCAGGCGGCAGCAGACCTTGGTGTCGTTGAGCTGCACGAATACCAGGGTGTCCGGGCCGGTCGGCTCGGTGACCTGGACTTCGGCACGAATGCTCGATGCGCTGTTGCCCTCGCCCGCCGCCAACATGATTTGCTCCGGGCGCAGGCCCAGGATCACATCGCGGTCCTCAAGGCCGGCGTCCGTCATGTTAAGCGCCAGCTCGCAACGGGCCTGGCCGCTGTCGAGCAGCGCCACCAGGCGGCCGTCCTTGCGTTGCAGGCGCAGAGGCACGAAGTTCATCGGCGGCGAACCGATAAAACTCGCCACGAACTGGTTGGCAGGGTTGTTGTAGATCTCTTTCGGCGTACCGAACTGCTGGATGATGCCATCCTTCATTACCGCCACTTTGTCGCCCAGGGTCATCGCTTCGATCTGATCGTGGGTGACATAGACGGTGGTGGTTTTCAGGCGCTGGTGCATCAGTTTCATTTCGGTGCGCATCTCGACGCGCAGCTTGGCGTCGAGGTTGGACAGTGGTTCGTCGAACAGGTAGATCTTCGGCCGACGCGCCAGGGCACGGCCCATGGCCACACGCTGTTGCTGGCCGCCGGACAACTGGCCGGGCTTGCGGTTGAGCAGGTGCTCGATCTGCAGCAGCTTGGCCACCCGTGCTACTTCGGTATCGATATCGGCCTGGGGCATCTTGCGGATTTTCAGGCCGAACTCGATGTTCTCGCGCACGCTCATGGTCGGGTACAACGCGTAGGACTGGAACACCATGGCGATGTCACGGTCCTTGGGGCTCATGCCGCTGACGTCCTGGTCGCCGATCATGATCGCGCCGCCGCTGATGGTCTCAAGGCCGGCGATGCAGTTCATCAGCGTGGATTTGCCGCAACCCGACGGGCCGACCAGGATCAGGAACTCGCCTTCCTTGATCGACAGTTCGATGTTCTTCAAGGTGTCGGGCAGGCCGGCGCCATAGGTCTTGTTTACATTGCGAAGTTCAAGCGTAGCCATGATTACCCCTTGACCGCGCCGGCCGTAAGGCCGCGCACGAAATACTTGCCTGCGATCACATAGACCAGCAGGGTCGGCAGCCCGGCGATCATCGCCGCCGCCATATCCACGTTATATTCCTTGGCCCCGGTGCTGGTATTGACCAGGTTGTTCAGCGCCACCGTAATGGGCTGGGAGTCGCCGCTGGAGAACACCACGCCGAACAGGAAGTCGTTCCATATCTGGGTGAACTGCCAGATCAGGCAGACCATGATGATCGGCGTCGACATCGGCAGGATGATCTGGCGGAAGATAGTGAAGAACCCCGCGCCATCCAGGCGTGCGGCCTTGATCAGTGCATCCGGAATGCTCACGTAGTAGTTACGGAAAAACAGCGTGGTGAACGCCAGGCCGTAGACCACGTGCACAAACACCAGGCCGGTGGTAGTGCTGGCCAGGCCCATCTTGCCGAGGGTGAACGACGCCGGCAGCAGCACGGTCTGGAATGGCAGGAAGCAGCCGAACAGCAACAGCCCGAAGAACAACTGCGAGCCCCGGAAACGCCAGAACGACAGCACATAGCCGTTCAAGGCACCGATGGCGGTGGAAATCAGTACCGCCGGCACGGTGATCTTGATCGAGTTCCAGAAGTAGCCATCCACGGTGGCCCAGGCCTTGACCCAGCCGATGCCGCTGACCACGGTCGGCCAGCTCAGCAGGTTGCCGGTGCTGATGTCTTCCGGGGTCTTGAAGCTGGTGAGCAGCATCACCACCAGCGGTACCAGGTACAGCAGCACCGCCAGGATCAGCACCGCGTAGATCGCGATGCGGCTCAGGCTGATGGCAGGTTTGGCAACGAGACTAGTCATTACGCTTGGTCCTCAGCTCGGAATACAGGTACGGCACGATGATCGCGAGGATCGCACCGAGCATCAGGATTGCACTGGCCGAGCCCATGCCCATCTGGCCACGACTGAAGGTGAACGAGTACATGAACATCGCCGGCAGGTCGGACGAATAGCCCGGGCCGCCGGCAGTCATGGCGGCCACCAGGTCAAAGCTCTTGATCGCAATGTGCGCCAGGATCATTACCGCACTGAAAAACACCGGACGCAGGCTGGGCAGCACCACGCTCCAGTAGATACGCGGCAGGCTGGCACCGTCGATCTGAGCGGCGCGGATGATCGACTGGTCGACGCCGCGCAGGCCGGCCAGGAACATCGCCATGATGAAACCGGAAGCTTGCCACACGGCAGCAATCACCAGGCAATAGACCACGCGGTCCGGGTCGATCAGCCAATCGAGACGGAAGCCTTCCCAGCCCCAATCGCGCAGGAGTTTGTCCAGGCCCATGCCCGGGTTGAGCAGCCA
The DNA here is from genome assembly GCF_900105675.1 of Pseudomonas synxantha. Classification (NCBI taxonomy): domain Bacteria; kingdom Pseudomonadati; phylum Pseudomonadota; class Gammaproteobacteria; order Pseudomonadales; family Pseudomonadaceae; genus Pseudomonas; species Pseudomonas synxantha. Next base: position 417,486 of record NZ_LT629786.1, on the reverse strand, counting down.
TTTCCAGGCGGTACCGGTGACGATCATCGAGAGCGCCATCGGGTACAGGTAAATGGTACGGATGAAGCCTTCACGGCGGATTTTCTGGTCAAGGAAAATCGCCAGCGTCACCCCGATCACCAGGGTGATGCCAATGAACATGCCGCCGAACACGGCCAGGTTCTTGCTCGCGACCCACCAGCGGTCGTTGTCGAACAACCGCTCATACTGCGCCAGGCCCGCCCACTTGTAGCTGGGCAGGAACGTGGAGGTGGTGAACGACAGCACGAACGTCCACAGGATGTAGCCATAAAAGCCCACCAACACGATGAACATGCTCGGCGCCAGCACCAGTTTGGGCAGCCAGCGTTGCAGTGCATCGAACGGCGAGGCCTTGCTGAACACAGCAACAGAACTCATGGGGAAATCCAGTACAGGGAAAAAGAACTAACAGGTAGACCGAACCCTGTAGGAGCGAGCTTGCTCGCGAAGGACTTCAACGATAGCGCGTGCATACAGCATGAACGCGGTGACCTTGAGTTTTTCGCGAGCAAGCTCGCTCCTACAGATAGCTGCGTTACTTGGCCGACTTGATCGCCGCGCCAAGCTTCTTGGCGGTGTCGGCCGGGTCGGCTTTCGGATCGTTGATGTAGTTGGTCACTACGTCAAAGAACGCACCTTGCACCGCCAGGGTAGTGGCCATGTTGTGCGCCATGCTTGGCTGCAGGCCGCCGGTCTTGGCGTCGGTCAGGAAGTCCTTGGCGGCGGTCTGGGCGCAGGAGTCGAAGCCGTAGGAATCCATTTTGTTCAGCATGTCGTTACGCACAGGGATCGAGCCCTTGTTGATGCTGAACACCTTCTGGAAGTTCTCACCCAGCACGACTTTGGCGATGTCCTGCTGACCCGCGGCAGTGCCTTTGTCTTTCTGCTTGAACACCGCCAGGGAGTCGATGTTGTAGGTGAAGGCTTTGTCGGTGCCCGGGAAGGCTACGCACTCGTAGTCCTTGCCGGCGACTTTCTTGGCCGCAGTCCACTCGGACTTGGCCCAGTCACCCATGATCTGCATGCCGGCCTTGCCGTTGATGACCTTGCCGGCCTCGAGGTTCCAGTCCTGGCCTTTGCCGTCGACGTCCATGTAGGTCGCGACTTTCTTCAGTTCGGTGAGGGCCTTGACCATTTCCGGGCCAGTCAGTGCGCCGTTATCCAGGTCGACCAGGGCTTTCTTGTAGCCATCGGCGCCCATCACCGACAGCACCACCGCTTCGAACACGGTGCTGTCCTGCCAAGGCTGGCCACCGTGGGCGAGCGCAATGAAACCCGCGGCCTTGAGCTTGTCGCCGGCTGCGTAGAATTCTTCGAGGGTGGTGGGGTTCTTGGTGATACCGGCTTTCTTGAAGACTTCCGGGTTGATCCACAGCCAGTTCACGCGGTGGATGTTGACCGGTACGGCAACGTAGTCACCGTCGTACTTGACGGTGTCGGAGACTTTCTTGTCGAGCAAAGAATCCCATTTTTCTGCTTTGGCGACGTCCTTGAGCACGTCGGTGTCGAGCAGGCCAGTGGACGCCCATTCCTGGATGTCGGGCCCCTTGATCTGGGCAACACCTGGTGGGTTGCCGGCGACCGCACGGCTTTTCAGCACGGTCATCGCGGTGGCACCACCGCCACCTGCTACGGCACCGTCTTTCCAGGTGAAGCCGTCTTTCTCAACTTGGGCCTTCAGCACATCCACAGCCGCTTTCTCACCGCCTGAGGTCCACCAATGCACCACTTCAACCGTACCCTTGGAGTCGGCGGCAAGTGCACTGAGGGGAAACAACGAGGCAATGGAAATAGCGACGGCGAGGCGATTAATCGCGTTCATCTGAGTACCTTTTCTTGTTGTTATGCATGCAAGTCTAGAGCTTGCGCTGCACGGAGTTTAAACATGGATTTCCAGGGTGCAGGTAACAAAGGGACGTACAAATGTCACCACTTGGTGACATAACCACCCTGAGCTAAAGCGCTGGTCATGCTGGGTGACAAGGGTAGCGCCGGCAGCATCACCGCTTGCCAGGCATGGTACAGGTCCGGTTTGCCACCCCAGATCTTGCTGCTGGGCTGGTTGTGGGGGCTGAGCTCGTGGTGCCAGCTGCCGTTGATGCGGTCGATAAAGTGGGTTTCGCAAAACTCCCAGAATCGCCGGTACCAGGTCTCGTAATGCAGCTCGCCGGTACGCTTGAGCAAGGCTTGCGCGGCGGCGCTGGCTTCGGCGTGGGTCCAGTGCAGACGCTCGCGCACCACCGGGCGATGGTACCAGTCCAGGGTGTAGACGATGCCGGCAGCGCCATCCACCGCCCAGGCGTATTCACAGGCACTGGCAAACAGGTTTTTCGCGTCGCTTACCAGCCAGTCTGGCGTGCTGAGCCCTGCCTGCAAGCGCGAGGCTTCAAGGTGCAACACCAGCCGGGCCCATTCGAAACCGTGGCCAGGGGTGATGCCATAAGGGCGAAAGCCATCGGCGGGGTTGTCCTGGTTGTAGCCCGGCAGCGGCTTCCACTGCGCGTCGAAATGCTCGATCACCATGAACTGGCTGCCGGCGGCGTGGGTATGGATCACCCGTTCGACGATGCGCAGCGCGCGGTCCAGCCAACGGGTATCTGCGGTGACGTCGGCCAGGGCCAGAAAGGCTTCCGTCGCGTGCATGTTGCTGTTGGCGCCGCGATAGGCTTCGACGCCGCTCCAGTCCTGGGCGAAGGATTCGAGCATGACGCCCTCCTCCTCGTTCCAGAAGAACTGGTCGATGATATGGATGGCGTCGTTCAATAAGGCCTGCGCGCCGGGCGCGCCGGCCACTGCGGCAGAGCTGGCGGCCAGGGCGACGAAGGCATGCAGGTAAGCAGCCTTGCCGGTGTTGCCATCAAGGGCTTTAGGTGCGGCAAACCAGCCACCGTGCTCACTGTCGCGCAGCGGGCCGCTGAGGGCCGTCACACCATGCGCTACCAACTCGGCGTAACCAGGCAGCCCCATGGCATGGGCCATGGCGAAACTGTGGGTCATACGGGCGGTGTTCATGGTTTCGGCGTGGGCATTGGCCGGCAGTTGGCCTTTATCGTCCAGGTTGCCGAAACCGTCCGGCAGCCGCGATGCCTTGGCAAACGCCAGCAGGCGCTGGCCTTCGGCGGCAAGCCAGGCATGATGGGCAGGTGCGTTCAGCCAACTGCTGGCAGGCAGTGGTTGGGTGGTCATGGGTGGCCCTTATTGTTTTTTGTGGAATGACCGGAGTCTAAACAAGGGCGCAGGAGGGGCAAGTAACGAAGGGGAAAAGAAATGTCACCGCTTGGTGACAATCCATGTAGGAGCGAGCTTGCTCGCGAAAAGCTAACAAGCACCGCGTTTATCCAGGATAACCTGCGTAATCGTTAACGTTTTTCGCGAGCAAGCTCGCTCCTACAGAGGACGATTGGTGGTCACTGACCCAGCGGTGTGGCCGCAGCAGGCGCATTGAGGCGCTGGTTAAGATTCTGCACCTGACTCTGCAAGGTGGTGATATTGCGGGTGGTCTGGATGCGGAACACATCGAACTCCTTGTTGGTCGGCGCATCGAGGTTGGCAGGCTGGTTTTCCTGGGCGCTCTTGAGTACCAGCACGTCCTGCTCGAGGCGGGCGATGGCCGCGCTTGGGTTGCCCTGCTTTTTCAAAGCCGCCACCTCGGTGGACAGGTCCTTGATCTCGCCTTGCGCCGCCTTGAGCGTAGCAACGGCATCGGTCAGGGCTTGCACCTCGCCTTGCAACTTGGCGTTCGCCGCTGTCAGTTCGGTGGTGCTGGCGGTCATCTGGGCCAAGCGGCTGTCCAGCTCGGTAGCTTGGCCGGCAACGCCCATCTGTTGCTTGCCCTGCTCCTGCAACTGGTCCTGCAACTGCTTGATCTGCAGTTTCAACGCTTCGCTGCCGTTGTTCACGTTGGCTTCGCTGGCTACCACCTTGCCCGAGATAGCCTGCAGGCGCCCCGCCGCTTCCTCGCTGATCCGGGCGAAGCTTTCCTGGGTGGCGACCAACTGCTGGCCCATCAGCGAAATCTGCTGGAAGCTCCACCAGGCGAGGCCAGCAAAGGCGATCAACAGTGCGCCGACCAATGCCCACAATGGGCCGGTGCTGGCGCTCTTGACCTTGACCACGGGCGTCGCTCGCGAGCGCACCGACGTGGCGGGCGTCGGCACGAAATCATCGTCGTCCCCATGGTCGGCCCGCAGGGTGGGAACGTTATCGAGATCATCGTTTGCATCGTTACGCATGAATCTACCCTGAATCAATGAGATGGCTGGCTGCAAAGCCGAGCGGCAGGAGTATAAACCGTACTCGCGGCGCATGGATCGACCCGGAACCGCGAATTCGGTTCCCCATATATTGCTGGTTATGAGCTTATTTGAAGCCCGAGTCCTGGGCCTTCCACCAGCTGCAGAATTCGTCGAGCGCGGTCCACAGGCTGACCTTGGGCTCGTAGTCGAGATAATGCCTGGCGCGGCTGATATCGAGGGTGAAATCCTTGTTCATTACCTGCATGCCCAGGCGCGATAACGCCGGCTCCGGCCACCCCGGCCACATGGCGCAAAATGCCTCATTCAAGGCTGCCACGCTGTAGGACAAACCGTAGGATTGATACCGGGTCACTTGGGGCAGCTCCATTTGTCGCATCACGTAGTTGACCACGTCCCACACTGGCACCGGCGCACCGTTGCTGATGTTGTAGGCCTTGCCTAACGCCGAGCCGGGGGCGAGCAGGCTGCTGAGCAACGCCTCATTGAGATTATGCACGCTGGTGAAGTCGACCTTGTTCAGACCGTTCCCCACAATAGCCAGGCGATTTTTGCGCTGCATTTTCAACAGGCGCGGGAAGATGCTCATGTCGCCGGCACCGGTAACGAAACGCGGGCGCAGGGCCAGCACCTCAAGGCCAAACTCCTGGGCTCCGAAGACTTTCTGCTCGGCCAGGTACTTGGTGGCGGCATAGGGATGCTTGAAGCGCTTGGGCACTTGCTCTTCAGTGAGCCCCAGGTGATCGCGACCATCGAAGTAGATCGATGGCGACGACAGGTGCACCAGGCGGCCGACACGCTGCTTGAGGCAGGCTTCGACCACGTTTTCGGTGACCAGCACATTACCCTGGTGGAAGTCCTGGTACTTACCCCACAGCCCGACGGCGCCCGCACAATGCACCACGGCTTCGACATCGCGGCACAGGTCGCGCACCAAGTCGGCATCATTCAAATCACCCTGGATAAACTCGGCACCACGCCGTACCAGGTGTTCCACACCTTCGGCGCGCCGCCCGTTGACCCGCACATCCAGGCCCTGCTCAAGGGCGAAGCGCGCAAAGCGCCCGCCGATGAAGCCGCTTGCGCCGGTGACCAGAATTTTCATGTAGTGCTCCGTGTTCTTTCGTTTTTCATCGCTGTTGCCTTGACGCCTGCCGCTACTCCAACGGCACCAACCATTGGCCACACGCCTGGGCCAGATGTTCAGTCAACAGGCCCAACAGTTGCCCGCCACTGCGCCAATGATGCCAGTACAGCGGCACGTCGATGGGCTTATCTGGCAATAACTCGACCAATGCGCCGGTTTCCAGCTGGTCACGCACCTGCAATTCAGGCACCAGGCCCCAGCCCAGGCCGGCTTCCGTCAGGCGGATAAATCCTTCGGATGACGGGCATAGATGGTGTTCGAAACCGCCGTCCACCCCGAGGGATGCCAGGTAGCGGTGTTGCAGGAAATCATCCGGGCCGAACACCAGCGCAGGCGTGCGCGCCAATTGATCGGCCCGCACGCCCTCGGGAAAATGCCGGGCAATAAAGGCCGGGCTCGCCAGCGCGCGATACCGCATGGCGCCCAGCAACAGGCTGCGCGCACCGGCCACCGGGCGCTCGCTGGCACAGATACAGGCGGCCACTTCACCGGCACGCATGCGCTTGAGGCCAACCGTCTGGTCTTCCACCACCAGGTCCAGCAGCAAGTGCTGTTCGGCGCAGAAATCGCTGACGGCCTCTGCCCACCAGGTGGCGAGGCTGTCCGCATTTAGGGCGATGCGCAGGCGTTCGGGCATGCCCTCCTCGTCGAGGGCCGGCACCTGGCTTTGCAGGTCGCGCTCGAGCAAGCGCACCTGTTGCACATGGTTGAGCAAGCGCCGACCGATATCGGTAGGCGTCGGCGGCGAAGCGCGCACCAGCACCGGCTGGCCGATACGCGCTTCCAGCAACTTGATGCGCTGGGAGATGGCCGACTGCGACAACCCCAATACATGGGCGCCACGTTCAAAGCCGGCCTGTTCCACCACTGCCGCCAGGGCAGACAGCAATTTATAGTCGAACATCAGTTTCTCTAATGAGCGATCAGCAATATTGGTTTTTCTTATACAGGCACGATGCGCATCATAGCCAGCACCGTTTGAGCATTAAAAGGATCTTTCAGTATGTGGCAGAGCTATATGAATGGATTGCTGGTGGCCCTCGGGCTGATCATGGCAATCGGAACGCAGAACGCATTCGTCCTCGCGCAAAGCCTGCGCCGCGAGCATCATTTGCCCGTCGCGGCCTTGTGCGTGATCTGCGATGCGCTGCTGGTGGCCGCGGGAGTGTTCGGCCTGGCCACTGTCCTGGCCCAAAGCCCGATACTGCTGGCGGTGGCGCGCTGGGGCGGTGCGGCGTTCCTGCTCTGGTATGGCGCGTGCGCGCTGCGCAGGGCCTTTTCGAAGCAAAGCCTGGATCAGGGAGCCAGCCTCAAGACCCGCTCGTTGCGCGCCGTCCTGTTGAGCGCACTGGCGGTGACCCTGCTTAACCCTCATGTGTACCTGGACACCGTCCTGCTGATCGGCACCCTGGGCGCGCAACAAACAGAGCCGGGCGCCTACGTGGCCGGCGCAGCCAGTGCGTCGCTCCTGTGGTTCACCACCCTGGCGCTCGGCGCGGCGTGGCTGGCGCCCTGGCTGGCACGCCCGGCCACCTGGCGCCTGCTGGACTTGCTGGTCGCGGTGATGATGTTCACGGTGGCCTATCAATTGATCAGCGCCTGACAAATATTCCAAAACGCTCTGGAACCTCTATCCCACACAGTTGTTGCGTGGTTATGCCGCACCCCCGGTGCTATGATCGGACTCCTGCGCCGCAAAGAGTACAAACTCCCCGGCGCATGTCTGGCCGCCCGTGATCGGCCTTGCGCTCACCGCAACTGACCTGATTAGGAGAATCATCATGGCTTTCGAATTGCCGCCGCTGCCCTACGCACACGATGCCCTGCAGCCGCACATCTCCAAGGAAACCTTGGAATACCACCACGACAAGCACCACAACACCTATGTCGTGAACCTGAACAACCTGGTGCCAGGCACCGAGTTCGAAGGCAAGACCCTGGAAGAGATCGTCAAGTCTTCCTCGGGCGGCATCTTCAACAACGCCGCTCAAGTCTGGAACCACACCTTCTACTGGAACTGCCTGGCGCCAAACGCCGGCGGCCAACCGACCGGCGCATTGGCTGAAGCTATCAACGCAGCGTTCGGTTCGTTCGACAAGTTCAAGGAAGAATTCACCAAGACGTCCGTTGGCACCTTCGGTTCCGGCTGGGGCTGGCTGGTGAAAAAGGCTGACGGCTCCCTGGCCCTGGCCAGCACCATCGGCGCCGGCAACCCGCTGACCAGCGGCGACACCCCGCTGCTGACCTGCGACGTGTGGGAACACGCTTACTACATCGACTACCGCAACGTGCGTCCGAAGTATGTGGAAGCGTTCTGGAACCTGGTCAACTGGAAGTTCGTGGCTGAGCAGTTCGAAGGCAAGGCCTTCACTGCCTAAGCAGCACGTGCATTGAAGAGAGCCCGGCGATTGCCGGGCTTTTTTTTGTGCGCCAGATAGACACGCCAGAAACACGGAACTCAACAGTAACAATTCACCACACAAACGCCAGGAGGAATAAGCCTCCTAATTCAAATGTGGAGAATGACGATGGATCCTATTTCGATGGCAGCAGGAATTGCAGGTGCAGCCCCAATGGTAGCGGGTATTGTTGATAAAGGGCTGGACCTGGCAAACGGCGCAATGGACGCTTGCAACAAAGCTCTGGACATGGCCGGTGAAGGCGCGAAGATCGGTGGGGAAGAACAACAGCCCGAGGGTCAGGTCAACTTTTAATCGTCCCCAACTCGAAGGCGGATCTCCTCCGCCTTCTCCCCTGGCCGGGCTTTGAGCCCCCTCCCCTTCTATAAGTTTGTCTAGCCAAAACCTCAATTGAGCCCAGGCCCCAATGTCCCTTTGACTGCCATCATCAGATTGCCAATACTCATGGCATATTGAAGGCCACCCGCATGAGACAAGGAATGCCCCTTTGAAGCTGGAACTCAAGAACAGCTTGTCGGTGAAGTTGCTACGGGTTGCGCTGCTGTCGGCCTTAATCGTGGGCGTGGCGCTGAGCGTGGCGCAGATCGTTTTCGATGCCTACAAGACACGCCAGGCCGTGGCCGGCGATGCCCAACGTATTCTCGACATGTTTCGCGACCCCTCGACCCAGGCCGTCTACAGCCTGGATCGCGAAATGGGCATGCAGGTGATTGAGGGCCTGTTCCAGGACGACGCGGTGCGCATGGCTTCTATCGGTCACCCCAACGAGACCATGCTCGCGGAAAAAAGCCGCGCCTTGCAGCAGTCCCCCAGCCGTTGGTTGACCGACCTGATTCTCGGCCAGGAACGCACATTCACCACTGCATTGGTCGGCAAGGGTCCTTACAGCGAGTATTACGGCGATCTGAGTATCACTCTCGATACGGCCACCTACGGCAACGGCTTTATTGTCAGTTCGGTGATCATCTTTATTTCCGGCGTCCTGCGCGCGCTGGCCATGGGCCTGGTGCTGTACCTGGTCTATCACTGGCTGCTGACCAAGCCGCTGTCACGGATTATCGAGCATCTGACCTCGATCAATCCCGACCGCCCCAGCGAGCACAAGATCCCTCAGCTCAAGGGGCACGAACGCAACGAGCTGGGACTGTGGATAAATACCGCCAACCAGTTGCTCGAATCCATCGAGCGCAATACCCACCTGCGCCACGAAGCGGAGTCGAGCCTGTTGCGCATGGCCCAGTACGACTTTCTCACCGGCCTGCCAAACCGCCAGAAGCTGCAGGAGCAACTGGACAAGATCCTCACCGACGCTGGCCGGCGGCAACGACGTGTAGCTGTACTGTGCGTGGGGCTCGATGACTTCAAGAGCGTCAATGAACAATTTACCTACCAGGCCGGCGACAAACTGCTGCTGGCCCTGGCCGACCGCTTGCGCGCCCACAGCGGCCGCCTCGGTACGCTCGCCCGCCTGGGCGGCGACCAGTTCGCCCTGGTACAAGCCGATATCGACCAGCCCTACGAAGCCGCCGAACTGGCGCAAAGCATTCTCGATGACCTGGAAGCGGAATTCGCACTCGACCATGACCTGATTCGCTTGCGCGCCACCATCGGCATTACGCTGTTCCCGGAAGATGGGGACACTACCGAGAAGCTGCTGCAAAAAGCGGAGCAGACCATGACCCTGGCCAAGAGCCGCTCGCGCAATCGCTATCAGTTCTATATCGCCAGTGTCGACAGCGAAATGCGCCGACGCCGCGAACTGGAAAAGGACCTGCGCGAGGCCCTCGGCCGTGAGCAGTTCCACTTGGTGTGCCAGCCGCAGATCAGCTACCGCGACCATCGAGTGGTCGGCGTGGAAGCCCTGCTGCGCTGGCACCACCCTGAACACGGCCTGGTACCGCCGGATTTGTTTATTCCGCTGGCGGAACAAAACGGCACCATTATTCCGATTGGCGAATGGGTGCTGGACCAGGCGTGCCGGCAACTGCGCGAATGGCATGACCTGGGTTTCACTGAACTGCGCATGGCCGTCAACCTGTCCACCGTGCAATTGCACCACACCGAGTTACCGCGGGTGGTCAACAACCTGATGCAGATCTACCGCCTGCCACCACGCAGCCTGGAGCTGGAAGTGACCGAGACCGGCCTGATGGAAGACATCAGCACAGCCGCGCAGCACCTGCTGAGCCTGCGCCGCTCCGGGGCGCTGATTGCCATCGACGACTTCGGCACCGGTTATTCATCCCTGAGCTATCTGAAAAGCCTGCCGCTGGACAAGATCAAGATCGACAAGAGCTTCGTCCAGGACCTTCAGGATGACGACGACGACGCCACGATCGTGCGCGCCATTATCCAACTGGGCAAAAGCCTGGGCATGCAGGTGATTGCCGAAGGCGTGGAGACCGCCGAGCAAGAGGCCTACATCATCTCCGAGGGCTGCCATGAGGGCCAGGGCTATCACTACAGCAAACCCCTGCCGGCACGGGAGTTGGCCGCTTATTTGAAACAGTCCGAGCGCAATAACGCAGTGAGTCTCTGACCGCGAAAAACGATACTGAATATTTCCCACGCATAAGCCTTTACACAAAATGCAAATCTTTCGCATTATGTCGCAGCTTTTGCGCTCCCCGCGCGCCCTATTCACCACCGAAGCAGGATGTTCGCCATGATTCGTATGCCCCTGGCCACCGCCAGTCTGCTGGCCATTGCCATTTCTCTCGCCGGCTGCGGCGAAGGTAAAGACAAGGCCGCCGCGCCTCAAGCTCCCGCAGCCGCCAGCGCTACCGCACCTGCAGCTGCCCCGGCAGGCCAGGTCGACGAAGCGGCTGCCAAAGCCGTGGTCGCGCACTACGCAGACATGGTGTTTGCGGTGTACAGCGATGCCGAATCCACCGCCAAGACCCTGCAGACCGCAGTCGATACGTTCCTCGCCAACCCGAACGACGAAACCCTCAAAGCGGCCCGTACCGCCTGGATCGCCGCCCGCGTACCTTACCTGCAGAGCGAAGTGTTCCGCTTCGGCAACACCATCATCGACGACTGGGAAGGCCAGGTGAACGCCTGGCCCCTGGACGAAGGGCTGATCGACTATGTCGATAAATCCTACGAGCACGCCCTGGGTAACCCAGGCGCCAACGCCAACATCATCGCCAATAACGAGATCCAGGTCGGCGAAGACAAGGTCGACGTCAAGGACATCACCCCGGAAAAACTCGCCAGCCTCAATGAGCTGGGCGGTTCCGAAGCCAACGTTGCCACCGGCTACCACGCCATCGAATTCCTGCTCTGGGGCCAGGACCTCAACGGCACCGGCCCTGGCGCGGGCAACCGTCCGGCCTCGGATTACCTGACCGGTGACGGTGCAACCGGCGGTCATAACGAGCGCCGCCGCACTTACCTGCGCGCCGTGACCCAACTGCTGGTCAGCGACCTGGAAGAAATGGTCGGCAACTGGAAACCCAACGTCGAAGACAACTACCGCGCCACTCTGGAGTCGGAACCTGCCACCGACGGCCTGCGCAAAATGCTGTTCGGCATGGGCAGCCTGTCCCTGGGCGAGCTGGCCGGTGAGCGCATGAAGGTATCCCTGGAAGCCAACTCGCCGGAAGACGAGCAGGACTGCTTCAGCGACAACACCCACTACTCGCACTTCTACGATGCCAAGGGCATCCGTAACGTCTACCTGGGCGAATACACTCGCGTTGACGGCACCAAGATGAGCGGTGCCAGCCTGTCATCCCTGGTGGCCAAGGCCGACCCGGCAGCCGATTCGGCCCTCAAGGCTGACCTGGCGGCGACCGAAGCGAAAATCCAGGTCATGGTCGACCACGCCGAGAAAGGCGAGCACTACGACCAACTGATCGCCGCCGGCAACGATGCGGGCAACCAGATCGTACGTGACGCCATCGCCGCACTGGTCAAACAGACCGGTTCGATCGAAGCCGCTGCGGGCAAGCTGGGCATCAGCGACTTGAACCCGGACAGCGCTGATCACGAGTTCTGATCCGTACGCTGTTGAAAAGGCGACCTTCGGGTCGCTTTTTTTATACCTGTTTCAAACACTGCAGATCCCCTGTGGGAGGGGCTTGCTCCCGAACAGCAGCGGACCAGCAACCACATGCTTCACTGACCCACCGCTATCGGGGGCCCCCCTCCCACATTTTGCTCCGTGTAACCTCAAGCACTCTGGTTTACATGCCCTGCACCGCAGGTAGAATGGCGCCTCTGCCCAACCACCCGAGCGAACTTCATGGCGTTGCCGACCCTACGCATCATCGGTTTCATCATCGGCATCTTCCTGATCACCCTTGCGGTCGCCATGGTCATCCCGATGGCCACCCTGGTGATTTTCGAACGCACCAGCGACCTGCCCTCGTTCCTGTGGGCCAGCCTGATCACCTTTATCGCCGGGCTGGCCCTGGTCATCCCCGGTCGCCCCGAACACGTGCACCTGCGTCCCCGGGACATGTATCTGCTGACGGTCAGCAGCTGGGTGGTGGTGTGCATCTTCGCCGCCCTGCCGTTTTTGCTGACCCAGCACATCAGCTATACCGACTCGTTCTTCGAAAGCATGTCGGGCATCACCGCCACCGGCTCCACGGTATTGAGCGGCCTGGACAGCATGTCACCGGGCATCCTGATGTGGCGTTCGCTGTTGCACTGGCTTGGCGGTATCGGCTTTATCGGCATGGCGGTGGCGATCCTGCCGCTGCTGCGCATTGGTGGCATGCGCTTGTTCCAGACCGAATCCTCGGACCGCTCGGAAAAGGTCATGCCCCGCTCGCACATGGTGGCGCGGCTGATCGTGGCGGCGTATGTGGGCATCACCATCTTCGGCAGCCTGGCATTCTGGTGGGCAGGCATGGGCTTGTTCGATGCGATCAACCACGCGATGTCGGCAATTTCCACCGGTGGGTTTTCCACGTCGGATGAGTCCCTGGCGCACTGGAAACAACCGGCGGTGCACTGGGTCGCCGTGGTGGTGATGATCCTCGGCAGCTTGCCGTTCGCCTTGTATGTGGCCACATTGCGCGGCAACCGTAGGGCGCTGATCAAGGACCAGCAGGTACAAGGCTTGCTCGGCCTGTTGTTCGTGACCTGGCTGGTACTCGGCACCTGGTACTGGTGGACCACCGACCTGCATTGGCTAGACGCCTTGCGCCATGTGGCTCTGAACGTGACTTCGGTGATGACGACTACCGGATTTGCGCTGGGGGACTATAGCCTTTGGGGTAACTTCTCACTGATGCTGTTCTTCTACCTGGGCTTTATCGGCGGCTGCTCGGGCTCCACGGCGGGCGGCATCAAGATCTTTCGTTTCCAGGTCGCCTATATCCTGCTCAAGGCCAACTTGAACCAACTGATTCACCCACGGGCAGTGATCAAGCAAAAGTACAACGGCCATCGCCTCGACGAAGAAATTGTGCGCTCGATCCTGACCTTTTCGTTTTTCTTCGCCATTACCATCTGCACCATCGCCCTGGCCTTGTCACTGCTGGGCGTGGACTGGATGACTGCCCTGACCGGCGCCGCCAGTACCGTATCCGGCGTCGGCCCGGGCCTTGGCGAAACCATTGGCCCGGCCGGCAACTTCTCCACCCTGCCGGATGCGGCCAAGTGGATCCTGTCACTGGGCATGCTGCTGGGCCGGCTGGAGATTATTACCGTGTTTGTGCTGTGCATTCCGGCGTTCTGGCGCCACTGACCGCCGACATTGCCAGCAACCGCGCCCGGTATTCGCCGGGCGTAGCATCAAACCAGCGACGAAACGCGCGAAAAAAGTTGCTCGGGTCGGCAAAACCCAGCAGGTAGGCAATTTCCAGCAAGGTCATGTTCGGCTGTGCCAGGTATTGCTCGGCCAGTTCGCGACGGGTGTCATCGAGCAAAGCCTGGAAGCTGGTGCCCTCTTCCTGCAGACGCCGCTGCAAGGTGCGCTGGGACAGGTGCAACGTCTGGGCCACCGCTTCGCGCTTGGGTTCGCCTTGGGGCAGCAGACGGCACAACACCTGCCGTGCCTTGTGGGTCACGCGACTTTCGGAAAAACGCGCCAGGTATTCACCGGCAAAGCGGTCGTGCAACAGCGCCATGGCTTCGTTGGCGGTGGGCAGTGGCGCCTCCATGTCGGCTTGCTCGAAGATCAGCGCGTCATAAGGTGCATCGAATTGCAAAGGCGCATGAAAGGCCTGTTTGTACGGCGCCAGGTCCGCGGGTTGATCGCCCTGCAGCAGCACTTTGCGCGGTTGCAGGGTGCGACCGGTAAGCCAGCCACACAAGGCCAGGGCGCTCGCCAACGAGGCTTCGGCGCTTTGTCGGGTCGGCGGCAGGTGATCGCCATGAACCGTCAGAATCAGCGCATAGCCTTCGGGCAAGAGTCGGAAGCTCAAGTCAGCGCTTTCGGCGATGATGCGCTGGTAGCGCACCAGTCGCATAAAGCCTTCGGCCAGGGTGTTGCTGGACATCAAGGCATAACCGGCGACATGAAACGAGGCAGGACGCGCTACCTTGCCCATGTTCAGGCCAATCGCCGGGTTGCCCGACAATTCCACCGCCCGCTGCCACAGACGAGTCATGGCATCCTGAGGGAATCGCGCGTCGGGGTCATTCAGCGCCGCATAATCCAGGCCCAGTTGCCTGAACAAGGCACGGCAATCCAGGCCGTCCATTTCCAGTGCCTTGACTATCCCCATCGCCCAGCTTGCAGAAGTTGTTCGTTCGCTCATGGCGTCTTCTTATTGGAAAGCAGGCTCAAACGGCAGCCAGGAAGCCAAGGATACTAAAATGGCATCTATTGTCACTGGCCGTTACCTCCGATGACTCTAGACTCAAATAAGCTCCCGCCGAACATCTGTTGGGCGGTATAACAACCCGAGGGCCGGCAGTCGTGGAAAACGTCAGGAAATTCAACAGTTTTGCCGAGTTCTACCCGTACTACCTGAGCGAGCATGGCAACAGCACCTGTCGGCGCCTGCACTTTATCGGCACCACCTTGGTGATCGGCATTCTTGCGTATGCCATTGGCAGGGGCTCACTGGTTCTTTTGCTGGCCTTGCCCGTCGCTGGCTACACCTTCGCCTGGATCGGCCACTTTTTCTTCGAAAAGAACCGCCCGGCGACCTTCCAGCATCCGCTCTACAGCTTGTTGGGGGATTTTGTGATGTACCGCGACATGATCCTGGGCAAGGTGCCGTTCTAAGGGTGTGACCTCATGTCACTTGCGTTTGAACCATGAAAAAATATGAATTCGCCGAGATAAAAGTCTTTTTGTCATTTACGGTGCTGTATCCTGCCAAGGCTTTTTGAGAGCGCGGAATCACCTGCGATTGAAAAAACAGACCTTGCGAGGAGCGACGACGATGCACGAGATACCTAATCTCCCCTTCCCAAGCCTGCACCCAACTGAGCAGCCAACACCGCAGCAGGCCAGCGACAAGCAGCCTGAGGCCAAAGAAGCAAAACCAGTCGACCGCGAAAGCCAGGACTGACGCCGTACCAGACCGTGTGGAAAGCGCACCTTTGAGCGCTTTCCACACTGCCTGAATCACTCGAGACCTTCATCATGACCACGACCCTTCCCGATGCCCCGGACGCCGCCGTGCTCGACGCTGCCTTGCAGATGGTCGAAATCTGGAACCGCCTCAGTGCAGACAAGCAGGCCGCATTGCTCAAGCGCTTCGGCACCCAGGAAAACGCCCTGGCGGCCCTGGTAACAACTCAACTGTTGGCCCCTGCCCAGGCTTGATGTGTTGTTGATCTGACGTTTTACATTTTTCCCGCCCTGCCCGGCCTGCGCGCCGGTATCATTAGCAGCCTATCTTTGCCTGCTGCGACAGTGGACCCTTCCCATGCCAGATTCCCAGCGACCCATGGCGGTCACGCTGCAAGTCGTATCCATCGTGCTGTTTACCTTTATCGGCTACCTGAATATCGGCATTCCCCTGGCCGTCTTGCCGGGCTACGTCCATAGCCAATTGGGCTATGGCGCGGTGATCGCCGGGCTGGTGATCAGCGTGCAATACCTGGCCACCCTGCTGAGCCGTCCCTATGCCGGCAAGATTATCGACAACCTGGGCAGCAAGCGCGCCGTGCTGATTGGCCTGGCGGGCTGCGGATTGAGCGGGGTGTTCATGCTGCTGGCAGCGTGGTTTTCCAGCCTGCCGGCGCTCAGCCTGGGCAGCCTGCTGATCGGTAGACTGGTGCTGGGCAGCGCTGAAAGCCTGGTGGGCTCGGGCGCGATTGGCTGGGGCATCGGTCGCGTCGGTGCGGCGAATACGGCCAAGGTCATCTCCTGGAACGGCATCGCCAGCTACGGCGCGCTGGCGGTCGGAGCACCGCTGGGGGTGCTGATGGTCAGCCATTTCGGATTGTGGAGCATGGGCTTCAGCATCATTCTGCTGGCGGTAGTGGGCGTGCTGCTGGCCTGGAAAAAGCAAGCGGCGCCAATTGTGCCTGGCGTCCGCTTGCCGTTCATGAATGTGCTGGGCCGGGTACTACCCCATGGTTGCGCGCTGGCGTTGGGCTCAATCGGCTTTGGCACCATCGCCACCTTTATCACCCTGTACTACAGCACCCAGCACTGGGACAACGCGGTGTGGGCCCTGAGCCTGTTCGGCGCCAGCTTTATCGGCGCACGCTTATTGTTCGGCAACTTGATCAACCGCATTGGCGGCTTTCGGGTTGCGATTGCCTGCCTGTCTGTGGAAGTGCTCGGCCTGCTGCTGCTGTGGCTGGCGCCAGATGCCCAGCTGGCACTGGCAGGTGCGGCGTTGAGTGGCTTCGGCTTTTCCCTGGTGTTCCCGGCGCTGGGGGTGGAGGCGGTCAACCTGGTGCCGGCCTCCAGCCGTGGCTCGGCGGTGGGCGCCTATTCGCTGTTTATCGACTTGTCGCTGGGCATCACCGGGCCGCTGGCTGGCGCCGTGGCGGCAGGTTTTGGCTTTGCGTCGATCTTCCTGTTCGCCGCCCTCGCCGCTGCAGCGGGCTTGCTGCTGAGCCTCTACCTGTACCGCCAGGCGCCCAAGGCCCGCGAAACACGCGACGCCTAGAAGTCGACCTTGCCGCGCCCCGCCTTGATGCTGCCGCGCTTGGTCTTGGACTCCAGGCGGCGTTTCTTCGAGCCCAGGGTTGGCTTGGTCGGACGACGCTTTTTCTCGACCTTGGTGGCACTCTGGATCAACTCCACCAAACGTTCCAGCGCATCGGCGCGGTTCTGTTCCTGGGTACGGTATTGCTGGGCCTTGAGCACCAGCACGCCTTCGCTGGTAATACGGCTATCGCGCAACGCCAGCAGGCGCTCCTTGTAGAACGCAGGCAACGACGACGCGGGAATATCAAAGCGTAGGTGCACCGCACTCGAGACCTTATTGACGTTCTGCCCGCCGGCACCTTGGGCGCGAATGGCGGTCAACTCGATCTCGGCATCGGGCAAGTGTACGTTGTTGGAAATCACCAGCATGAGCAACAAGGTCCTCCAGAAGGAGTCCCAGGATACGCGAATGCACCTTGCCCATCCTCTCAAACAACAAACCCGGCGCAAGGCCGGGTCTGCTCAACAGCATTGGAAGATCACTTCACCGCAGGAGCGGCCATATCCAAGGGTTGTGGCCCCCTTCGCTTGTTCTTGATCCAGTAGCAAACGCCCATGAACGCCACCCAGACCGGGATCGCGTACACAGACATCTGAATCCCCGGGATCATCAGCATGACCACCAGGATAAACACCACGAATGCCAGGCACACATAGTTGCCATACGGGTACCACAGCGCCTTGAACAGCGGCACCTGGCCAGTGCGGTTCATGTGCTGGCGGAACTTGAAGTGCGAGAAGCTGATCATCGCCCAGTTGATCACCAACGTGGCCACCACCAGGGACATCAGCAATTCCAGCGCGTCATGGGGCATCAGGTAGTTCATCAGCACCGCCACCAGGGTGATCGCCGCCGAGGCCAGGATCGAACGCACCGGCACGCCGCGCTTGTCGATTTTCGCCAGGGCCTTGGGCGCATCGCCCTGCTCAGCCATGCCCAGCAGCATGCGGCTGTTGCAGTAGGTGCCACTGTTGTACACCGACAACGCTGCGGTCAGCACCACGAAGTTGAGGATATGCGCGGCGGTGTTGCTGCCCAGCATCGAGAACACCTGCACGAACGGGCTCCCGCTGTAGGCATCGCCGGACGCATTGAGGGTCGCCAGCAGGCTGTCCCAAGGTGTGAGCGACAACAGCACCACCAAGGCGCCGATGTAGAAAATCAGGATGCGATAGATCACCTGATTGATCGCCTTGGGGATCACGGTACGAGGCTGGTCGGCTTCGGCCGCGGTAAAGCCGAGCATTTCCAGGCCGCCGAAGGAGAACATGATGATCGCCATGGCCATCACCAAACCGCCGACACCATGGGGGAAGAAGCCGCCGTGGTCCCACAGGTTGCTGACCGAGGCTTGCGGGCCGCCGCTGCCGCTGACCAGCAGGTAGCTGCCCAGGGCGATCATGCCGACGATGGCCGCCACCTTGATGATGGCGAACCAGAACTCGGCTTCACCGAAAACCTTGACGTTGGCCAGGTTGATCACGTTGATCAGCACGAAGAAGGCCGCCGCAGACACCCAGGTCGGGATCTCCGGCCACCAGTAGTGCACGTACTTACCCACGGCCGTCAGCTCCGACATGCCCACCAGGATATACAGGATCCAGCAGTTCCAGCCCGACAAAAAGCCGGCGAAGCCACCCCAGTACTTGTGGGCAAAATGGCTGAAGGAACCGGCGACCGGTTCTTCTACGATCATTTCGCCGAGCTGGCGCATGATCATAAAGGCGATAAAGCCGCAGATGGCATAGCCCAGGATCATCGACGGGCCGGCGGACTTGAGCACCCCGGCCGAGCCGAGGAACAGGCCGGTGCCGATGGCGCCCCCGAGGGCGATCAACTGGATATGCCGGTTTTTCAGGCCGCGTTTCAGCTCGCCTGAAGAAGAATGGGGTCCACTCATGAAAAGGGTCTCACGCAAGGTTTGAGGATGTTGAATGCAGGTTGCTGCCTTGAATTACCGACTCAAGCAGCGCCGCTCAAACCCCAGCGCAGGCACCAGGAGTACAGCGTCTTTCTAACGGTCATGCGTCACCTGTTTGTTTTTATCTGTGACGAAATCGAACCCGTCCGGCTCGTGGCCAGGCGGAGTGATCAGGGCGAACAAACCCTGGGTCTTGGCCTTTTGCGTGGGTACGCAAGGGGGGTCACAGTAAAACACGGCGCATTGTACACCGCTCGACGGCTTCAGGCCGAGCCTGCAAAGCGCCCGCGACAAACTGGCAGATATTCCTTACGCGTTGGGCACAAGCTGAATTAGCAGGGCGAACTCGTAAACTTATCGTTACATAATGGAAAATCTACGTTACAGCCGGCTTTTACCGTCAGCTACCAGAAAATTGTCGGTGAGAATTTTCCGCAGAATCGGTTCAGCCAATTCACTGTTTTGCTTGAATAAAAAAATCCGCAAAAAAACAGAAGAAAAAATCCAAATGAAACCGTGTCAATAAATTTTTTGCATTCTGAAACACACTCTTCTAGGTTCTTTGCACTTGCCCGCGAAGCCCGCTGGCAAGCCGTTCTCAAACAACGTCCTCTAGGAGATACACCATGCAAGCACTGGAAAAAGACCTGGAAACCGAACTGCAACTCGACGATTGGTTTGAAGCGCCGACCCATGAGGCCGCCGTTGAAATGATGCAAGCCGATGCCGTTGTGCCTTTCGGCACCGCGATGTGGCCTTTCTAATACCCGGCAGGCATCCGGCAGGTGCTGTGCACGGCACCTGCCCCCTTACCCAGGCACAGAAGGACACACGTCATGGACAAGGCCCGCGCCGTCGAACACTTTCTCTACTACCTCGCACACCACCCGGCCCTCAGCGGCCTGCATCGTCCCACCGTGCTGCTGGGCCATACCGAGCGCTACGACGCCATCGCCCAGGCAATCACCCACGGTAGCGCCGCGCGCTTCAACTTCCAGCTGCAACGCCTGGACCTGGCACCCAGCGACACTCTGGTCAAAGCCATCGAAGCCTGCGACCTGTACCTGTTTCTCTACGACTCCTCGACCCTGCCCAATCCACGCGCTGAAGGCCCTGACTTTATCCGAGCCCTGCACGGCGTGATGGCCGAGCACTGGAAGAAATCCCTGCTATTCAAGGATTATGGTGATTACTTCTACGACACTTTCAGCGTCGAGCCGCAGCGCATCGCCGACCTTAACGCCACGCTGATCCGACGCATGTCCCAGGCCAATGTACTGAGCTTCACCGACAAGCATGGCTCGCGCCTGGAAGCGCCGATGAGCAGCATCAAGAAGTGGACCAATATCAACGGCGTCGGCAACCATGACCTGGCCCCCGGTGAAATTGCCACCCACAGCGAAGCCATCAACGGCCAGGTGCGGTTTGTCGGCACCTTCCTCAGCACCATTCCGTTTGCGCGCAAATACGGCGTGCTGCAATCACCGCTGGAATTGTGGATCGAAAATTCGACCATTTGCAGCGTGGCCAGCGACGTGCCGGGGCTGGCGGATGACTTCAACAAATACCTGAATGCCAACCCGTCCAACCGTCGCGTGGAGGAGTTGGGCATTGGCACCAATGAAGGGGTCAAGGATCTGTATGCGCGCAACGCCGGGTTCGAGGAGCGCCATTGCGGGTTGCACCTGGGCCTGGGCGGCGGGCAGAAAGGCAGCCATCACCTGGATTTGATCTTTGCCAGTGGGGTACTGGCGCTGGATGACAAGCCGGTGTTTGATGGGACTTTTGCTTTCTGAGCGCCCCATTTCAAATCTAATGAAGATCCAAATGTGGGAGGGGGCTTGCCCCCGATAGCATTATGTCAGTCATCACATCCGTGACTGATACACCGCTATCGGGAGCAAGCCCCCTCCCACAGTTGATTGCATTGCAACCTTAGATCACTGCGGCTTCTTGCGACCAAAACCAGGACGCTGACCGGAGCCTGCCGGTGCGCCACGGCGCTTGCCCGATGGCTCATCGGCTACCAGTTTCGGGCCAGGGCGTTTGTTCGCCGCTGGCTTGGCTGGACGCTTGGTACTGGCGCTGTCGGCCGGGCGATCCGCTTCACCACGGTTGCTGCGACCACCGCTTGGCGCTTCGCCACGAGCAGGACGTGGTGTGCGGGGAGCACGCTCACCTTCCTGACGGGACGGTGCGGTAGGGCGACGCTCACCTTCGATCTGCGGCTCACGGGAGATACGACCGCCCGTGGCCGGTGCATTCAGCGCCGGGCGCAGGGTACGGGCCACGCGCTCGGTACGCGCTACTGGGCGCGAGGATTTACGCTGCATACGCTCAAGCTTGTCCTTGCTCTTGGCATTCATCTGCGGCATCGCGACCGGCGTCAGGCCGACTTCGGCGCTGAGGATGTCGACTTCGTACTGGCTCATTTCGCGCCAGCGGCCCATCGGCAGGTCGGAATTCAGGAACACCGGGCCGAAACGCACGCGTTTCAAGCGGCTGACCACCAAGCCCTGGGATTCCCACAGGCGACGCACTTCACGGTTGCGGCCTTCCATCACCACGCAGTGGTACCAATGGTTGAAACCTTCACCGCCTGGAGCCTGCTTGATATCGGTGAACTTGGCAGGGCCGTCTTCCAGCACCACGCCGGCCTTGAGGCGTTCGATCATCTCGTCATCGACTTCACCGCGTACACGCACAGCGTATTCACGGTCCATCTCGTAGGACGGATGCATCAGGCGGTTAGCCAGTTCACCGTCGGTGGTGAACATCAGCAAGCCGGTGGTGTTGATGTCCAGGCGACCGATGTTGATCCAGCGGCCTTCTTTAGGCTTTGGCATCTTGTCGAACACGGTCGGACGGCCTTCCGGGTCGTCACGGGTGCAGATCTCGCCATCGGGCTTGTTGTACATGATCACGCGGCGCACCGATTCGGCAGCCTCTTCACGCTTGATCACCTTGCCATCGATGGTGATTGCATCGTGCAGGTCGACGCGCTGGCCGAGGGTGGCCTCGACGCCGTTGACCTTGATGCGCTTCTGGGTGATCCAGGCTTCAACGTCGCGGCGCGAGCCCACGCCGATACGCGCCAGCACCTTTTGCAGCTTTTCGCCTGCTGGGCCGATTTCCTGGCTGTCGTTCTGGTCTTGGTCATTCATCGTAAGCACCTCCCGGTGGGTCGATTCAGGCGTGGCCTGAAGGGTATTGAAAGCGGGGCCTTGGGCGAATAGGTCGCCAAGGGGTCGCGAATCATACGCGCATGGCGCGTGTTGCGCATCACAGACTAGTCGATAAAGCCCAAGTCATTTGCTTTTCCGCCGACCGGTGGCGCCGAGGGCCAACAACCGCAGCTCGGCTTCGGCGAGAACCGTGCGCTTGTCGACTTTGTCGAGTTTCTTCCAGGCGCGGATTTCACGCTTGCTGCGACCGCAGCCGACGCAGATGTCGTCGCTGAATTTGCAGATGCTGATGCACGGGTCTTTGGTTGAACTCATTTTTTCTCCCAGACCATCCAGACAATGGAGATCCAATGTGGGAGGGGGCTTGCTCCCGATAGCGGTGGGTCAGTTGTTGCATATGTTGCTGATACACCGCCATCGGCAGCAAGCCCCCTCCCACACTAAATCAGCATCAGTCTTCGAGTTGGCGGCGTTCGTTTTCGATGGCCTCTGCCAGTGCTCGGGCTTCGTCCTCTTCGTCGCTCAGCGGCGGTTGTTCGAGGGCGGCGACGGCGGCCAGGAGCTTTTCCCGGGCATCGGCGACGCCGAGGATGTCTTCTTCGACTTCGGGCTCGGGTTCAACGTTCACCTCGGTCTGCGGCTCGTCGGCAGCATCGCGCAATAAATCGTCAAAGTCGGTCTTGATCCCCTGCTCCATATCGTCCAGCTCCAACAACAGCGTATGGAAACTGGTCTCGTCCTTTGGCTCCTCCGGCTCGGCACTGGCGTCGGCCAGTTCCTGCAGGCTGGCCGGCACCGGCGCGTCGTCGAAGTCGAGCACCGGCTCTGCTTCCATTTCGCGCAGTTCGGCCAGGGGCGGCAGGTCGTCGAGGTTTTTCAGGTTGAAGTGGTCGAGGAACACCTTGGTGGTGGCGAACATCGCCGGTTTACCCGGCACATCACGGTAGCCGACGATGCGGATCCACTCGCGCTCCAGCAGGGTCTTGACGATATGACTGTTGACCGCTACGCCACGCACGTCTTCGATTTCGCCCCGGGTGATCGGTTGGCGATAGGCGATCAGCGCCATGGTCTCCAACATTGCCCGGGAATAACGTTGCGGGCGCTCTTCCCACAAGCGGCCGACCCACGGCGAAAATTTCTCGCGGATCTGCAGGCGGTAACCCGACGCCACTTCGCGCAGTTCAAAGGCACGGCCGTCGCAGGACTTGCGCAGGATCTCCAGGGCTTTCTTGAAGACCGGCGGCTCCGGGCGTTCGGCTTCTTCAAAGAGTTCGAACAGGCGCTCCAGGGATTGCGGTTTGCCCGAGGCCAGGAGAAAGGCCTCCAGCAAGGGTGCCAGTTCGCGGGGTTCAGTCAGATTCATCGATTCAGCTCGTTATTCGGCTCGCGCCCGCACGTGGATAGCCGCAAAAGGCTCATTCTGGACCAGCTCCACCAAGGACTCCTTGACCAGCTCGAGGATCGCCATAAAGGTCACCACCACCCCAAGTCGCCCTTCTTCGGCAGTGAACAGCTCGACAAACGGCACAAACCCACCGCCCTTGAGACGTTCCAGTACATCGCTCATACGCTCGCGAGTGGACAGGGCTTCACGGCTGACCTGGTGGCTTTCGAACATATCGCCACGGCGTAGCACTTCGGCCATGGACATCAGCAGTTCTTCCAGGCTCACATCCGGCAGCAGTTTACGCGCACGCGCTTCGGGCGCATCGAGTTTGGGCACCACCACATCGCGGCCCACACGGCTCAGGTTGTCGATGCCTTCGGCAGCGGCCTTGAAGCGCTCGTATTCCTGCAGGCGGCGGATCAGCTCGGCGCGCGGGTCATCCTCTTCGGCTTCCACCGTTTCCGAGCGCGGCAGCAGCATGCGCGACTTGATCTCGGCGAGCATGGCGGCCATCACCAGGTACTCGGCAGCCAACTCCAGGCGCACCGACTGCATCAGCTCGACATAACCCATGTACTGGCGCGTGATTTCCGCCACCGGGATGTCGAGGATATTGATGTTCTGCTTGCGGATCAGGTACAGCAGCAAGTCCAGCGGGCCTTCGAAGGCTTCGAGGAACACCTCCAGGGCATCCGGCGGGATATACAGGTCCAGGGGCATTTCCATGACCGCCTGGCCATACACCATGGCAAACGGCAGTTCCTGCTGGGCGCCGGCCTGGGGGTCAGCGGTTTCCACGGCCGACACTCAGGCCTCGACCATGAACGGGGTCGGGTCGCCGCAACCCACGCGCACCACCTCCGGTTCGCCATCGGCGAGGTTGATCACCGTGGAAGCCTTGTTGCCGCCATAACCGCCGTCGATGATCAGGTCGACATGTTTTTCCAGCAGGCGGCGCATTTCGTAAGGGTCATACAGCGGCTCGGTTTCACCCGGCAGGATCAACGACACGCTCATCAACGGTTCACCCAGCTCGGCCAACAAAGCCAGGGCTATCGGATGCTCCGGCACACGCAGGCCGATGGTGCGTTTCTTCGGGTGCAGCAACAGGCGCGGCACTTCGCGGGTGGCGTTGAGAATAAAGGTGTAGGGCCCCGGCGTGTGGGCCTTGAGCAGGCGGAAGGTGCCGGTATCGACCTTGGCAAACAGCCCCAGTTGGGACAAGTCGCTGCAGATCAGCGCAAAGTTGTGCTTGTCATCCAGTTGGCGCAGGCGCCTTACGCGTTCGACCGCGCCCTTGTCGCCGATCTGGCAACCAATGGCATAGGACGAATCAGTCGGGTAGATCACCACGCCGCCAGCGCGGATGATCTCTACGGCCTGCTTGATCAGGCGCGCTTGCGGGTTTTCCGGATGAATCTGGAAGAATTGACTCACGTGTTCTACCTGTTCAGACGGTGGCAATAATGGGGTCATGCTTGAATCGCCCCCACAACAGCGGCAGATCTTCCGGGACCTGGCGATACTCGCCAATCTCGGACCAGCCGCCTGGGCCATGGAAATCACTGCCGGCACTGACCAGCAGACCAAATTCGCGGGCAAGAATCGCCAGGCTGCCGACCTGTTCGGCAGGTTGATACCCGTTGACCACTTCGATCGCGTGGCCGCCCGCTCCAATATAGTCGCTGATCAGCTTGCGACGCTTGCTGCGGGTGAAATCGTAATGCCAGGGATGCGCCAGGCTGACCCAGGCCCCGGAGGCCCGCAGGGTCTCGACGGTGTCTTCAAGGGTCGGCCAATGCAGCTTCACATCGCCTAACTTGCCGGCGCCCAGCCATTTGCGAAAGGCCTCGGCGCGATCCTTGACATAGCCTTCACGCACCATCCAGTCGGCAAAGTGCGGACGGGCCGGTGCGTTGCCACTGTCGCCCAGCTCCTGCTGGATAGTGCGCGCACCGTCCAGGGCACCGGGCATGCCTTTGAGGCTGAGCTTGCGGCTTATTTCTTCGGACCGCAGCCAGCGGCCATCGTGCAATTGGGCGATGGCGGCCACCAGGGGTGGGGCATGCTGGTCGAAGCCGTAGCCGAGCACATGGATGGTGGCACCGCCCCAGGTGCACGACAACTCCACGCCGTTGACCAACTGCATGCCCAGGGAATGGGCGGCGTCACGGGCTTCATCGAGGCCCTCGAGGGTGTCATGGTCGGTCAACGACAGGACTCGCACGCCTTTTTCAAACGCCCGCGCAACCAGTACCGCGGGCGCCAGGGCGCCGTCGGAGGCCGTGCTGTGGCAGTGCAAATCAACATTCACGTGGGTATGTAACCTCAAGTCAGCTGGCGCTATCGCAACCAAGGATGTTTGTTATTATGCCGCCACATCCAGCTTCTGGCTCTTACTGTGAAACAATTCATCGACTTCATCCCGCTGTTGCTGTTTTTCATCGTTACCAAACTCGACCCCAGGGTCATCGAAATCGCCGGTCACGAGCTGTCGTTCGGCGGCATCTACAGCGCCACCGCGGTACTGATCATCAGTTCCATCGTGGTC
Source organism: Pseudomonas synxantha (assembly GCF_900105675.1). NCBI lineage: Bacteria > Pseudomonadati > Pseudomonadota > Gammaproteobacteria > Pseudomonadales > Pseudomonadaceae > Pseudomonas > Pseudomonas synxantha. The sequence goes on along the minus strand of NZ_LT629786.1, from coordinate 391,518 downwards.
TACGGCGCCATCTTCATCTCCCAGCGCAAGCTGGAAAAAAGCCAATGGCTCACGCTCATCGCCTGCCTGGTCTTCGGCGGCCTGACCCTGGCGTTCCACAGCGAAACCTTCCTTAAATGGAAAGCCCCGGTGGTCAACTGGCTGTTCGCGCTGGTGTTTATCGGCAGTCACTTTATCGGTGACCGCCTGCTGATCAAGCGCATCATGGGCCATGCGCTGACCTTGCCGGAACCGGTATGGGTGCGCCTGAACGTGGCCTGGATCGTGTTTTTCCTGTTCTGCGGTGCCGCCAACCTGTTCGTGGCATTCACCTTCCAGGACTACTGGGTCGACTTCAAAGTGTTCGGCAGCCTCGGCATGACCGTATTGTTCCTGATCGGCCAGGGTATCTACCTGTCGCGTCACCTGCATGACACCGCCCCTACCACGCCGAAAACCGAGGACTGACATGCTCTACGCCATCATTGCCACTGACGCCGCCAACTCGCTGGAAAAACGCCTGAGCGTGCGCCCGGCCCATGTCGAGCGCCTCAAACAACTGCAGGCCGAAGGCCGGATCGTACTGGCTGGGCCGCATCCTGCGGTAGACAGCAATGACCCGGGCGAAGCCGGTTTCACCGGTAGCTTGATCGTCGCCGAGTTCGCCTCCCTGGCCGACGCCCAGGCCTGGGCCAAGGCAGACCCTTATGTCGCGGCCGGCGTGTACGCCGAAGTCGTGATCAAGCCGTTCAAGCAAGTCCTGCCTTGAGCCCGGCGGCGCCGAACCAAATCGATTCGGCGCACTGCCAATGGCTCATTATTCCCGGTGACCTGCCGACAACGTTCTGAATATTCGTGTGGAATCAGGAGTTCCGATGCGCTTACGTCAGTTGTGTCTGTTGGCAGTGTTAACGATCGGGGCTACGGCCCACGCTGAAGAGCCCTCGTACAGCGGCGGTTCCGCGCCCTTGTCCTTGAGTGCCGACGCCCAGGTCACCGAGTTGCAGCAACGTTTGAAAGAAAGCGAACGCCAGCGTGAAGCACTGGGCAAGCAACTGCAAAGCGCAGACGCTGCCCGCGAAAGCGTCCAACTGAGTCGTTTGCGCCAAGAGAACCAACGCCTGGCCCAGCAACTCAAAGAGACACAGGGCGGCGCCTTGACCCGCTGGCTGACCGAACAGCAGCAGTGGTTCGTCATCGGCGCGGCCGTCGCGCTGATCGCCCTATTGTGTGGGATCTTCGCCAGCGGTGGGCATCGTCGCCGTCGACAATGGCTAAATTGAGTGAGTCATGAGCGAGCTGTTACTGATAGATGATGACCAGGAGCTCTGTGAGCTGCTGACCAGTTGGTTGAGCCAGGAAGGCTTCCAGGTGCGCGCCTGCCACGACGGCTTGAGCGCCCGCAGAGCATTGGCCGAGGCCGCCCCGGCGGCGGTGGTGCTCGATGTGATGCTGCCCGACGGCAGCGGCCTGGAACTGCTCAAGCAATTGCGCAACGACCACCCGGAGTTGCCGGTGCTGATGCTCTCGGCCCGGGGCGAACCCCTGGACCGCATCCTCGGCCTGGAGCTGGGGGCCGACGACTACCTGGCCAAGCCCTGCGATCCACGCGAATTGACGGCGCGCCTGCGCGCGGTATTGCGCCGCAGCCACCCGGCCGCGGTGTCGACCCAGCTGGAACTGGGCGACCTGTGCTTCAGCCCGGTGCGCGGCGTAGTCAGTATCGATGAGCAGGAATTCACCCTCACTGTTTCCGAAAGTCGCCTGCTCGAAGCCCTGTTGCGCCAACCCGGCGAGCCTCTGGACAAACAGGAACTGGCGCAGATCGCCCTGGGCCGCAAGCTGACACTCTACGATCGCAGCCTGGACATGCACGTCAGCAACCTGCGCAAGAAAATCGGCCCGCACCCGGATGGTCGGCCACGCATCGTCGCGTTGCGCAGTCGCGGGTACTACTACAGCCTCTAGAGGCAGCCTTACCAAATCTTTACCCTCTGCTGACGGCGGCTGACCTTGATCTCCCTAATCTACTCACATCCGGACTCACCGGAATAGAGACAGGAGAATCACCATGCGCAAGACCCTTATCGCTTTGATGCTCGCCGCTGCCCTGCCTACCGTTGCCATGGCCATGCCAGAAGGCCCAGGCCCAATGGGCGAACCTTCCGGCCACATGATGGGTGGCCCGGGTCACGGTGGTGAACATGGTCCGCGTGGCAAAGGTGGCCCGTTCAGCCAACTGGACTTGAGCAAGGAACAACGCGAACAGGTCCGCAAGCTGATGGGTGACCAATGGCACGCTCGCAAAGACCTGGTCAAGAAGTACCTGGACAAACTGCCGGCCGCCGACCAGAAAGCCATGCAGGACGAAATCGCCGCCGACAAGCAGAAAACCCAGGCCGATATCCGTGCCGTGCTCAAGCCCGACCAACAGAAGAAGTACGACGAGATCGTCAAGAAGCAAGCCGAGCGCCGCGCCGAGTGGAAGGAATTCCAGGCCTGGAAAGCCCAGCAGGCGCAAAAAGCGCAATAATGCTCTAGCTTCATCTCTACAGCCCAGTGGTTCACGCCGCTGGGCTTTTCCTGTTTGAGGGTTTCCTGTGCGTTCATTGTTCTGGCGTATCCTGGCAAGTTTCTGGCTGGCCATCGCCCTGGTTGCCGGCTTGTCGATCCTGCTCGGACATATGCTCAACCAGGACGCCTGGATTCTCAGCCGCCACCCCGGCCTCAACAACCTGGCGCAGGAGTGGACCCAACTCTACGAAGCCCAGGGCGAGGACGCCGCCCAGGACTTGCTGCAACAACGCAAACGCCAGTACCACATCGACGTGCAAGTACTCAACGAAAGCGGCGAGCCGGTGGTGCGCGGCACCTTCCCGCGCCGCGCCGCCGCCTTCGAGGCCCGGCAGAATGACAGCCAGGACGGCCACCTACCCTGGCGACGTCTGACGGCCGAGTACACCAGCGACAAAACCGGCGACACCTACCTGTTGATCTACCGCATTCCTCACCCCGAGCTAGATGCCTGGCACCGTAGCAGCCTGTTGTGGCCGTTCAGTGCCCTGGCGATTGCCCTGGTGGTGCTGACCCTGTTCAGCCTGCTGGTGACGCTGTCCATCACCCGCCCACTCAGCCGCCTGCGCGGCGCAGTGCATGATCTGGGGCAAGCCACTTATCAGCAAAACAGCCTGGCGCAATTGGCCAATCGGCGTGACGAGTTCGGTGTGTTGGCCACCGACTTCAACCGCATGGGTGCGCGCCTGCAAAGCCTGATCGGCAGCCAGCGCCAATTGCTGCGTGATGTGTCCCACGAGCTGCGTTCGCCGCTGGCGCGCTTGCGGATCGCCCTGGCCCTGGCCGAACGTGCGAGCCCCGAGGAGCGGGAGAAACTCTGGCCACGCCTGACCCGCGAATGCGACCGCCTGGAAGCCTTGATCAGCGAGATCCTGGTACTGGCGCGGGTCGATGCCGACAACGCCAGCGCCGAAGACATCGACCTCAACCCGCTGCTCAAGACCCTGCAAAAGGACGCCCAACTCGGCGCGCCGGACCAGATGGTGCACCTCACCACCGAAGCCGACCTGTACCTCAAAGGCTGGCCGACCATGATCGAACGCGCCGTGGATAACCTGCTGCGCAATGCCCAACGCTTCAATCCCGTCGGCCAACCGATTGAATTGCAGGCCCAGCACCAAGGCGGGCGCATTCTGATCAGCGTGCGTGACCACGGCCCCGGCGTTGAAGCCGAGCACCTGAGCCAACTCGGCGAGCCGTTCTACCGCGCCCCCGGCCAGGTTGCCCAGGGCCATGGGCTGGGCCTGGCCATCGCCCGTCGCGCCGCCGAGCGCCATGGCGGCAACCTGATTCTGGCCAATCACCCTGACGGCGGTTTTGTCGCCAGTATCGATCTGCCGCTGGAACCCGGCGTTGTCACAGCTGTGTGAAGATCTTCTATAGTGGCCCTTCTCTTACGGAGGGCCTTTGATGACTGACCTGCTGACTCCCATCCAAGCCGCACTCGATTTACCACACGCAGCAATAGCCATGACCGAAACCGGGGCCCTGCCCTCGGCCTTCGCCGTCACCGACCTGGCCGCTGCCAGCATCGGCGCCGCCGGCCAGGCCATCGCCCAGTTGCTCCAGCAGCAGACCGGGCGTTTGCCCAATGTCAGCGTGGACCGGCGCCTGGCCTCCTTGTGGTTCTCTTCTTCAATTCGCCCCGTGGGTTGGCAAGTGCCGCCGCTGTGGGACCCGGTGGCCGGCGACTACGCCAGCGCCGATGGCTGGATTCGCTTGCACACCAACGCGCCCCATCACCGTGCAGCGGCCGAGCGGGTGCTGGGGCCTGTGGCCGACCGCGCCGAAATGGCAACCAAAGTCGCGGCATGGAACGCCGCCGAGCTGGAACAGGCCATTGTCGACGCCGGCGGTTGCGCCGCGCAGATGCGTGGGTGGCAAGCCTGGCAGCAGCATCCACAAGGCTTGGCGGTAAACAGTGAAGCGCTGATACAGCGCAAGGTTTTCGAAAGCCGCACCGACAAACCCTGGCTCGGTTCGCCTGCGCGCCCGCTGGCCGGTATCAAGGTGCTGGACTTGACCCGCGTATTGGCCGGCCCGGTGGCCAGTCGTTTCCTCGCCGGGTTGGGTGCCGATGTACTGCGCATCGATTCGCCGACCTGGAACGAACCCGGCGTGGTGCCGGAAATGACCCTGGGCAAGCGCTGCGCACGCCTTGACTTGAAAAGCTCCGAGGGTCGACAGGTATTCGAAGCCTTGCTCAAGGATGCTGACGTGCTGTTCCACGGTTACCGCGCCGATGCTCTGGAACGATTGGGCTACACCATCGGCGAACTACAAGACCTCGCCCCCGGGTTGATCGACGTCAGCCTCAACGCCTACGGCTGGAGCGGCCCATGGCGCAACCGTCGCGGCTTCGACAGCCTGGTACAGATGAGCAGCGGCATTGCCGAGGCGGGCATGGCCTGGAAGCGGACGGACAAGCCCGTGCCGCTGCCAGTGCAGGCGCTGGATCACGCCACCGGCTACCTGATGGCTGCCAGTGCGATCCGGGCCTTGGGCGAACGCCTGGCATCCGGCCGCGGTGGCTCGGCGCGCTTGTCATTGGCGCGTACGGCGAAATTGCTGGTGGAGGCAGGGCAAGTGCCGGTACAAGCGGCGTTGCGTGCCGAAGAGCCAGGCGATCAGGGTTTGGTGGTGGAGCAGACGGCGTGGGGGCAGGCCCATCGGTTGCTGGCGCCGCTGAGCATCAGTGGCACGCCGTTGCAGTGGGATTTACCGGCTGGAGAATTGGGCGCGCACCGGCCTCAGTGGTGAACTGAAGATCGCCATCGGGGGCAAGCCCCCTCTCCCATTTGATTTGTGAATAAATTCAAAAGTGGGAGGGGGCTTGCCCCCGATGAGGCCAGTACAGCCACCATCAATCCCCCCGACTCAACGACGTCCACAGATGCTGCGCCGCATACGCCCTCAACGGTCTCCACGCCTCGGCCCGGGCCAGCAGCTGTCGCGCCGACACCGGCCCACCCTCCAGCGCCGCTAGCGCATTGATCAAACCGATATCCCCTGATGCAAACGCATCCGCTTCGCGCAACTGGCGCATGGCGATATACTGCGCGGTCCAGTCGCCAATCCCCGGCAACGCCACCAACCGCGCAACGCCGTCCTTGAGGCTGGCCTTGGGTTGGAACACCTGGGGGTCATCCAACACTGCCTGGGCCACGGCAGACAAGGTACGGCCTCGCGCCTTGGGCATGCCCAGGGTCGCCAGGTCTGCCGCCGCCAGCACTTCGGGTGTCGGGAAAACATGGGTGATACCGGCGTATGGGGTGTGCAGCGGCTGGCCATACTGCGCCACCAGCTTGCCCGCCAGGCGAATGGCCGCCACCACTGTAATCTGCTGGCCAAGCACCGCACGAATCGCCAGCTCCAGCCCGTCCCAGGCCCCGGGCACGCGCAGGCCAGGACGGGCCGCAACCAGTTGTGCCATCAACGGGTCGCCAGCCAATTGGGCATTAATCAGCTCGGGGTTGGCATTCAGGTCGAACATGGCCCGCAGGCGTCGCTCGATCTTGGGCAGGGCCGCCGCGTCAGGAAACTCGACGCCCACCTCCAGCCAATCGCCGGCGCCCGGCGCCACGCTGAGCCAACCCAGTTGCCCGTTCACGCTGATGCTGCGCCGGTACGCGCCAGCCTCAACGATTTCTAATCCATTGATGGCTCGAGCTGACAAAAACGCCAACATTGCCGCCCAATCGTAGGGCGGCTGATACGCCAATCTCACAACGACAATACCCCGCTATACAACCCGTATGCCGCCAACCCGGCGCCCGCGATCACGCAGCTGAAAATGCCTTTTTCCACGTGGGTAAACAAGGGTTGGCCTTGCTCGCGCTTGGCCTGAGCGAACAGGATCACACCCGGGGCATACAGCAGCGCCGACAACAGCAAATACTTCAAGCCCCCGGCGTACAACAGCCATACTGCATAGCCGAGGGCAATCAGCCCCACTGCCAAGTCTTTCATGCGCTGGCGCTGGGCGCCGGCATAGGTCTCGCCGCGCCCGCTCAACAACACCGCATAGGCCGCCGACCACAGGTAGGGCACCAGGATCATCGACGACGCCAGGTAGATCAGGGTGGTGTAGGTGCTGGCCGAAAACAGCGTGATCACCAGGAACGCCTGGATCATCACATTGGTCAGCCACAACGCGTTAACCGGCACCTGATTGGCATTTTCCTTTTTCAGGAACGCCGGCATGGTCTTGTCGTGGGCAGTGGCATAGAGGATTTCCGCGCAGAGCAGCGCCCATGAAAGCAACGCCCCGAGCAGCGAAACCGCCAGGCCGATACTGATCAATACCGCGCCCCAGGGCCCGACGATGTGTTCCAGCACGCCCGCCAGAGAAGGGTTCTGCAACTGCGCCAATTGCGGCTGGCTCATGATGCCCAGGGACAGCACATTCACCAGCACCAACAGCGCCAGCACGCCCAGGAAACCAATCACCGTGGCGCGGCCTACATCCGAGCGTTTCTCGGCCCGCGCCGAGTACACGCTGGCGCCTTCGATGCCGATAAACACAAACACCGTAACCAGCATCATGTGGCGCACCTGCTCGACCACGCTATCCATCTGCGGGTTACCCAGGCCCCAGATGTCGCGGGTGAAGATATCCGCCTTGAACGCGACGGCGGCGATCACGATAAACATCAATAGCGGCACAATCTTCGCCACCGTGGTGACCTGGTTGATAAACGCCGCCTCCTTGATCCCGCGCATCACCAGGAAATGCACCGCCCACAGCAACAGCGATGCACAACCAATGGCCAGCGGTGTATTACCCTGGCCGAACGCCGGAAAAAAGTAACCCAGGGTGCTGAACAGCAACACGAAATAACCGACGTTGCCCATCCACGCGCTGATCCAGTAACCCCAGGCGGATGAAAACCCCATGTAATCGCCAAAACCGGCCTTGGCGTAGGCGTACACCCCGGAGTCCAGTTCCGGTTTGCGGTTGGCCAAGGTCTGGAACACAAAGGCCAGGGTCAACATGCCGACCGCCGTGATTGCCCAGCCAATCAGCACGGCGCCCACTTCTGCACGGGCCGCCATGTTTTGCGGGAGCGAGAAGATCCCGCCGCCAATCATCGAACCCACGACCAGGGCGATCAGGGCACTGAGCCTAAGTTTCTGGGCTGGTTGGGACATGCAGGTTCCTCGCAATAAAAGTTTGAGCCGACCACTGCGAACTCAACTAATTCAATTTAATGACGCTAGCGCTTCATAACATAAGTGCATGTAAACGCGAGAAGTTTAGGCTTATTTAGAATTTAAATAAGCCAATTATGAAGCGTTCGTCAGACGCCGTACAAAAAGTTTGCACATCCGCAAATACGAACTAGCGTCAACCACCATGTCCCGGACGAAATGATTAACCACATCGGAGGAGCCCGCTCTAGCAAGCGCCCCCCGCGGACTGCGTCGCCCAGCAACTTCTACCCCCCTAAGTCGTTAATTCACAATGGAATGTGCCAATGAAGTGATCTGAGTCAGCTGTTTGATTAGCGCACGGAATTATTCTGTGATCTCTCTTCTCCTGCATTGGAGTCACGCAATGTCTGATTCTCCCGGAAAACTTAGGCTTGGTGCGCTGGTTGCACTTGTCGTGGGCTCAATGATTGGCGGCGGGATCTTCTCGTTGCCGCAAAACATGGCCGCCAGTGCCGATGTAGGCGCAGTATTGATTGGCTGGGTAATTACCGCCATCGGCATGCTGACCCTCGCATTCGTCTTCCAGACCCTCGCCAACCGCAAGCCTGACCTCGACGGCGGTGTGTACGCCTACGCCAAGGCCGGTTTCGGCGACTACATGGGTTTCTCATCCGCCTGGGGTTACTGGATCAGTGCCTGGCTGGGCAACGTGGGGTACTTCGTACTCTTGTTCAGCACCCTCGGCTACTTCTTCCCGATCTTTGGCGAAGGCAACACGCCAGCGGCGGTGATTGGTGCATCGGTGCTGCTGTGGGCTGTGCATTTCCTGGTGCTGCGCGGGATCAAGGAAGCGGCGTTTATCAACCTGGTCACCACCGTGGCCAAGGTCGTACCGCTGCTGCTGTTCGTGCTCATCGCAGTGTTCGCGTTCAAGCTGGATATCTTCACCGCTGACATCTGGGGCGTGAAAAACCCCGACCTGGGCAGCGTGATGAACCAGGTGCGCAACATGATGCTGGTCACTGTGTGGGTGTTTATCGGTATCGAAGGCGCGAGCATCTTCTCGTCCCGTGCGGAGAAACGCAGCGACGTGGGCAAGGCCACCGTGATCGGCTTTATCACCGTGCTGCTGTTCCTGATGCTGGTGAACGTACTGTCCCTGGGGATCATGACCCAGCCGGAACTGGCCAAGCTGCAGAACCCGTCGATGGCCGCGGTGCTCGAGCACGTGGTGGGCCACTGGGGCGCGGTGCTGATCAGCGTCGGCTTGATCATCTCGCTGCTGGGCGCGTTGCTGTCCTGGGTGCTGCTGTGTGCGGAGATCATGTTTGCCGCTGCCAAGGACCACACCATGCCGGAGTTCCTGCGTAAGGAAAACGCCAACCACGTGCCGGTCAATGCCCTGTGGCTGACCAACGCGATGGTACAGGTCTTCCTGGTGATCACGCTGTTTTCCGCCAGCACCTACCTGTCGCTGATCTACCTCGCCACCTCGATGATCCTGGTGCCTTACCTGTGGTCGGCGGCCTATGCCCTGTTGCTGGCGGTGCGTGGCGAAACCTACGAAAACGCCCTCAAGGAGCGCAAGAAAGACCTGTTCATCGGCGCCGTCGCGCTGATCTACGCGATCTGGCTGCTCTACGCCGGCGGCACCAAGTACCTGCTGCTCTCCGCCCTGCTCTACGCCCCCGGCGCGATCCTGTTCGCCAAGGCCAAGCGTGAACTGGGCAAACCGATTTTCACCAACGTCGAGAAGCTGATTTTCGCCGCAGTGGTCATTGGCGCCCTGGTGGCGGCCTATGGGCTCTACGACGGCTTCCTGACTTTGTAATTGTGTGTTCACTGGAGGATCTGTAATGACCACGGAAAAAGTTAAGTACGGCGTACATTCCGAAGCCGGCAAACTGCGCAAAGTCATGGTGTGCTCCCCAGGCTTGGCCCACCAGCGGCTGACCCCCAACAATTGCGACGAACTGCTGTTCGATGACGTGCTGTGGGTGGCCCAGGCCAAGCGCGACCATTTCGACTTCGTGACCAAGATGCGCGAGCGGGATATTGATGTGCTGGAAATGCACAACCTGCTCACCGACATCGTTGCCATCCCCGAAGCCCTGGACTGGATCCTGGAGCGCAAGATCACCGCCAATACCGTAGGCCTTGGCCTGGTTGATGAAGTCGGCTCGTGGCTGCGCAGCCTGGAGCCGCGCAAGATCACCGAGTTCCTGATTGGTGGCGTGTCGGCCGATGACCTGCCGAGCAGCTTCGGTGGCAAGACCATCGAGATGTTCCGCGACTTCCTCGGCCACGCCAGCTTCATCCTGCCGCCGCTGCCCAACACCCAGTTCACCCGCGACACCACCTGCTGGATCTACGGCGGTGTAACGCTCAACCCGATGTACTGGCCGGCGCGACGCCAGGAAACCCTGCTGGCCTCCGCCATCTACAAGTTCCACCCGGAATTCACCAACGCCGACTTCCAGATCTGGTACGGCGACCCCGACCAGGAACACGGCGCCGCCACATTGGAAGGCGGTGACGTCATGCCGATTGGCAATGGCGTGGTGTTGATCGGCATGGGCGAGCGCTCGTCCCACCAGGCCATCGGCCAACTGGCGCGCAACCTGTTCAAGAACAACGCCGTTGAGCGGGTGATCGTTGCCGGCCTGCCCAAATCCCGCGCAGCCATGCACCTGGACACCGTATTCAGCTTCTGCGACCGCGACCTGGTCACCGTCTTCCCCGAAGTGGTCAACCAGATCGTGCCGTTCACCCTGCGCCCTGACGACAGCAAGCCCCACGGCATCGATATCCAACGCGAGACCACCAACTTCCTCGATACCGTTGCCGCGGCCCTCAACCTCAAGGCCCTGCGCGTGGTCGAGACCGGCGGCAACAGCTTCGCCGCCGAACGCGAGCAATGGGACGACGGCAACAACGTGGTGGCTGTAGAGCCTGGCGTGGTAATCGGCTACGACCGCAACACCTACACCAACACCCTGCTGCGCAAGGCAGGTGTGGAAGTCATCACCATCAGCGCCGGTGAGCTGGGCCGTGGCCGTGGCGGCGGCCACTGCATGACCTGCCCGATCATCCGCGACCCTATCGACTATTAAGGAGATTCCATCATGGCTTTCAATATGCGCAACCGCAGCCTGCTGTCGCTGATGCACCACACCACCCGCGAGCTGAATTACCTGCTGGACCTGTCCCGCGACCTCAAGCGCGCCAAATACACCGGCACCGAGCGTCCGCACCTGCAAGGCAAGAACATCGCACTGATCTTCGAAAAAACCTCGACCCGCACCCGTTGCGCCTTCGAAGTCGCGGCCCATGACCAGGGCGCCCACGTCACCTACATCGACCCGGTGTCGTCGCAGATCGGCCACAAAGAAAGTATGAAAGACACCGCCCGCGTCTTGGGCCGGATGTTCGATGCCATTGAGTACCGTGGTTTCGAACAGGAAATCGTCGAGGAACTGGCCAAGTTCGCCGGCGTGCCGGTGTTCAACGGCCTCACCGCCGAATTCCACCCAACCCAGATGATCGCCGACACCCTGACCATGCGCGAGCACAGCGACAAGCCGCTGCATGACATCAGCTACGCCTACTTGGGCGACGCGCGCTACAACATGGGCAACTCGTTGCTGATGATCGGCGCCAAGCTCGGCATGGACGTGCGCATCGGCGCACCAAAGGCCCTGTGGCCGCACGAGGACTTCATCAAGCAATGCCAGGCGTTTGCCGAGGAAAGCGGCGCACGCATCACCATTACTGAAGACCCTGCCGAAGCGGTCAAGGGCGTGGACTTCATCCACACCGATATCTGGGTGTCGATGGGCGAGCCAGTGGAGGCCTGGGACGAGCGTATCGAACAACTGCTGCCCTACCAGGTCAACGCCAAGATGATGAAAGCCTCGGGCAACCCCCGGGTGAAGTTCATGCACTGCCTGCCGGCGTTCCATAACAGCGAAACCAAGGTTGGCAAGGACATCGCTGCGCGGTACCCGAACCTGGCCAATGGTGTGGAAGTAACCGAGGACGTGTTCGAGTCGCCAGCCAACATTGCCTTTGAGCAGGCGGAAAACCGCATGCATACCATCAAGGCGATTCTGGTGTCGGCATTGGCGGATATCTAACTCTCACTGTCGGAACAGGGTTCAAAAATGTGGGAGAGGCTTGCTCCCGATAGCGGTGGCTCAGCTATAGATAAATTGACTGTCCCGCCGCCATCGGGAGCAAGCCCCCTCCCACATTGGGCTCTGTGCTCACACCCTAGAAGGATTGCATTATGCGCATCGTCGTAGCCCTGGGCGGCAACGCCCTCCTGCGCCGTGGTGAACCCATGACCGCGGACAACCAGCGCGCCAACATCCGCATCGCCACCGAACAGATCGCCAAGATCCACGCCGGCAACGAGCTGGTGATCGCCCACGGCAATGGTCCGCAAGTGGGCCTGCTGTCGTTGCAGGCGGCGGCCTACACCAGCGTCTCGCCCTACCCGCTGGACGTGCTGGGCGCCGAGACCGAGGGCATGATCGGCTATATCATCGAACAGGAACTGGGCAACCTGCTGGACTTCGAAGTACCGTTTGCCACCCTGCTCACCCAGGTTGAAGTCGATGCCAAGGACCCGGCGTTCCAGAACCCGACCAAACCCATCGGCCCGGTGTATTCCAAGGCCGAAGCAGAAAAACTCGCCGCCGAAAAAGGCTGGGCCATCGCCCCCGACGGCGACAAATACCGCCGTGTGGTTGCCAGCCCGCGGCCCAAACGCATCTTTGAAATCCGCCCGATCAAATGGCTGCTGGAAAAAAACGCCATCGTGATCTGCGCCGGCGGTGGCGGCATCCCGACGATGTATGGCGAAGACGGCAAGCTCAAGGGCATTGAAGCAGTGATCGACAAAGACCTGTGTTCGTCGTTGCTGGCCACCCAACTGGACGCCGATCTGCTGGTGATTGCCACCGACGTCAACGCCGCCTTTATCGACTTCGGCAAGCCAACCCAGAAGGCCATCGGCCAGGCTCACCCGGACGACATGGAAAAACTCGGCTTCGCCGCCGGCTCCATGGGCCCCAAGGTGCAAGCGGCTTGCGAGTTCGCCCGCCAGACTGGCAAAACCGCGGTGATCGGTTCACTCTCGGACATCGAAGCCATCGTCCAGGGCAGCGCCGGCACCCGCATCAGCACGGCGAAACCTGGCATCACCTATCTGTGAAGTAGAGGAGATACGCCTATGGCTACCTTTGAACCCGGTCACTTGCACGTTGAACGCCACGCGCTTAACAAAGACGACTACAGCTACAACCTGTGCATCGACTATGAAGTCAGCCAGGACCCAAAGGAAGGCAAGGGAATGCTCTTCAAGCTGCACGGCTCGGTGCAGGGCAAGGACCTCAAGGAAGAGTTCTTCCTGCCCAAGGACCAGGCCTTCGATTTTGCGCGGCATGCGATGAACATTGCGCAGAAATACGGCATGCCGAAAGCCGCGGTGTTGAATGGGTCGATGCACAAGCAGTACGACCTGATGTTCGAGGATGTAAGGCATCAGTTGGATGTGAAATCAGGTGATCCAGTCAAACCCGAACATCTGGAATAACACGCCTGCACTCACACAATGCAGTTCAAAATGTGGGGGGGCTTGCCCCCGATGGCTGTGTGTCAGCAACAGATTTATTAGCTGATCCACCGAATCGGGGGCAAGCCCCCTCCCACATTTTGATCTCCATCATTTGTCAGATTTCACCTGCGCCCCGCGCCAAGGCATACTTGCCGCATCTCGCTCCCCAGAATTGCTAGCACCCCATGCGTATCCACGTCAGCTTCATCGACCGCGTCGGCATCACCCAGGAAGTCCTGGCCTTGCTCGGTGGGCGCAATCTCAACCTGGATGCGGTGGAGATGGTACCGCCCAACGTCTATATCGATGCGCCGACCCTCAGCGCCGAGGTACTCGAGGAGCTGCGTGACGCCTTGTTCAGCGTGCACGGCGTACAAGCGGTAAAGGTGGTCGACATCCTGCCGGGCCAACGCCGCCACCTGCAACTCGACGCCCTGCTGGCGGCCATGACCGACCCGGTACTGGCCCTGGACAGCGCGGGCAAGATCCTGTTGGCCAACCCGGCGTTGATCGCCCTGTACGGGCGCGAGCCTGCCGGGGAAAGCATTGCCGAGCTGTTCAATGACCCAACGCTGCTGGACACCTTGCTGGAACATGGCTTTCGCTTACCGTTGCGCGAGATCAGCGTCAACGGCCAGACCCTGTTGCTGGACGCCACGCCAATCACTGACGCAGGCGCCCTGCTCACCCTCTACCAGCCCAATCGTATCGGCGAGCAACTGTCGGCACTGCACCACGACCATGCCGAAGGTTTTGATGCGCTGCTGGGCGAATCCCCGGCCATCCGCACCCTCAAGGCGCGAGCGCAACGGGTGGCGGCGTTGGATGCACCGCTGCTGATCCAGGGCGAAACCGGCACCGGCAAGGAGCTGGTGGCCCGCGCCTGTCACGCCACCAGCGCACGCTACAGTGCGCCGTTTTTGGCCTTGAACTGCGCGGCACTCCCGGAAAACCTCGCAGAGAGCGAGTTGTTCGGTTACGCCCCGGGCGCCTTTACCGGCGCCCAGCGCGGCGGCAAGCCGGGGCTGATGGAACTGGCCAACCAAGGCACGGTATTTCTGGATGAAATCGGCGAGATGTCACCGTACCTGCAAGCCAAGTTGTTGCGCTTTCTCAATGACGGCAGCTTTCGCCGTGTGGGCGGTGACCGCGAAGTGAAGGTCAATGTGCGCATCCTCAGCGCCACCCACCGCAACCTGGAAAAGATGGTCAGCGAAGGCACTTTTCGCGAAGATCTGTTTTACCGCCTCAACGTGCTCAACGTCGAAGTACCGCCCCTGCGCGAACGCGGCCAGGATATCCTGCTGCTGGCCCGCTACTTCATGCAGCAGGCCTGCGCGCAGATCCAGCGCCCGGTCTGCCGCCTGGCGCCCGGCACTTACCCGGCACTGCTGGACAATCGCTGGCCGGGCAATGTGCGGCAACTGCAAAACGTGATCTTCCGCGCCGCTGCCATCTGTGAAAGCAGCCTGGTGGACATCGGCGACCTGGACATCGCCGGCACCTCCGTAGCACGCCAGAACGATGGCGAAATCGACAGCCTGGAACAGGCCGTGGAGGATTTCGAGCGCGACCTGCTGGAAAAGCTCTACACCAGCTACCCCTCGACCCGCCAACTGGCCAGCCGGTTGCAGACTTCCCACACGGCGATTGCCCATCGCTTGCGCAAGTACGGCATCCCCAACAAGCCCTGATTCAAGTTGGAATACAAACAAATGTGGGAGCAAGCCCCCTCCCACATTTGCAGAGCATTCCAAATTTTGGTCCAGGAACGACATTGCGTGTACTGAAAGCGCTACAGCGTAACGATATCGCTACAACCCTGTTTTTTGCGCGCCATGCAAGGCTTTGATCCACATAGGCTTTTTTTCAAGCACCCGACTGTAGCGAAATCGCTACAGCAAAATGCACTAACGCCATAACCAATTTTATTAAATTATTGATTTATAAGGATTTAATAACCTTGGCCGCAATATTGCTAAGCAACTCCCTATTATTCAAATCCCGTCCACCAGACGATTCTGGCCCTGAGGAGTTTCCATGAGCGAGTTGCGTTTCACTGAAGATCACGAATGGCTGCGCGCCGAAGCCGATGGCAGCGTCACCGTGGGCATTACCGCTTTTGCGCAGAATGCGCTGGGTGATGTGGTTTTCGTGCAACTGCCGGAGTTGCAGGCTTACGACAAAGGCGCTGAAGCCTCCACCGTGGAATCGGTAAAAGCCGCCAGCGGCGTGTATATGCCGTTGAACGGTGAAGTGTTGGAAGTGAACGAAAAGCTGAGTGACAGCCCGGAACTGGTCAACGAAGACCCAATGGGCGAAGGCTGGTTCTTCCGCTTTAAACCAACCGACGCCGAGGCAGTGGCTAAGCTGTTGGATCAGGATGCGTACGACCGCCTGATCAAAGCCAACGCAGAAGCCTGAGGAGCGCGCCATGACCGTTAATCTGACCACCGCCAACGAATTCATCGCCCGCCACATCGGCCCGCGCCAGGCAGATGAGCAGCAGATGCTCGCCACCCTGGGCTTTGACTCCCTTGAGGCCCTCAGCGCCAGCGTGATCCCGGAAAGCATCAAGGGCACCAGCGTGCTCGGCCTGGAAGACGGCTTGAGCGAAGCTGAGGCCTTGGCCAAGATCAAGGCCATCGCCGGCCAGAACCAACTGTTCAAGACCTACATCGGCCAGGGCTACTACAACTGCCACACGCCGTCGCCGATCCTGCGCAACTTGCTGGAAAACCCTGCCTGGTACACCGCCTACACGCCGTACCAGCCTGAGATTTCCCAAGGCCGCCTGGAAGCGCTGCTGAATTTCCAGACCCTGATCAGCGACCTCACGGGCCTGCCGATCGCCAACGCGTCCCTGCTCGACGAAGCCACCGCCGCCGCCGAAGCCATGACCTTTTGCAAGCGCCTGAGCAAGAACAAAGGCAGCAATGCCTTCTTCGCCTCAGTCCACAGCCACCCGCAAACCCTCGACGTACTGCGCACCCGTGCCGAACCACTGGGCATCGACGTGGTGGTCGGCGATGAGCGCGAACTGACCGACGTCAGCCCGTTCTTCGGCGCCCTGCTGCAATACCCGGCCAGCAACGGCGATGTATTTGATTACCGCGAGCTGACCGAACGTTTCCACGCCGCCAACGCCCTGGTGGCCGTGGCCGCCGACCTGCTGGCCCTGACCCTGCTGACCCCACCGGGTGAGTTCGGTGCCGACGTCGCCATCGGCAGTGCGCAACGCTTCGGCGTGCCGCTGGGCTTTGGTGGCCCGCACGCGGCGTACTTCTCCACCAAGGATGCGTTCAAGCGCGATATGCCGGGGCGCCTGGTCGGTGTTTCCGTCGACCGCTTCGGCAAGCCGGCCCTGCGCCTGGCCATGCAGACCCGCGAACAACATATCCGTCGCGAGAAAGCCACCAGCAACATCTGCACCGCCCAAGTGCTGCTGGCCAACATCGCCAGCATGTACGCCGTTTACCACGGTCCTAAAGGCCTGACTCAGATCGCCCAGCGCATACACCAGCTGACCGCAATCCTGGCCAAGGGTTTGACCGCCCTGGGCCTTGAGGTCGAGCAGAAAAACTTCTTCGACACGATTACACTCAACACCGGCGCCAACACCAAAGCCCTGCATGACAAGGCTCACGCCCAGCGCATCAACCTGCGCGTAGTGGACGCCGAGCGCGTTGGCCTGTCGGTCGACGAAACCACCACCCAGGCCGATATCCAGGCCTTGTGGGCGATCTTCGCCGACGGCAAGGCCCTGCCCGCCTTCGCCGCCACCGACAGCGCACTGCCTGCCGCCTTGCTGCGCCAGTCACCAATCCTCAGCCACCCGGTATTCAACCGCTATCATTCGGAAACCGAGCTGATGCGCTACCTGCGCAAGCTGGCCGACAAGGACCTGGCCCTGGACCGCACCATGATCCCGCTGGGCTCGTGCACCATGAAGCTCAACGCCGCCAGCGAAATGATCCCGGTGACCTGGGCCGAGTTCGGCGCCCTGCACCCGTTCGCCCCGGCTGAGCAAAGCGCCGGTTACCAACAACTGACCACCGAACTGGAGGCCATGCTCTGCGCGGCCACCGGCTACGATGCGATCTCCCTGCAGCCAAACGCCGGCTCCCAAGGTGAATACGCAGGCCTCTTGGCTATCCGCGCCTATCACCAGAGCCGTGGCGAAGCACGTCGCGACATCTGCCTGATCCCGTCATCAGCCCACGGCACCAACCCGGCCACCGCCAACATGGCCGGTATGCGCGTGGTGGTGACCGCCTGCGATGCGCGTGGCAACGTCGATATCGAAGACCTGCGCGCCAAGGCCATCGAGCACCGCGAGCACCTCGCCGCACTGATGATCACCTACCCGTCCACCCACGGCGTGTTCGAGGAAGGCATCCGCGACATCTGCGCGATCATCCACGACAACGGCGGCCAGGTGTACATCGACGGTGCCAACATGAACGCCATGGTTGGCCTGTGCGCACCGGGCAAGTTCGGCGGCGACGTGTCCCACCTGAACCTGCACAAGACCTTCTGCATCCCCCACGGCGGTGGCGGCCCGGGTGTCGGCCCGATTGGCGTCAAGTCGCACCTCACGCCATTCCTGCCAGGCCACGCGGCCATGGAGCGCAAGGAAGGTGCGGTGTGTGCCGCACCGTTCGGCAGCGCGAGCATTTTGCCGATCACCTGGATGTACATCAGCATGATGGGCGGCGCCGGCCTCAAGCGTGCTTCGCAGCTGGCGATCCTGAATGCCAACTACATTTCCCGTCGCCTGGAAGAGCACTATCCAGTGCTCTACACCGGCAGCAACGGCCTGGTGGCCCATGAATGCATCCTCGACCTGCGCCCCTTGAAAGACAGCAGCGGCATCAGCGTGGATGACGTGGCCAAGCGCCTGATCGATTTTGGTTTCCACGCGCCGACCATGTCGTTCCCGGTGGCTGGCACCTTGATGATCGAGCCGACCGAAAGTGAGTCCAAGGAAGAACTGGACCGCTTCTGCGACGCCATGATCGCCATCCGCGAAGAGATCCGTGCGGTGGAAAACGGCACGTTGGACAAGGACGACAACCCGTTGAAAAACGCGCCACACACCGCCGCTGAATTGGTCGGCGAGTGGTCGCACCCTTACAGCCGTGAACAAGCGGTGTACCCGGTCGCGTCACTGATCGAAGGCAAGTACTGGCCGCCGGTTGGCCGGGTCGACAACGTGTTTGGCGATCGCAACCTCGTCTGCGCATGCCCCTCGATCGAGAGCTACGCATAACCTGAAGGATCAAAGGTGGGAGCGGGCTTGCTCGCGAAAGCGGTGTATCAGTTACAGATGCATCAACTGACGGCCCGTTTTCGCGCAAGCCCGCTTCCACATTTTTGACAACATTATCGAGTGCTGACGCCTACCCGCGCGCCAGCACGTTGTTCAGGAGCTGAATATGTCCACCGAAACCCTGTTGAAAACCCCATTGCACGCCCTGCACCTAGAACTGGGCGCGCGCATGGTGCCCTTCGCGGGCTATGACATGCCAGTGCAGTACCCGCTGGGCGTAATGAAGGAACACCTGCACACCCGTGAACAGGCCGGGTTGTTCGACGTGTCCCACATGGGCCAGATCCGCCTGACCGGCGCCAATGCCGCCAAGGCCCTGGAAACCCTGGTGCCGGTTGATATCATCGACCTGCCGGTGGGCATGCAGCGCTACGCGATGTTCACCAACGAGCAAGGTGGCATCCTCGACGACCTGATGGTCGCCAACCTGGGCAACGACGAGCTGTTCCTGGTAGTCAACGCCGCGTGCAAGGACCAGGACCTGGCGCATCTGCGCAAACATATCGGCGACCAATGCACCATCGAGCCGCTGTTCGAAGAGCGCGCCCTGCTGGCCCTGCAAGGCCCATTGGCGGTGAAGGTACTGGCGCGCCTGGCGCCGGAAGTGAATAAGATGACCTTCATGCAATTCACCACCTTGCGTCTGCTGGGCGTCGACTGCTATGTCAGCCGCTCCGGCTACACCGGTGAAGACGGTTTTGAAATCTCGGTACCGGCGGCCAACGCAGAAAGCCTCGCCCGCAGCCTGCTGGCCGAAACCGAAGTACAGGCCATCGGCCTGGGCGCCCGCGACTCCCTGCGCCTTGAAGCTGGCCTGTGCCTCTATGGCCATGACATGAACACCGACACCACGCCAATCGAAGCCAGCCTGTTGTGGGCGATCTCCAAGGCCCGGCGTGCCGATGGCCCACGTGCCGGCGGTTTCCCAGGTGCGGACCGCATCTTCACCCAGCAACAAGCCGGTGTGAGCCGCAAGCGCGTAGGCTTATTGCCCCAGGAACGCACCCCGGTGCGTGAAGGTGCCGAGATCGTCGACGAACAAGGCACCGTGATCGGCAGCGTATGCAGCGGTGGCTTTGGTCCAACCCTTGGCGGTCCGCTGGCCATGGGTTACCTGAACAGCGCCTTCATTGCACTGGACACCGAAGTCTCTGCGCTGGTGCGTGGGAAAAAGGTGCCATTGCGTGTAAGTAAAATGCCATTCGTGCCACAACGTTACTATCGTGGCTGATTATTTGTTTCCATAAGTAACGCGACTGCATCAAGACGCACTAAACTGTAACGCAGCCGCCATAAAACAGTGCATGTACGATAGGCATTTCTGTAGGAATCCTTCTATAACAAGTGAATAACTCTATCGAATAACTCGGCATTACGACATTCAACAAAGTGTCATATGACCGAGTAAAAACAGGCCCTTTCGCGGGGCTTGTTTTTTTCATATTAGTTGGCGTAGAGTTTGCTCACTGTGTTTGCATGGGTCGCTTGGAACCTGGACCTGGGCAGTAGCTGAAGTAGTTTGCTACAACCCGTTCGACGTCTCTTACTTTCCTGCAACCCAGCCCAGTACTCTTTCGTGTGAAAGGGGCTGTCATTAATTTTTAGCGTCAAAGGAAAGAAGAAAATGGCTGAACGTCAGAGCGGTACCGTCAAGTGGTTTAACGACGAAAAAGGGTTTGGTTTTATCACTCCTGAAAGCGGCCCGGATCTGTTCGTGCATTTCCGCGCCATTAAAGGCAGCGGCTTCAAGAGTTTGAAAGAAGGCCAGAAAGTAACTTTCGTTCCGGCACAAGGCCAGAAAGGCATGCAGGCTGATGAAGTAGAAGCAGAAGCCTGATCCTTCCTGCGACAAAAAGCCCCTGATATGACATCAGGGGCTTTTTTATGGGCGAGATTCCGTAAAATGCGTTTTTTCTCCAGAGAGTCCTGCCATGTCCAAGCAACTGCTGAGCCCCCAGGGCCAATTCCCCGCCGTTGGCCTTGGCCGTCGCCTGGCAGCGATGTTCTACGATTTCCTGTTGTGCACGGCGCTGCTGATCGTCACCGCCTTTATCTACAAGCTGGCGTGGATCGCTTTTGTGGGCGAAGCGAAAATGCGCACCCTCACCGAATCCGGCGCCCTGGACGGTGACCCGCTGCTATCGACGATCCTGTTGTTTGTGCTGTTCGGTTTCTTCGCCAAGTTCTGGACCCATACCGGGCAAACCTTGGGCATGCAGGTGTGGGGCGTGCGTGTACAAAACGCCGACGGTTCGCGCATCAGCTTGTGGCAGGCGTTGTTGCGTTTTGTGGTGTCGATTGCGTCATGGCTGTGCGTGGGGTTGGGGTTTGTCTGGTCATTGTTCGACAAACAGAAACGCAGCTGGCATGACATCTATTCGGATACGCAGTTGGTGCGGATCCCGAAGCAAAAGAAGTAATCGCACAATAGCGTAGATCCAAATGTGGGAGGGGGCTTGCTCCCGATGGCGGTGTGACAGTCACCAGATATATTGACTGATCCACCGCTATCGGGAGCAAGCCCCCTCCCACATTTGGAAAGTGTTCACACCTGGGCTATGCGTTGCCGGCCAGCTTGAGGCGCGCAGCCTGGGTGAAGTCGAGCATGCGCTTGAGCGGCCGCACCGCCTGTGGAATCACCGACGGCTCGACGAAAATCTCATTACTGCCCTCACGCAGACACTGCAACGTACGCTCCAGCGTATTCATCGCCATCCACGGGCAGTGCGCGCAACTGCGGCATGCCGCGCCGTTACCTGCAGTCGGCGCCTCGATGAAGACTTTGTCCGGGCACAGCTGCTGCATCTTGTAGAAAATGCCGCGATCAGTTGCCACGATAAAAGTCTTGTTCGGCAGACGCTGCGCCGCAGCAATCAGTTGGCTCGTCGAGCCTACGGCATCCGCCAGCTCGATTACCGAGGTCGGTGACTCCGGATGCACCAGGATGGCCGCGTCCGGGTACAGCGCCTTCATGTCTTCCAACTGCTTGGACTTGAACTCTTCATGGACGATGCAGGCACCGTCCCACAGCAGCATGTCGGCACCGGTCTGGCGCTGGATGTAGGTGCCCAGGTGTTTGTCCGGGCCCCAGATAATGGTCTCGCCGTTGTCCATCAGGCTTTCGACGATTTCCAGCGCGCAGCTGGAGGTCACGACCCAATCGGCACGGGCTTTGACCGCCGCCGAGGTGTTGGCATATACCACCACGGTGCGCTCCGGATGCTGGTCGCAGAACGCTGAAAACTCATCCACCGGGCAACCCAGGTCCAGGGAGCAGGTGGCTTCCAGGGTCGGCATGAGGATGCGTTTTTCAGGGGTGAGGATCTTGGCGGTCTCGCCCATGAACCGCACACCGGCCACCAGCACGGTCTTGGCCGGGTGGGCGGCGCCAAAGCGCGCCATTTCCAGGGAGTCGGAAACACAGCCACCGGTTTCTTCGGCCAGGGCCTGGATCACCGGGTCGCAATAGAAGTGGGCAACCAGTACCGCATCCTGAGCGTTGAGCTCGGCGGCGATGGCGGCGCGCAGGCTCGCCTCTTGCGCGGCGCTAAGCACCTTGGGCTGTTTGGCGTCGAGGTGGGCTTGAACCAGTAGGCGTTCGGAAATGTGCGTCATGTTCGCAAGACCTGCAGGCGCAGTAGCGCGAAAGTCGAGTGTACCACCGGCTCTGGAGCCCTTCGGGCGCCGCCGGACGAAGTGTTTGTGTTCATCAAGCACGGGTAAAGATGAAGCCGCGCAAGGCTACAGAATATCGAATGGATTCAAAAGCCTAATCTGGTATGCCGGTACGCGGCTGTTGGGCGCACCGCCGCCTGCTATAAACACAATGATTAAGCGCAATAACTGCAACAATCCAAAAAACCTCCACCCCCTCCTTCGCCCAAAACACCCTTTAAACACTGACACTTCAGGTTACCACTCGCCCATTACGCACTATTTTTGTGCGTTTTTTCCCTAAATAACGTGGTACTCCTCACGTTTTGTGCAATAAATCCCCCGCTCATGTAACGAACCGTTTAATCATGACTCCAGTGTGGCAACTCCCCTGAGTTAACGGTTTGGCTCAGGAGGCATAGATCGTGTGTATTTCTACGTTAAGGATGTCGAGTGCCAATTCAGCCCACAACCGGACACTGGTGTCGTATTCAAAAGTGGGGCATCACCCTGCTCTGCCTGTGCGCGCTGCCTGCGGCCGCCGCCGATGCGCCGCAGCCAGGCCAGGAAGCCCTTCGCTTGCAGCAGCAACAGCAGCGCGACCTGCAGCAATTACAACTGGAGCAGCGCCAGCGCCAGATGCAGCGCGGCCGTTTCGGTACGCCGCCGATCACACCGACCGCGCCAAAGGACGTCGCCAAGGATGAACGCTGCTGGCCCCTGCGCGGTACACGCCTGGCCGGGGTCACCTTGTTCAGCCGCACCGAGCTGGACAAACACATCGAGCCCTACGTTGCCCCCTGCATGGGCGTCACTCAGATCAACCGACTATTGGCCGAGATCACGCGTCTGTATGTCGAGGCCGGCTATATCGCCAGCCGTCCCTACCTGATCAGTGCGCCGAGCGCCGGGCACCCGCTGGATATTCACGTCGAGGAAGGCTACCTCGAAGCCATCGAACTGGCCGACCAGAGCCTGCCCGTGTCGTTAGGCGCAGCGTTTCCCGGGATGCTCGGCAAGCCGCTGAACCTGCGCGACCTGGAACAGGGCCTGGACCAGCTCAACCGCCTGCGCTCGGTCGACCTCACCGCCGATATCGCCCCTGGCAGCCAAGCGGGCGCCTCGCGCATCATCCTGCGCTCGCGCAGCAGTGCCTCGCGTTGGGCCCTGGGGCTTGGGCTGGATAACCTTGGCAGCGCCGGCACCGGGCGTGATCGCAATGCCCTCAGCCTGAACCTGGACAGCCCGCTGCAATTGGGCGATTCGCTCAACCTGAGTTTCAGCGACACGCTCAACCATGGGCCGCGCTACAGCCGCAGCACCAGCCTGTTCTACTCGATCCCCTATGGCTACTGGACCTACAGCCTGTTCGCCAGCCATGCCGAATACCGCTCGCCGTTCAAGCTCAGCCGCACGACGCTCTACAACAGCGGTCGCACCGATCAGGTCAGCCTGCGCAGCGATCGGGTGCTGTGGCGCGACCAGGGCCATCAACTGAGCGCCAACCTGCAACTGGCCTACAAGGACGTCGACAGCTACCTGCAGAAAGCCCACCTGGACATCCAGAGCCCGACGCTGACGGTGGCCGAGGCCGGCCTGAACCTGTTCTGGCTCAACAGCGCGGTGTGGAACCTGGACGTCAATTACGCCCAGGGCCTGACCTGGTTCGGCGCCGATCGCGATGCCGACCAGGTGCAGAAAAACCGGCCCAAGGCGCAGTTTCACAAGTACCGCGCCAACCTCAGCCAATGGCGCAACGGCCAATGGTCGGCGCAACCGTGGCAGTGGCAGAGCCAGCTGTCGGTGCAATACAGCCCGGACGCGCTGCCTGCCATCGAACAGCTGCTGGTCACCGACGACTCGGCCGTGCGTGGCTACCGCGACAACAGCAGCTCCGGCGCGATTGGCGCGGTGTGGCGCAACACTTTGCGCCTGCCGCTGAACAGCGATTTGCCGGTGAAAATCACCCCGCGCCTGGGCCTCGACAACGGCTGGGTCAAGCGCGAACACGGCGTCCAAAGCCAACGCCTGAGCGGCGCCAGCGCGGGGCTCAACCTGAGCTGGAAGAACGTGCAGCTCGACTTCGATTACCAACGCAACCTCAACACCCCAACAGGTTTTCGCCAGGAGCCGGAGGTCTGGCTGACACGCCTGAGCTTGCAAATATGAGCCTGAAAATATGAGAACACCGCTGTTTTTTTAGCCTGAGACAACCGCCGTACCTGACCCGCCCAACAGCGTTGCAACGAACAACGCACGCCGTGGATCAGCCAACACAGAGCGAGATCATTTATGCCGAGTACTTCCCACAGCTTTCGCCTTTCGCCCCAGGGCAAACTGCGCTGGGCCATTGCCAGCCTGTTCCTGCTGCCCCAGCTTGCGCTCGCCGCGGGCGTGACCGTTGCCGAAGGGCCTGGCGGTACGCCGCAACTGCAAAACCAGGGCGGCGTGCCGATCGTCAATATCGTTGCGCCGAATGCCGGCGGCCTGTCCCATAATCAGTTTCTGGATTACAACGTCGACCGCCAGGGGCTGGTGCTGAACAATGCCTTGCAGGCCGACGTGTCCAAGCTCGCCGGGCAACTGGCGGCCAACCCGCAGTTCCAGGGCCAGGCGGCAAGCGTGATCCTCAACGAAGTGATCAGTCGCAATGCCTCGGCCCTCAACGGCGCCCAGGAGATTTTCGGCCAGGCCGCCGATTATGTGCTGGCCAACCCCAACGGCATTTCTGTGAATGGCGGCAGTTTCATCAACACCCCGAATGCCGACCTGGTGGTCGGCCGCCCTGAATTCGACAACGGCAAGCTGCAAGCCTTGAGCACCCGGGATGCCACCGGTCAGCTGACGGTGCAAGGCCAGGGCCTGCACAACCGCGAAGGCTCCATCAACCTGATCGCGCCACGTATCGACAGCGACGGCAGCATCAGTGCCCATGATCAATTGAACCTCACGGTCGGGCGCAACCAGGTCGATTTCGCCAGCGGGCAAGTCAGCCAGGCAGACCCGGCCAGCAAGACCCAGGACCAGCGTATCGACGCGCGCCTGTTCGGGGCGATGCTGGCCGGGCGCATCAATATCATCAGCACCGCCGAAGGTGCCGGTGTGCGCGTGGGCGGCGTGCAGGTGCAAGGCACTGACGGCGTAAAGATCAGCTCGGCCGGTGACCTCGATATCAGCGGCCAGGTCCACGCCAACAGCCTCGACGCCACCCGCGCCGGTGTGCAGAGCCACCAGGGCGATGTCGACTTGCACAGCGCCAGGGACCTGAACCTGGCTGCCACCGACGTCAGCGGGCGTAACGTCAAACTCGCTGCCAGCCGCAACCTGACCCTCAGCAGCCTGGAAAGCCGCAAGCTTCAGGAAAAGCGTGAACAGTGGGACAACAGCAACTTCCTGTTCACCTACGAAACCTATGACCGCACCACCACCGACAAGGACTCGCGCCAGCACGGCAACAAGATCGTCGCGCAACAGGATGCCGCGCTGTCCTCCGGCGCCAGCACCGAGATCAAAGCCGGCCAGGTGCAAGCCGGTAGCGCCTTGCGCATCGACAGCGGCGCCGACCTGCAAGTGAA
The DNA here is from genome assembly GCF_900105675.1 of Pseudomonas synxantha. Lineage (NCBI taxonomy): Bacteria > Pseudomonadati > Pseudomonadota > Gammaproteobacteria > Pseudomonadales > Pseudomonadaceae > Pseudomonas > Pseudomonas synxantha. The sequence goes on along the minus strand of NZ_LT629786.1, from coordinate 365,630 downwards.
CGCAGCCACCGAAACCCATGAAACCCGCGACCAGGGCAACCATCGCAAGCATTTGTGGAAAGCCAACTGGGACAAATCCAGCAGCGAACAGCGCAGCGTCACCAGCAGCCTCAAGGCTGGCAACTCACTGGTGCTGACCAGCAAGCAGAAACTGCAACTCCAGGGCGCCGAGCTGAAAACCCCGGGTGATATCCAGTTGGCCGGTGGCCAAATCGAAATCGCCAGCGCCAGCCGCACCCAAAGCAGCAGCGATAACGCCTACTCCGGCGACCTGACCGGTGGCAGCTTCTTCGGTAAGGAAGGCAACGGTAACCAGGGCAAAACCCTGAACACCGGCAGCAAGGTCAACGCCGACGGCAAGCTGATCGTCAAGGCCGACGACGTGCGCATCAGCGGCAGCCAGGCCCGTGGCGGCAAGCAGGCCAGCGTCATCAGCGACAACGGCTCGCTGGTGATCGACGGCGTACAGGACACCTCCCACGACAACCGCTACAGCAACGACAGCAAGTTCTTCGGCATCTCCAAGGACGAAAGCCGCAAGAACCTCAAGGACAGCACCATCGTCGCCAGCCACCTGCGCTCGGACAGCAACCTCAAGCTGCAAAGCGCCCAAGACATCACCGTCACTGGTTCCCAGGTGTCTGCCGGCGACGAACTGCAGGCACAGGCCAGGGGCGATATCAAGGTGGTTGCGGCCGAGAACACCACCCACGACACCACCAGCACGCACACCCGTGGCTTCGATAGCTACGCCAGGGAAACCGCCGACGTCAGCCGTCAATACCGTGCAGGGGTGAGCTATGAAGACCAGCAGCAAACCCGCAAGACTGACACCACCCGGCAGCAGGCTTCGAGCCTCAAGGGCGCCAGTGTGGCGGTAAGCGCTGGCGGCGATGTGAGCATCAAGGGCTCGGACCTCAAGGCGACCCAGGGCAATGCAAGCCTGAACGGTAAAAACGTCGCACTGTTGGCGGCCGATGACAGCAGTACCCAAGCCGTCGACAAGACCACCACCGGCGGTAGTTTCTACTACACCGGCGGCCTTGATCGGGCTGGCAGTGGCGCGCAATTCAGCCACCAGAGCAGCCACGACACAAACAGCAAAACCACCGCGCAAACCAGCACCGTGGCTGCGGCCGGCAAGCTGGTCATCAACGTCGGCGACACCCTTACCAGCCAGGGCGCGCAGGTCAAGGCCGGCACCGAGTTGCAGGTCAACGCAGGCCGAATCGACAACCAGTCAGCCCATTCCACCGAAGCCAGCACCCATAAGGAAAACGGTTGGGCCGCCGATGTCGGCGCCAATGTGGAGTACAAAGGCATCACCCGCCCAATCGAAAAAGCCGTCGAAGGCGTGGCCCAGGTCAAGTTCCATCAGCCCGGTTTGCTGGACGCGCTCGAACAACCGAATGTCGGGCTGGACGTGGAAGTCGGACACACCCACAACACCCGCACACAGCAGGACAGCACGGCGGTGGTCAGCCAGTTCAGTGGCGCCACGGTGCAGGTCGATACCGCTGGGAAACTGCAGGATGCAGGCACTCAATATCGGGCCACCGATGGCGGGCTGACAATCAAGGCCGGCGAACATGTCGCCACGGCAGCGGCCAATACCTACGACAGCAGCGAGCAAGGCGTGGACGCCAAGGCGGGCGTGCGGATCTACACCACCACCGGTGAAGACCTGAATGTGCGCGGCAGCGGCTTGGGCGGCAGCAGCGATGTGCGTGAAACCAGCAGCACGGCGGTGGTCGGCAGCTATGCCGGCACCCAGGGGGTGAGCATCGAGGCCAAGGGCGATGCACGTTATGAAGGCAGCCAGTTCAACGGCGGCCAGGCCGGCGTCAACCTCAAGACCGGCGGTGAGTTGGCGCTCAACCAGGCCAACGACACCCAGAGCAAAAACAGCGGCACCTTGCGCGGTAACGGTTCATTGACCGTGGGCACCGCGCCGGGCGCCAATGGCAACAACGTCAACCTCGGTGCCGGTGTGCAACTGGATAACAAGCGCCTGGACACCCAGGACCGCCAGGCCCGCGTCGCGACGGTCCAGGGCAACGGGGCGATCCAGCTCAGCAGCGGCGGCGACATGACCCTGCAAGGCACGCAGATCGGCACCGCCACCGCCAAGACCGGCGATATCAGCCTCAATGCCGGGGGCAAGCTGGACCTGCAAGCCGCCACCAACAGCCACATCAGCAAAGGCAGCAACCTGGGCGGCGGCCTGACTGCCGGCGCCGGCAAGACCAGCACTGCCGAAAGCAGCAGCAAGACCGGCAGCCTCAGTGCCAATTTCAACATCGGTAAGGTGGCGGAAAATGACCAGGGCATCGTCGTCGGGCAGTTGCACAGCAACGGCAAGGTCAGCCTCGCCAGTGGTGCCGAGGCGGCTGATGCCCTGCACTTGCAGGGTACTCAGATCAACGCGGCCAGAGTCGACCTCGTCGCGCAGAACGGCGGCATCCTGCAAGAGTCTGCACAGTCAACCCAGGCCCATGACAACTGGGGCGTGACCCTGGGCGCGGGTGGCAGCGTTGGCAAGACCACCTTGGCCGATGCCGGTGAGCACGCCACACCCAAGACCCAGCGCGGCATCAATGCGCGAGCCAAGGTCGACGTGGATCACCTGCAAAGCACCACCCAGCACGACAGCCTGATCAAGGCCGACAACGTGGTCATCAACAGTGCCGGCGACACCCACCTGGCCGGGGCACGCATCGAAGCCGACCAGGTGAACGGCAAGGTAGGTGGCGATCTCATCGTCGAAAGTCGCAAGGACCAGGTCAACAGCACCCAGGTGAATGTCGATGCCAGGCTGGATGTGGAAAAAAACCAGCCCGGCGTGGTGGATAAACTCGCCACTGCCACTGGCCCGCTCAAGGACAAAGTGCAAGCCAAGGCCGAAGGTGCGTTCGACAAGCATCGCGACAAACTGGAGAACGTCGTAGACAAAAGCACCGGGCACCTGGCTTCGGCCAAGGACAAAGTGGTCAACGGCGTCGTCAACGTCAAGGAACGCCTGGAGGAAAAATTCACCCGCAGCGGTAGCTACGACGTGAACCCCGAGCCCCGTGGCGCTTTCGGCACCCGTGTGGACAAGGCCAAGGCTTACCTGGCGGACAAGAAGGAGGCCCTGGGCACACGCCTGTCGGGCTTCAAGGATAAGGTCTGGCCGAAAAACAGCGACAGCTACGTCGTCAGCGGCAAGAACACCACCGGCAGCTCGGTAGCCAATACCGCCGAAAGCGTGTTGTTCGGTGACAAGAGTGGCAACACCAACTACACCCCGACCCTGTATCTGGACGTCAGCCATGTGGTCAAGGACAGCGTCACCCAGGCGTCAGGCATTCGCGCAAGCCAGGGCGTCAATCTGCAGGTGAGCGGTGATACGCGCCTCACGGGTGCGCGGATCGGCGCCGAGCACGGCAAGGTCGAGCTGGGCGGTTCCAAAGTCACCGCTACGGCATTGGCCGGCAGCGACTACCGTGCTGATGTCGGGCTGAACGTCTCGAAATCACCGGTCAACCTCGCACTGGGAGCCAAGGATGAATTGACTCAGAAACAGGACGACGCCACGCGCAAGGATCAAGCCTTCAACCTGGGACCACTGCGAGCGGGTGGGCACAGTGAAAACCAGGTCTTGCAGGCGGGGATTGAACAAGCATCAACTGAAGGTTAAGCACCGACTTACCGAACGAAACAGATCCAAATGTGGGAGGGGGCTTGCTCCCGATTGCAGTGTGTCAGTCAGCTTATCTGTATCTGACCCACCGCTATCGGGAGCAAGCCCCCTCCCACATTTGTAGAGCTAATTCCTGGCTTGTTGCCGCAAGGCAAGGGCCGCCACACCACACAACACCAACGCAACACAGGACACGTAGAACGCGTCGCTGTAAGCCATCAGGTACGCCTCGCGCCGCACGGTACGGATCAGCCCCTCAAGTACCTGCTGCTGGGCGGGTAGCAATTGATTGAAAATAAACGCTTCGCTGTCGGCCATGCTGGCGCGCAGACGCTCCTGCAAGGACGGCGAAAACAAGGTGATCGACTCCCCTACCCGCTCGGAGTGAAAGCGTTCGCGCATGGCGACAATCTGCGTCAACCCCGCGGTGCCCACGGCACCACCCAGGTTACGCAGCATGGAGAACAAGGCAGAGGCAGAACCGGCTTCCTCCTTGGCCAGGCCGGATACCGCCAGCACCGACAGCGCCACCATGATCAGCGGTTGTCCGATACCGCGCACCACCGTGGAAGGAATGATCACGTTGGCAGCGCTATCCACATCCAGATGCGCCCCCAGATAACACCCCAGCGCCATGATGAAAAAGCCGCTGGCGACCATCAGTTTCGGGTTGAGCCACTTCATCAGGCGTGGCATGAACGGCGCCAGCACCAGTTGCACCATGCCGTAGGCGATCAGGCTGATACCGATCTCCCGGGCGTTGTAGCCCTGCAACTGGGACAGGTAATTGGGCACCAGGAACACCAGGCCGAAGGTCGCTCCGCCGAAAATGAACATTGCCGCACTGGCCACCCCGAAGTTGTAGCTTTTGAGCAGGCGCAGGTTGATGAAGGAGCGGCTGCCATACAGCTGCGACAGCACGAAATACACCAGGGCAACGCCTGCAACCAGTGACATCCACACAATGAAATCGGAGCCGAACCAATCCTTGCGCCCGCCTTCTTCCAGTACGATCTGCAAGCCACCCAGGCCGACGATCATGGCCAGGATGCCGCTCCAGTCGCCGCGCTTGAGCAGGCTCAACTGCATAGGCTTGGCGTCGATGGACCACGCCACCGCCAGCAGCAACAGAATGCCCGGGGCCAGTTGCAGGTAGAAAATCCAGCGCCAGGAATAAGCATCCGTCAGCCAGCCACCGATGGACGGCCCGGCGGCCTGGGCAACGCTGTTGGACAGGGCGAACAAGGCCATGCCCATGGCAATCTTGCTCGGCGGCAGCTCGGTGATGATCAACTGGAATGACAACGGGATCAGCACCGCGCCGGCCGCGCCCTGGATCACCCGAATGATGATCATCACTTCCAGGTTGGGCGCCCAGGAGCAGGCAATGGACGCCACCAGGAATACAAACGAACCCACCAGCATCACCCGGCGCAGGGAGAACACCTGCACCAGCCAGGCGGTCAGCGGGATCATCACGATCTCCGCGACCAAATAGGCGGTGGAGATCCACGAGCCCTCCTCGAACGTCGCCCCCAGGGAGCCTTCGATTTCCGGCAATGCGGCGCTGGTCACGTGCACGTTCATGCCGGCCATGAAACAGCCGAACAGCCCACCGATCACTGCGACCCAGGCGCGAAAGGAGACGCTCTTTTCAGCGGCTTCAGTCATTTGCCGCGCCCTGGTTGGCTGGCCGGGTATCGACCGTGGTGACCACCGACATACCAGGCAGGATAGGCCCGCCCTGATCATGCTCATCGATGACAATCTTCACTGGGAAGCGCTGCACGATCTTGGTGAAGTTGCCGGTGGCGTTGTCCGACGGCAACAATGCGAACACCGCCCCCGAACCTGGCGAGAAACTCACCACGTGGCCCTTGAGCTTGCGTCCTGAATAACTGTCGATGCTGATGTTCACGGGTTGGCCGGCGCGCATGTCGCGCAACTGGGTTTCCTTGTAGTTGGCCACCACGTAGGCCTGCTGCAAGGGCACCACCGCCAGCAGCGGCAGGCCTGGCGCGACGTACTGTCGGGTGCGCACTTTACGCTGCCCCACCACCCCGTCGATGGGCGAGCGGATCAAGGTGTCTTCCTGGGCATGGGTCGCCAGGTTCAACTGCGCCTGGGCCTCGCTGCGCCGGGCAATCTGTTGTTGGAGCGAAGCTTGGGCCAATTGGCGACGACTGATGGCAACGGTCAACCGGGCTTCCTGTTGACGTTGCATGGCCTTGGCAATTTCCACCGCGGCATTGGCCTGGGTGTAGCTGGCGGCCGCCGTTTCCAGACGCTGGGCACTGGCGGCGTGTTCGCGCACCAACCCTTCGTAGCGGCGCTGGTCGAGGCGTGCGCGGTGCAACTCGGCGGCCACGCTGCGGGCGTGGGCCTGAGCCTGGGCAACGCCGGCCTGTTGCTGGGCGATCAGGCTGTCGGTGACGCGCAGGTTGGCCTCTTGCGCCGCCACCGAGGCCTGGGTTTCGGCCAGTTGTGCACGGGCCTGTGCCAAGCGTGCCTGGTAGTCACGGTCCTCGATGCGCACCAGCACATCCCCGGCCTTGACGGGCTGGTCGTCCTCCACCAACACCTGGGCCACATACCCGGAGACCTTGGGGCTGATGGGAATCCAGTCGGCACGCACATAGGCATCATCGGTCTGTTCCAGATACCGGCCGACCGTCATCCAGTACACGCCGAACGCCACCGCTGCGATCAACAGCGCCGCGCCGCCCAGCAGGATCAGGTGCCGTTTGCGACGTTGCTTGCGCGTATGCGCCGATTCATCCTGGACAGCAGTTGTTTCATCAACGGCGATATTCATGGCTGGGTACCGGAAAAAGTGGTGTAAGCGTGGGTGGGAGCTGAAGGCTGCCAACCACCGCCAAGCGCCCGAAACAGGCTGATCTGGCGTTGAAGCAACTGGCCGTCGGCGTCGGCGCGAGTGGCCTGCAAGCGGATTAGTTCACGCTCGCTGTCCAGCACGTCCAGGAAATCGATAGACCCCGCGTCGTAGTTGAATTGGGCCAACCTGTAGGCGTGGCGGCTGCTGTCCAGCGCCTGGCTCAAGGCCGCGTGGCGCTGGCGTTCGCCGTCGTATAACGCCAGGGCCTGGCGCACCTCCTTGAGGGCGTTGAGCACGCTGGCCTCGAATTGCGCCACCTCTACCTGCTCAAGCGCCCGCGCCTGCTTGACCCGCGCGCGGTTGGCGCGCCAATTGGGGAACTGCCAGGTGATCAGCGGGCCAATGCCGAACATCACCGCGCTGCTGTTGCCCAGCTCATGGGGCCTGTTGGCCGATGAAGACACCGAGGCGCCGAAGGTCACCTTCGGATACAGGTCGGCCTGCACGATATCCACTTGCAGCGTGGCCGCCTGCAACGCTCGCTCGGCCTGACGGATATCGGGGCGGCGTGCCAATAATTGCCAGCCATCACCCACCGGAAGTTCGGCATTGAGTTGTGGCACCACTTCACAGCTCGCAGCGCCAGCGCTTTGTTCCAGATCAGCCACGCCGGTCAGCATCGCCAGCTCGTACAGCGCCGCTTGCCGACGCGCCTCGAGCATCGGCAGCAAGGCCTGGGTTTCGCTCTGCAGGGCTTGCATGCGCGTGTATTCAAGGTCCGTCACCACACCGGCCTGGCGCTGGCGATCGATCAACGCCAGGCTGCGCCCGACCACGTCCAACGAATGACGCTGGACCTTGGCACGTGCACCGAGGGCGCAAGCATTCACATAGGCGTGGGTGGTTTGCGCCACGACTGTAATGCGCAACAGGTCTTCGGCGTCCTGCGCCGCCGCGGCTTGCACCTGGGCGCGTTCGATACTGCGCTGGACCTGGCCCCAGACGTCCACTTGATAAGCCAGTTCAAAGCCCGGGTTGAACGCCCACTGTGACGGCGCATGGCTATCGGTGGCCTTGGCCAGGGTCTGGTCATCGGCCGTCTTGCCGTACTCGGCGCCCAGTGACGCCTGGGTGGCCGGCCAACGCTCGGCATCGGCCTGCATGATCCCGGCCAGCATCGCCTGCACATGGGACTGGGCCGCCGCCAGGTCACGGTTGTGCAGCAATGCCTGCTGCACCAGCCCATCGAGCTGTGGATCGTTGTACAACTGCCACCAGCGCTCGGGTAATGCCTGGGCCGAAACACCTTGCGGCAAGTGGCTCAGGGCATTGATGCGCTCTGGATGTGACTGTGCAAGCGGGTGAGCAACCCAGGACGAACAACCCGCCGACAACGCCAGCGCAATGCCCAGCAGCGCAAGACGGCCATGCCATGGGGGAAAAGAAGGCGAACCCATCGAAGAAATCCAGAAGGCCAAGTAGAGACCCAGCGTAAGAGCGCAACGGGGTGCGAATCTCCCGAGTTCCGGACAACCATCGTTTTGATTGGGACAAAGTGCGCAGTGGCTTGGCAGTACTCAATCCAAATGTGGGAGGGGGCTTGCCCCCGATGAGGGAGTATCAGTTAGCAAATCTGTAACTGACCTACCGCCATCGGGGGCAAGCCCCCTCCCACTTTGGACCGAGGCTGACAGGTAAGCCTGTCGCCAAGTTAAATCACACCAATCGACAGTTACTCGGGGTGTAACCCATGGTGCGCTTGAACATCGCAGTAAACGCACTCGGGCTCTGATAACCATGCTCCAGCGCCACTTCCAGGATCGACACGCCACAGGCCAGGCGCTGCATGCTGAGCAACAGCCGCGTGCGCTTGCGCCATTCGCCATAACTCATGCCCAACTCTTTCTGGAACAGCCGCGCCAAGGTACGCGAACTCATATTGAGCTGCAGCGCCCAACTCTCCAGTGTCGACTCCTGGGAAGGGTTGTCGATAAAGCCCGCACACAACGACTTGAGCCTCGGCTCATCCGGGATCGGCACATGCGCCAGCACACGTTGTGCCCGGTCGAGCTCCGAGAAAATCAACTCGACAATCTGCGCGTGGCGCAACAACGCCGGCTCACTGTCGAGCTTATCCCCCGCAGAGACGATCAGCTCACGCAACAGCGGCGAAACCCTGATGACCTCGCACTCCGTCGTCAAGCCACGATGCGCCCCCGGCGAGATCAACAAGGTACGCATACGCACTTCACCGGTCATGCGGATCTGATGCTCCCTCCCCGAAGGCACCCACAATGCATGCCCGGAAGGCACCACCCAGGCCGTCGCCTCCACCGACACCAGCATCACGCCGTTGATGGCATAGACGAGCTGGCCCTCGTCATGTCGATGGGGCGCCACGATGTGGCCATGTTCATAGTTAGCGGCGAGTGCGGCTAATGGGGTATGTGCGTTCATTTCAGCAGGCCGCGAGCAGGTCAGGTCGGCCACTGTTGGACGGATCCTTGGGCATCATGTCGCCTCTCCTTTTTTTGAACAGCGTGACCCATTGGGCCTCAGTGGCCACTGGATCCAATACTAAACAAAGAAAGGGTAAGGGGAATTGCGTATTGGGGTGGGTAGCGTGAAAAAACGTCGAGTAAAAATTAAAAAAACCAAAATATCGGCGAGTAGATTTCAAGGAAAAAAAATTATTGCTTTGGGGATAACAGGGGCTCGCAAAGAGTCCCTGTTCGGGGTTAACCCTAAAACGCATGACGCGCCTTGACCATCACCCCATCAGCATCAAACCCACTACGCGCCTGCCGGGTATAGCTGGCGCCCACCGTCTGCCAGCCAAGCGCACACCCACGGCTTCACGATTATCACGCTGGCCCGACCCGACTCTCTGGTCAGTACCGGCCCAGGATAGGAAAATTTTGGATTGAAGGCTGCTCTTGATCGACAATCAGCATCTGATCGCAGCTGGCACCGCGTCGGTGTGGACAGGCCAAGTTCCAGGCAAAAAAAACCGGCCTCATGTTCAGGGATCAACTTGCGAACTTGAGTACCGCCTCAAGTTCATCTTCATCGTCACCGTAGGTGCCCCCGGTCAGTTCAAAGCCCATGCGTGGGATCAGAGAGAGGAGTAAGGGGCTACATGCGGCGACAGCTAGAATGGTCACCGAGCGCGCAGGAATGGAAACCGGTGGGCTACAAAAAAATGATGTGAGCGCTGACGGCTGCATATCAGACAGGTGGGGCGGTTTTTCTGCAAGCTTGCAGCTTCGCCCTCAATTCACAGGCAAAAAAAAACCCGGAAATCCTCACTTGCGTGGGCCTTCCGGATTTTCTAAACCGCCAAAAATGGTGGGTCGTGTGGGATTCGAACCTACGACCAATTGGTTAAAAGACAATTGGTTTTAGTGCTTCATAGCCCAGGATCGTGTTCGCTACACATAGCTGTTTCCGTGGCCTCGCAGCCTCTAATGAACCCACATTAGAGGCTCCAAACCATGAAAATCTCTGCGGTCGTTTCGACCAAAGGCGGCGTAGGCAAAACTACCATCGAGGCCAACCTCGGCGCTTTTTGTGCGGATGCAGGCCTGCGCGTGCTCATGATCGACCTAGATCCTGCACAGCCTTCGCTCTCCTCGTATTACCAATTGGTCGATGAAGCTCAAGGAGGCATCTACGACCTGCTGGCATTCAATATCACCGAATCAGCCAAGATCATATCCAGCACCACGATACCAAACCTGTCGCTTGTCATTTCCAACGACATCAACAACCAACTGAACAGCCTGATCCTGCAAGCACCTGACGGACGGTTGCGACTCGCCAACCTGATGCCGGGCTTCAAAGATCATTTCGACCTGGTACTGATTGACACCCAAGGCGCCAGGTCGGCAATGCTCGAAATGGTGGTCCTAGCCTCTGATTTGGTCATATCCCCACTTCCGCCCAATATGCTCGCTGCACGGGAGTTCAGCCGGGGATCCATGCAGATGCTGGACGGCCTGCGCGCCTATGGGCGCCTGGGCATGAAAATCCCTCCTGTGCGGATCGTCGTCAACAATCTCGACCAAACCACCGACGCGCAAATGATCGAGCAGTCGGTACGGGAAATTTTCCAGGACAATGACGAAATCAACGTTCTGGAATGCGTCGTCCCCTCCGCAGTGGTGTTTCGTAACAGTTCATCCCTGGGCGTCCCAGTACACCGCTTGGAATACAGACAGCCTTCCAACCGCATATCCCCTGCAGCCCTTGTCGTGATCCGCCAATTGGCCATTGAGCTTTTTCCAGAATGGCGTGACCGCTTCGAGGCCATGACCGAGGAAAAGGTAGCTAACTTGGTGAGGGAGGGTCGTTGAAATGGCGAAGCCCTCCATTACCGACGCCCGCAGTATTACTGCAAACCTCATCCTAGAGGTTGGCAAGTACTACAGCGCTCAGCAATTGCGCAGCTTGCAAGCCAAGCTCAGTGGAACCGCACGAGAAATCCGAGCCCTGACAAGCGGTTACCAATTACCCGGTCGGATTGGCGCTCAGTTGAGCGTTGACCAGCTTCAGCTTTTGCAGGACGCCGCGAAGCTTATCGAGTCAGTGAACTCGAACATTAAGCACGCGAAGGAAAAGCGCGGCCGCGACGAAAACCAAGCCAAACGCCGTCAGCAAAGTCGATATGCCGAAGCCAAACGCCTGGTAGCTGAAACATATTTAGAACCCTTTGCTCCTGAGCCAACGGCTTTGGACCCTCTTCTAGATATTCTTAAAACAGCGCTGACGCTTAATCGAGCAGACGTTTTCAGGAATGGTTATTCCCCTAGGGAGTTCAATCTCAGGCTCCGTGATTACCTGTCGCCTGCCAGAACTCGAAAGCTCATTGGCTGGACCAGCCCAAGTGCTTTTTGGATAAGCACGGTTCTCTCTCTTCGTAATGACGTTGTGCAAGCTGTTGAGCAAGAGATTGCTTACGACGATGGGTCAAGTGTTCAAGACCGCCTTGATGCCCTGAAACAGAAGGTTGCGGACTGCCTTGCCCGGACTCACCTCTCTGCTGATGAGGAAGAAACACTTCGCCTGTGGTCAGAGGCGCTCTCCCCCCGCCTCCAACAGGAAGGGGGTGAATGATGGACAAGCAAAAAGTCCTCAGCAAGGTCGCCAAACTCATGGCGCTGGCCAAGTCACAAGGCGCTGCCCCAAACGAAGTGGAAATTGCACTTCGTCAAGCTCGCCATTTGATGAATCAGTACAACTTGGAACACACCGAAGTCGCTGCCCATACAATCGAAGAATCCATTGTGGGTACCAAAACCCGTCGGGCACCGCAGGATTGGCTGCACAACCTGGCCTCAATCTGTTCCCAAGCCTTCGATTGCAGCCACTTGGCGTATTTCAATCCGCTACTTGGCTGGTCCTTCAAGTTCTTGGGGAAAGGTATTTCACCCGATCTGGCAGCTCACACCTATTCAACGCTGCATCACCAGCTTGTCGCAGCCCGACGAGCTCATGTTGCCCAGCAGAAGCGCTGCCAACTGAAAACCAAACGTCACCGCGGCCAACTGTTTGCCGAGGGCTGGCTCAATGCCGTCGCCTCTAAGGTGAACCAGTTTGCAGGTGGGATAGACGAAAACACTGCGCTGGAGATCCAAGCCTACCTGGAATGGCATCATCCAAAACTAACGCTAGCCATTATCAAGCCCATCGAAGCCAAAGGTCATGACACCCGCTCTTTGCAAGCGGGATGGGACCAGGGCAAGCATGCCAGGCTGCATCGTGGTGTCGGACAGCAGTCACAAGGAGCCCTTGGGCATGGAGGGAGCCAATGAGAACTCATTCGCTTTCACCTTTGGCCATGGCGGCGCTGGAACAAGCCAGATCCCAACTTGGGCTTGCCCCGGTTCACAAACACCATGTTTGGAGTGAGGCAGAAGAGCGCTCGCTCATTGCCCGCTATCCCAATGAACCGACTCAGGTCCTAGCCGCCGAATTGGGGCTCAGCGTCTATCAGGTCTATGCCAAAGCCAAACGGCTGGGCTTGAGCAAAAGCGCCGAGTTTCTTCGCAGTAGTCTCTGTGGCCGGCTTGACGGCAAGTTGGGCGCAGAATTCCGCTTTCCCAAGGGATCCGTCCCATGGAATAAGGGCCTTAAGGGGCTCCCCTCCTCTGGCCGTATGACTCAGACGCAGTTTAAGGCCGGCAATAAACCGGGGAACTGGCTGCCTATTGGCAGCCTGCGCACAACTCCTGACGGTTATCAGCAGAAGAAAATCACCGATACCGGTTACCCACCCGTTGACTGGAAAGCCGTGCATGTACTGCTTTGGGAGGAGCATCACGGACCAGTCCCTATAAACATGTGCGTGTGCTTCAAGGACGGCAACAAGGCCCATATAGCCCTGAATAACCTGGAGTTGCTGACGAGAGCAGAACGTATGCGTCGGAACACCATTCATCGGTATCCGGAAGAGCTGAAATCCGCAATACGCGCTATCGGCAAACTCAAACGCACCATCCGGGAGGTTGAACATGAAGAACAAGATTGAAGATCTACGTAATCACCTGTTCGTCGCGATCGAGAGCCTCCTGGACCCAGAAAGACCAATGGAAATCGAACGGGCCAAAGCGGTTGCCGAGGTTGCTCAGGTCATGATCAATTCAGCGAAGGTTGAAGTCGACATGGTCAAAGCCCTGGGGGCACGCAACGGGAGTGGTTTTCTTCAGATAGGCCAGGAGTCTGGGAAATGAATCACCTTGACCTCTCACCTCCCTACTCCGTAGAGGCTGAACAAGGTGTGTTAGGTGGGCTACTGCTCGACAACAACACCTGGGATCTCGTCGCAGACAAACTGGATGCCTCTGATTTTTTCCGACACGACCATCGGTTGCTGTTCCGGACAATGGCAAGCCTTGCTGACAAGTCCATTCCGTTCGACATCGTCACCGTCCACAACGCGTTGGAGGAGCCAGACGAAGCCGGAGGGCTGAGCTATCTGGGCGAGCTGGCCAAAAACACGCCGTCTGTAGCCAACATCGAGCATTACGCATCCATCGTGCGTAATCGCTCTCGGCTCAGACAGCTCATGTCCCTTGGATACCAATGCTCTCGCGAGGCGACAGACCCGTTGGCAAGTGCGGAGGATGTTCAAGAATCAATTGAACAGCAACTGTTCGCTCTGGGTGAAGGCAAGAGCGCAACGGAATTCGTCAATATCAACCAATGCCTGACGAACGTCGTCGAACAAATAGACGAACATTTCAACGGCAATATCACCGTGACCGGCCTGCCTTCAGGCCTGGAGGACCTGGACGAGCTGACGTCGGGTTTTCAAGAAGCCGACCTGATCATCCTCGGCGCGCGCCCGTCTATGGGGAAGACCTCTCTGGCCTTGAACTTCATAGATACGGCTCTGCAGGCAAAGCTTGATCGTACAGTTCAGGTTTTCAGCATGGAAATGCCGGCCAAAGCACTGATGTATCGATTGATGGGCATCCTAGGCCATATCGATCTGGGCAGGCTATTGAAGGGCAAGCTCGATGATGATGATTGGCCGAAGCTGACTGCAGCGGTTTCTCGTATTAATGGCTATGGAGAGCGGCTGGTCATCGACGACTCATCAGCGCTCACGCCTGCAGTAATCAGAGCTAAATCTCGTCGAGCAGCTCGTCGCTTCGGACACCCGAGCTTGATCCTGATCGATTACCTGCAGCTCATGCGCTGCCCAGGTCAGGAAAACAGGGCCAACGAGATCAGCGCTATATCCCAGTCCCTCAAGGCCCTAGCGAAAGAGATGAATTGCCCGGTGGTTGCGCTTTCCCAGCTCAACCGAGAACTGGAGCGACGGCCAAATAAGCGTCCGATCAACGCAGACCTGCGTGATAGCGGTGCGATTGAACAGGACGCGGACCTGATTATGTTCGTCTACCGGGACGAGGTGTACCACCCTCAGAGCGAACACAAAGGCATTGCAGAAATCATTCTCGGCAAGGCGCGTAACGGCCCAACTGGGACCGTACGAACAGCCTTCATCGCCAATCAGACCCGGTTTGCCAACCTCAGTCCCAACGCCGGCTGGCAAGGGGCTCAACTATGAAAAAGCACACCTCAGCGATGAATACTCTCGTACGCATCACTCACTGGTGCCTTCAATGCGATAGCCACCACCCGAAACATCAAGTGAGTGGCGCTCCAGCCTTACCCGGCGGTGAAGTGGACGAGCTTATTTGCCCTACTTGCAATAGCTATGACATCGAGGAGCTTCAGGAGGTGTCGGATGCACAGTAGCGCCGAGCTATTTCCTAGTATCCATGCCGGTGCCGTGTTCGAAGCCTCTGCTGTGGCTCATGCCCATAAATCTGGGATCAACCCGGTGGAGCTCGACGCATTAGCTCAAGCGATCGGCCGCCTTGCTCGTGACCACAGCACCGTGGTCCCAATGAGCATGCGTGAGGATCTGTTGGAGTTTGAGAAGCTCGGCTACGTCGAGCTGACCAACACGCCCAGCGCAACAATTACCGTTGAACTGCTCTGTGCGGGCGCCTTGCTATCCAGCTACTTCTGGTCGGTTTGGGTGCCCCGCTACCTCCAGTGCTGCTCGCTGAAAGTGGCCGTCATGTCTCACCTGCAACACCCCGCGGAAGTTCAGCACTGCAGCGTGGTGTTCCGCGTGCCTGGAGCACGTGAGGCTACGCGTCACTTTTTGCATGAGCTCGGTACCAAGTTTCCTGGCGATCAGGCTGAAATCATCGCGATCCAGACCGGTAACGTTCTGGCAGACAGGGATGCAGAGCTATGACCACCAATCTCCTACGCGGAAAAAGCGAGAGCCTTCGTGTACTCGTGAAGTTTGCTGAAGCGAATGGCTGGACGGTGTCTCGCACTCAAGGTGGCCATATCAAGTTCACGAAATCTGGCCTTGGATCGATTTACACCTCATCAACCGCAAGCGATTACCGCTCAGGCCTCAACGCCAAAGCCCGTATTCGTCGTGCTGATCGAGCTCAAACCCTACACTCGCAGGAGGCAATCTAATGCCTATCCGTCATTGCATCGTCCACCTGATCGACAAAAAACCCGATGGCACACCTGCTGTTCTCCAGGCACGCGATTCGGAGCTATCCGAATCGGTCGCCATCGAGAACATGCTTGCCGACCTCAACGAGAGCTATAACGCCAAACAAGGCAAGGCCTGGGGTTTCTTCCATGCCGAGTCCGGCGCGCACCCGTTTAGCGGCTGGTTAAAGCAGTACTTTGAAGGTGACCAGGACTTCACCGCCTTCAGCCACACGGCGGTCGAGCATCTGCAAAAGCTGATGGAAGAGTCCAACCTCTCCACCGGTGGCCACGTACTGTTTGCCCATTACCAGCAAGGCATGACCGACTACCTAACTGTCGCCCTGCTCCACCACAGTGAAGGCGTGGTGGTTACTGACGATCTGGACGTCACTCCTTCACGCCACCTGGACGTTGGCCAGTTGCACCTGGCAGCGCGTATCAACTTGTCCGAGTGGCAGAACAACAAGCAATCCAAGCAGTACATCTCGTACATCAAAGGCAAAAACGGTAAGAAGATCTCGGGGTATTTCAGCGACTTCATTGGCTGCATGGAAGGCGTCGACGGCCCGGGCGAAACCCGCGCCCTCCTCAAGGCGTTCAGCGACTTCGTTGAAAACGAAGACCTGCCAGACGAATCGGCCCGCGAGAAAACCAAGGCCCTGGTGGACTACGCCACCAGCCAGGCCAAGCTCGGTGAACCCATGGGCCTGGAGGAACTGTCAGGCTTGATCGATGAAGATCGCCCCAAGGCGTTCTACGACCATATCCGCAATAAGGACTACGGCCTGTCGCCGGAAATCCCCCTGGATAAACGCACTCTCAACCAATTCCGTCGGTTCACCGGCCGTGCCGAAGGCTTGTCCATCAGTTTTGAAGCGCATCTGCTAGGGGACAAGATCGAGTACGACGAGGCGTCCAATTCATTAGTCATCAAGGGGTTACCTACCCAACTCACTGATCAGTTGAAACGTCGCTGAACACACTTTCTACCCTAGGCATCGGAGCCCACCATGAGTAACAAACCACAGCGTCTGCATGAAGAAAAATTCGTTATTCGCCTGCCCGACGGGATGCGCGAACGCATCGCGTTGGAAGCACGTGAAAACGCCAGGTCGATGAACTCAGAAATTGTTTATCGGCTGGAGACAACTGCCGAACTTGAAGCTGCTCTGGATCGTGCTTTGAAAATCATTGACCAGCTTTTGGCGGCAAGCCCGGCTTATGAGCAGCCAGGAGCCAGAGTATGAAAGCGTCTTTGGCCCAAACCATGAAAGATAAGCTGTTGCTGCCGGCGTTTGAATCGAAGTCGCCGGTGGCAGCGCGAATGAGCGACCCCATCGTCGATACCCCCATGCTGTTGACTCTCGACGAAACGCTGCCGTATGACGAAAACCCAAGGACGACTCGTAACCCGAAGTACGATGAAATTAAAGAGTCGATACGAAATCGGGGACTCGATACGCCACCTCCCGTCACTCGTAAACCTGGGGAAGATAAGTACCGGATCCGCAACGGCGGCAACACTCGCCTGGCAATTTTAAACGAGTTGTATCGTGAGACCGGCGACGAGAAGTACTTCAAGTTTCACTGCCTATTTCGACCCTGGGACGCCGTTCGGGGCGAAATCATCTCGCTCACCGGCCACTTGGCTGAAAACGACCTCCAAGGCCAGCTCCTGTTCATTGAGCGGGCTATTGGGGTCGACAAAGCGAGCGCGCTGTATGAAACAGAGGCAGGGGAGTCTATCTCATTACGTGAGCTTTCACGGCGGCTGTCAGCGGATGGCTACCCGGTCTCCGCGTCTCACTTGAGTCGTATGCACGACACCATTCGGTACTTACTGCCAGCAATTCCAGGCGCGCTGTACTCTGGACTGGGAGTAGACAGAATCATAAAGCTTCTGTCTTTGCGCAAAACAGCTCTTCAGTGCTGGGATCGCAATTATCAAGAGCAGGAGCAGCACCTTGATTTCGATACGCTTTTCCAAGATGTACTGTCCCAGTTTGAGGGCGACGCTGAAGAATTTCTATTCCAGCGATTTCAGGACGAACTGATAGATCACCTTAAAAAGCCGCTGAACCTCGGCTACGAGCAAATACTGTTGGAAATCACTCAGAACCAGGACCAATTGCGCCGGTCTACGCCGGTTCTTGAGCTGCCACAGTACCCTGCATCGCAATTTGAGGGGGGGACTCAACTTAACGTTTCGAACAATGGCATTGAGGCTAATCAGAACCCTCTACAACTACCCCCTACTACTTCGGGGGGCAGCACACATAAGACGACGCCCTCCAAAGAGAGTCCTTCACCTCAAGGGGTGCAACAGCAACTGGCCCCAACTCCGCAGGAGCAAATGAGCCCACAAGAGCGCCAAGCACGTATCGATGGGCACGTTGCGAGCCCTGTGAAGACTTCTCCCAGAGTCGACAAGATGAAACGGGAGCTCGCTGCGCTTGACGGTGAGGTCTTGCCCGACTTCGCCTCCAATGCCTTGGTGGCCATCCCTGTTCAAGCTGGCGGACTCAATCCCATTTCTGACCTTTGGTACATCGAACGCGAAATAGACAATACCGCGACCCTGCGTCAGCACATCGCTCAATTGGCTCGCGAAATAGCCAGCTCGGTCAAAGCCCCAGGTCAATTTATCGATATCGATGGTGGCGTCGGGTTCAGCTACCGACACCCCGAAGCGGAAGTCGAAATTACTGCCACAGCCCAACATACCTTGACGCTGCTCCAGTCTTTGAGCGGCTCGATGGCCATCGTACTGAAAATGATTCAGCAGCAACCCAAGCTTCAAATCGACGCGTTGGCTGACTTTGAGTTCGCAGCCGGACTGGGCCAGATCTTACTGGGCCAGCCTCACACAAAAGATCAGCCCCCTGAAAGTGAATGCCGTCTCAGCGACGGCGCTCTAGTGAAGCTGTTCCGCATTATTCGTCTCGCAAGACGTTTGATTGACCTGGAAATCCAGTCAGTCGCCAACAACGGTCCGAATTCAGCCAGTTAACACACGGACTCTACAAGGGGGAGTCGTCATGTCCAAGACACCAATAAATGAAGCAATCCTGTCACAGGTGCTTCATCACATGCGTAATGGCCAACTTCGGCGCTGCATCGAAATGGGCCTGGAGCCAGAGATATTGGCTCAGCTCCAACAACCTTCAGTACTGAGCTTGCTGCTTAACACTCCCGTGTCTTGGTGCAACGTCACCATTGATGGGGACATGGTAAAAAAACTACTGTCAGGCGCGCAGCGTTCTGATGAAGAAGTGCGCATGATTGAACGTGCGCTGCGACTTGGCGCGACCACTCAAATGCTGCAACAGTTCTTCGGGCTGTCTCCGCAGGATGTGGCCCTTCAACGCCTAATGATCGGCGTGACGGCACGTCGTGGCCGTTGGCGCGAATTCAGTGAGGAGATGGACGCTCAGCTTTGGTACCGATGGACGCACCTAATGCAAGAGCATCAGGTAGAGCTTGGCGACAGTCTCGCGTTGCTGGACATCGCCATGTTGGTCGCCGAGGAACTCAATGCTCCACAGGATACTAGCCCAGATGAGACCCACGAAAACCTCAGCCTGGCCATCATCTGGCATCGCATTCAGTCCTGGATAAAGGAAGGGCTTTACCCTCCTGCAAACCCTGGCCTTCCGAGAAGGCTACAGCTTGTGTCTTCTCAACGACTTGCACAGCCTGCAGCGACATCGGTGGAAGGTGACTCTGTATTATGAGGTTGTCTCGGCTTCCCTTGTCGACGCTTTTAGACTCGGCCTCGGGTCACCTTGAAGCTCATTTGCTTCAGAAAAAAGAGTCGGCGCCTCCGGGGATTGAAGGGTCTTCCCCCTACTCCGGAATTATTTTCAGCGGGAACCCACACGAAACGGTTCCTCGCCGATTGCTTTTGGATGATCGCTTAACCCCGCTTGAAAGAAACACCTGGCAGGTATTTCGCCTACTGATCAATGACGACGGCCTTACGGCGTTCCCTACCTATGACCAACTGCGGCCATATTTGGGTATGCAACCCGGTAGGCCTGCCTCGCGTGAAACTGTATCAAAAGCATTAGTGACCTTACGTCTCACCCGTTGGCTTAGCCTGGGGCGACGGGTGCGCAATGATCTGAGTGGACAAGTGCAAGGCAACGTCTACCTGCTTCACGACGAACCGGTCACACCGGCCGAAGCTATAGAGTTCGACAAGGACTACTTGCAGCTACTCGCGCAGTCAATGCAGCACCAGACCAAGGTGATTCGCGAAGTGGCAGAAATTGCCTGGAAGGAATTTGCAGCTGATCCTGATGTTGGCCAACGCTTACCTAGCAGGCTGGACATCATCGAATCCCGCATGAATAGCCAGGCCTGGACCAAAGCGCAGGCTCCAGTCGTTCTTAAAGCGACTGAGTTCGGAATCCGAACTCAGCAAAATATAGCTCTATCTCCACTGAGTTCGGATACCGAACTCAGTGAAAAAGGCGAAGAGCGAATCGCTTTGGAGCAGAGTTCGGATGCCGAACTCAGCCGTAAATCACTGAGTTCGGACTTAGTTCGGCATCCGAACTCATATAGTACGTATACAGATACACACAAAGATGTTTGTAAAAGCTCTGTACATGTACCGCCCACACCAAACGACATCGCTGCCGATTTGCTCGGTGCACTGCATCGACTACCGGTCGAGCAAAAACAGAACGCGGTCCTGGCGCTGCAAAAGGTTCCAGCAGAGTTGAAAACCGCGCTCATCAAACAATGGGTCCACCGCTGTGACTCGGGAGGGGTCCGAAACCCGCTTGGATACTTAATGACGCTCGTCGGCATGGCCGTTCGCGGCGATTTCAACAGCCAATGGAACCCTGACGACAAGGCAAAAGCGAGCCCCGAGCGTCAAGACGCTTCAGCCCCGCCAGAGGGCGCAGAGCAGCCGACGAAGACGCTAACGCAGACGCGTAGCCCTGAGTCGATACAAACCGCAAAACACACACTCAGCGGAATGCTGCATCTGCTGAAGCCTAATCGGGGTACACATCCATGATGTCAGGTGGACAACCAGAATATCGTGGTAACGCGGCCCAGAGCGAAGCGGTCGTGACCGGAATCTGTGCCAGCTACACAGCAAGTGTTGCGGCCCGCAACACCCTGACAGGAACCGAAATACGCCGCGGCCGCCACGCAAGTGACTCGGCCCAAATCACTTGCCCAGGATCCGGCATTCGTGCCAGCGACACGGCAAGTGTTGTGGCCCACAACACCCTGACAGCATCCGGCACCGGAGGTGGCCGCCATATAAGTGGTGCGGCCCGCACCACCTTGGCAGGATCCGGCATCCGTGCCGGCGACATGGCAAGTGTTGTGGCCCACAACACCCTGACAGCATCCGGCACCGGAGGTGGCCGCCATATAAGTGGTGCGGCCCGCACCACCTTGGCAGGATCCGGCATCCGTGCCGGCGACACGGCAAGTGTTGTGGCCCACAACACCCTGACAGCATCCGGCACCGGAGGTGGCAGCCATATAAGTGGTGCGGCCCGCACCACCTTGGCAGGATCCGGCATCCGTGCCGGCGACATGGCAAGTGTTGTGGCCCACAACACCCTGACAGCATCCGGCACCGGAGGTGGCAGCCATATAAGTGGTGCGGCCCGCACCACCTTGGCAGGATCCGGCATCCGTGCCGGCGACATGGCAAGTGTTGTGGCCCACAACACCCTGACAGCATCCGGCACCGGAGGTGGCCGCCACGCAAGGGATTCGGTCCGCACCGGCGAGTTTCAGCTCTTCCTATATAGAAGCCTCAACAAATCCCCTTCCATCGGGCTACGTATTTAATGCTGCGTCTCCTATAGCCAAATTGCAGCATGGGTACGTCAATCCTCTTCCCAAGGAAACACTGCACCATGGCTGATAACTTCCGGCTCAACATCGGTTCACTGCGCAGCGATGTGAAGCTCACCCTTCACACTCACCACGCCGCTCGTATATGGATGGGGCGCCCTAAAAATGACCTCAAAGCCGGCATCATTGGTCTGTCAGGGTTCTGCACTGTCGTCAATCGAATGTCTCGAGGCGCCCAACAGGATGATCCCTACTCTGACTGGTGGATGATCCTCCTCGAGGAAAAGATCAACGATTCCAAGGAAGCGTTAAAGACCATCGAAGATCGCCTGGACACAGCCATGGCCTCTCTTCCACCGGCCATCAGCATTAGCGAAAACCTCTCGATCCAGCCTGTCAGCCTCCCGCTGTACATCTCCAATCCCCTGGGATTTCAGGCTGTGTACCTGCTGACGAACTACGACGAAATTGTCAGACGCATTCTGTTGGCCCAGCACGTTGGCCTTGTCGGGCGCCACGATATGGAAACCTGGATCGACGAAGGCGCAGCGGTACTGCGGAGACTGTTTGGTCTGGCCCAGATCTATAAGTACTCAGGCGCTGCCCGCGACGACTTCGCTGCAAACAATGCCAAGGCTGAAGCAGCCCGCAAAATGTACGAGCGGTACGGTGAGCTGCCACAAGACATCCTGGAAGGCACCCGCCGTTCGAATTTCGCGCCACCGATCATCCGCGGTCAGCAGCAAACCGAGACGGATGATCATCTCGATGACCCCGTTGAGGGTTAAAGAGCATGGGCCAGATTCCCTCCAATGATGGGTCGCTGCAACAGACCGCCTTCCGGCCACTGCAACAGGAAGCCTTTCAGCGACTGCAACAGGCTGCCTCACTAAAGGGCCTTTTAAAGCCTTTTAAAGGTAAGGGGGAGCTGACCCAATTTGCCGATCTTTGCCGAGCTCAAGAATCGGACTTAAAAGCTCTTGCCCAGGAAGTGCTGAGCCAGGCCCGCCGATATCCATTCACCCTAGTTCCAGTGCGGTTGACTGAGCAGAACACCCAAGCCGGCACCCAGTTTTTGAGATGGCAGCAGGTGACAGATCGGCGGATGGGCGTAGGGGTTTGGGCAGAAATGATGGGCTCACCCAGAACACCGGAATCCATGCTGCAGGATCTTTACGTGATGGAGCTGCAGCGCATCACCTTGAATATGCAAATGAGTTTGCTGCACTCGATCACCAAACAGGCCGCCGAGTGCGCAGAAAAAATGGGCCAGGCAGAGGCCGTGTATACCGCTCGCCTGCAGCAGCTCAACAACCCAACGCAACACCAATAACCTCGGAGAATACTCATGGGCACGCCCGTACAAGGCTGGGAAGGCAATATCGGTTCTGCACCGGAATTCAAAGAATTCCCCAACGGCAATAAAGACCCACGTCGACTCATGCGAGCCAACGTTTACTTCGACAATTCGATTCCGGATGGCAAAGGCGGCTACGAAGATCGTGGCGGTTTTTGGGCGAATGTGGAGTGGTGGCACAAGGACGCCGAGCATTATTCGCAACTGTTCCAGAAAGGTATGCGAGTGCTGGTTTCCGGTCGCGCCGTTATGGACCGTTGGAAGAACGACGATGGCGAATTCGAAGCTTTGAAAATCCAGGCCAGCCGGGTCGGCATGCTGCCACACCGCGTGACCATGGTGAATCTGGCGCCTTCGCAAAACCAGAATTCGCAACAGTCCAACAGACCCGAATCGCGGCCGCAGCCAGCTCCAGGCCCGGATGAATATCCAGATACCGATCCACCGCAATTCTGAAAACAGGGGCTTAATTTTTCGGCCCATTCGTGTAGCTGTCGGTGTTGGGGGAAACAGCTCATCGTTTCCCCCGACCTCATTAGAGAACCACTACAAATTAGGACGTGCCGATGGATGAAGTTTTGAGGGACCCAACAGGGTACGTTGTCATTGGCGCAGAGCACCCAGCTTTAGGCCGTGTTTACTGGGCTTACTTTGATGAAAGCGAGGTGAATGCTCCGGACTACTACGGGCTCACCCTGGACATAAACCGAGCATCATGGGCTCCAGTTGGGTGGCGAACGGGAGAGTATCTGATGGGGGGCCGTGGAGAGACAGACCTTGATACCTGGCAAGCCCGCCGATTTATCAACACCTTGCTCGATGAATACCGCTTAGATACTGAATACCGCGTCGACTTTGACGACGACGACGAAATGACTGAACACTTATACGGCAAGCTGGAACAACTACGTGTTCAAAGCGGACAATCCACTCAGGACTTCATCGCGTGGATCAGAGTTGCGAACTGGACGGACGAGCCAGCTTCGAATTGACATCAAACCGCCAATTGGTTGGCAAAAAATCGCGCCATTCGTTAACTTTCAGGTTGAGTCACACTTCCATTCGGCTATCTCAAGCACAGAAGTTTAAAACTTCCGTTTTTGATGCAAAAAAATGCGCTATTCGTGATGTTACTGTCTGATAGATCTGTTCTTCGGGGACCGATAGCCAATGGCGCAATCTCGAACTTCTTTGAAACCAGCAGATAGGCGGCAATTCAATAACCCCCATACTGCCGTTCAAATAGCCGGTGCTGACGCCGCCCGAAAAGGGCTACGGGTGTATGACTGCCCTTACCACCATCCTGCGATGCGCGCGTCGTGGCTAAAGGGCTTTGCCCAGGAACAGCAGCTGACGCTGGACCTCTAGCCGCTAAAAGCCTCCCGTTGTGCATTGACCATTTCCCATTGAAGCCTTACCTGCCATGACGTGACAGTCCCGCTCTGCATAATTGAGAAGGGGCACACCGTGAAGCTATTGATCATCGAGGCACCTGGGAAGCTGAAAAAGCTTCAGCCAATGATGAAGAAACTGCGCCCAGG
The DNA here is from genome assembly GCF_900105675.1 of Pseudomonas synxantha. Taxonomy (NCBI): domain Bacteria; kingdom Pseudomonadati; phylum Pseudomonadota; class Gammaproteobacteria; order Pseudomonadales; family Pseudomonadaceae; genus Pseudomonas; species Pseudomonas synxantha. Next base: position 341,343 of record NZ_LT629786.1, on the reverse strand, counting down.
CGAACACTGGTTGGTTGTCGCCAGTGGTGGGCACATACGTGACTTGCCCGCCAGAGGGCAGGACGACAGCATGATCACCACAGGCGTCCGCAAAAATTACACACCGGTGTACGAGATCCTGGATAAGAGCGCCAAGGCCGTGCGGACCATCAAGGCCGCAGCTAAACAGGCCGATGAAATCTACCTCGCAACCGATCCGGATCGCGAAGGTGAAAGCATCAGCTGGCACATCCAGCAGGTACTGGCGGTCAAATCCTACAAACGCATCACCTTCAATGAAATCACCCTGAAGCGTGTCGCAGAGGCTCTAGCCAATCCTCGCCAAATCGATTTGAACAGAGTCGCGTCACAAGAATGCCGGCGTGTACTTGATCGTTTGGTGGGTTACCTGGTGACTCAGGAGCTACGCCGACTGATGGGCAAGCCCACCTCTGCAGGCCGCGTGCAATCGCCTGCCGTATACCTGGTGGTTTTGCGCGAGCGCGAGATCCGCAACTTTCAGGTAATCAACCACTTCGGTGTGCGTCTGAACTTTGTGGATATGAATCAGGGCACCACCTGGTATGCAGACTGGCAACCGGTACCGGATTTCGCGAGCAAAGACTTTCCTTACGTTCAAGATGCCAACCTGGCCCGACTCGTCGCCGGCACACGTAATGTCGTCGTCGAGTCCTGTGAAGACCGCAAGGCCGAGCGCCACCCACCCGCGCCCTTCATCTCTTCCACCCTTCAACAAGCAGCCAGCAACGCCTTGAAATGGGACCCGGACAAGACCATGCAAGTCGCCCAGCGATTGTATGAACAAGGCGTGATCACCTACCACAGGACGGATAATCCCAACGTACCAGACGAGGCCATGGAGGATATTAGAACCGTAGCTAGATCTATCGGATTGAAGACCGTCGACGAGCGACGTACATTCAAGGCCGCCGAAGGCGCGCAGGAAGGCCACCCCGCTATTACCCCGACGCATTGGGCTGATACAAAAGCTGGTGAGAACGACGAGGAACTCGCCCTGTACAAGTTGATTTGGGTCCGGGCGCTGGCCAGCCAGATCGAAGCGGCGGTATTCGACGTGCGTGCTGTAAAACTGCTCGCGGTTGGCCCAAATGGTAAGGCTTTGCGATTCAATGCAACTGGTGAAACCCTTTTTCATCCTGGGTGGCGGAAACTGCTCAAGGGCGATGACACAGACGATGAGGAAGATGGAGCAGCGAGCAACCCAGTTCCTGCACTCACACCAAAACAGATCATCTCTGTGCACAACGGAGAACTGCTGAAGAAGAAAACTCAGCCGCCATCCCGCTACACCAAGGCCAGTCTAATCAAAGAAATGGAGCGCCGCGGTATTGGTCGTCCCAGCACGTTCGCCTCGATCTTGAAGAACATCACCAGCAAAGGAATGATTGAGGAAAAAAGCCGCAAGCTGGTACCGGCGCCGCTGGGGGAGGAAACAATCGCGAAGCTGGAAGGGTTCTACAGTTTCGTGGAGCTCGATTTTACGAGGGAGCTGGAGCGGGATTTGGACAAAGTCGCCCAGGGCCAAGACACCTATGGAGCTGTCGTTGCGCGTCTGCATAGACGCCTGGAAGAGGAACTGTCTCAGCAACGTGGAATGCCGAGTGTGCCGATGGCGTCCGCTCCACGCCCAGCCACAGCAGGTGGCGCTTTCAACTGTCCCAAGTGCAATCAACCCCTCGCAAGGCGACAAAAAAAAGGGGGCGGTGGCTATGACTTTTGGGGTTGCACAGGCTTCAAATCGAATGGATGCAAGGTGAGTTTTCCAAACTTGAATGGCAAACCAGATCTCAATAAACCCAGAGGGGTGTGACTTCTGCCATTGCCGATATAAATCACCGACAACGCCGTTACGCATTAACCCTAGAAGCCCACCATTCCTATACCTGACAGTCCTCTGCGAAATTGCAGAGGAGGTCATGGGTGAGCGTACAGAAGAGACAATCGGTGGTGGGGCTGCGCATCTTAGCGCCGAAGCTGGAGAAGTTCTCAGACCGGCAAATTGAAGTCGCCCAGACCTGGGCTTTACAATTTAACGTACCGCCCTCCCAGCTGACCTCCTTCATCGATACCTATCTGAGTTCCACTGTCCATACTCGTTGCTGGTGCGTAGCCCTGCCCTCTACAGATGATCAAACACGGCGGCTCCTGGCCAGAATCGGCGATCACCTCCAGTACTTCGATGGTCATCAGGTTAAGGCCTGCAAAATCTTCAGCAAGGACCGCGTGCATAAGAGAAAACCCACCGCAATGGTGGCCCAGCAGCTACTGCTCAGGTTTGAAAAACGCTGGTATGCAGACGTCCTACTGACCTCCTTCTGCAAGTCTGCTGGAGAGAGGGCGAAAGCCCTTTCGATTGAAGATCTAGGAAGCTTTAATCGCCGCGGCTTCGATTGGACGGCGAGCAACAATCGGTACTTCAATCCCCGCACCCGATTTTACCTGAAGCAGATTGGCAGCACGCTGAAGCAGTTTTGCCAGTGTCTGGACCAAGAGCTTTTATTCGCCATTCGTTCAGCGCAATGTCCCTCACCCAAGCTCTATAACTGGCTGGCTCAAGGTGACCGAAAACGCCGCCTTCAGGCCCTAAAAGCCCAGCCAGTACTGATTCCACTTCTGGTACTAGCAGATCAATGGCCGTGGCCGTGGGATGGGCAGCAGCAGGTATACATGAACTGCCCATGGGATGAACTTCAGGCGTGGCGCCCATACTGGAGTGAGGACCGTTATTTGATTTCCGCTGAAGAGTGCCTGGTAGGTCGCATAGCCGACGCGGGCCTCCCCCTTTCCGACACACTGGCTTGGCTGCTACAGGCGCCGCGCGCTGCAGTGCGCTACCTGGGTCAACAGCGGGTATTCGATACCGGCAGTGCATTGACCCGTATCAGCCGCGAGGGGCCACAAGGACCCTGGCATCGACTGCTGCTGGGAGCCTCACTGGGCAATCGCCGTCCTCTTAAAAAAGCGCACTGGATCACTCTCTTCGCGCTGCTGGATAAAATCCCGTATCAACTGCTGGATCAAACGCAGGACTGGAACAGGCTGCTGTCAGGGTGTCCAACTGATTGGTCGGACGACAATTGGTCCAAAATCGCCGACGACTTTCGAGACCTGAACGAGCTCTTTAACAACGTTGATGAGAGCGACGGACCAGCTTCTGGTGAAGCACTGCAGAAACTCAAAAGCTTCATTGCTACTGCTTCCTATCACCAGATCGCCAGCTTGGTGAATGGCTTTCACCTCGCGTTGATAGACATCCGTGAGGCTTTAGATGCAGTAGATCCACAAACAAGAACAGACTCTTTAACGCCCTGGAAGCCGCTGCTTTATTCAACCAGCACACCCCTCGTGAGTCCAAATGGGCTGCAAATTATCGAACTGAAGTGCCCCGCCGATCTTGATGCGGAACATCGAGCGCTGGGCCATTGCATTGATGGTTACGACTACAGTGCTTATCGGGGCATCTGCCGTCTTTTTTCGGTTCGCGAAAACGGGAAATCGTTGGCCTCTGCAGAAATCCAAATGGATGAAAGTGCCTGGGGCGAAACGTTAGCAAAATTGACTCCCAAACACCTGGTGACGATACAACTGAGAGGGCTCCGCAATCGCACACCTAAGTCGGGCTCCAGGGTTGACCGGGCCTATCAATGGTTTTGGGCAAAGATCAAATCGGGTGAGCTCGCCATTAACCTGGAATGGCCCGACCAAACACTATCCATGTCGCGCTATACAAATCGAAACCGGAAAAAAATGCATGCCCAGGCCTGTGCGGAATGGATCAACCAACGATTGAGCAGGACATGAGTCGTCCACGTCTGATGAACCGCCGGCAGGACCTGGTCGAAAAAGTCATTTTTGACGGCTATGACTTCGGGGTCTTAATGCAATACGTTGAGGGTGCGAACCGGCTGTTTCTCGAACGTAATGGTTTCTATATTCGGCGTGCCGAGCATCCTCAACATCGCTATTGGCGATTACCAAAAGGCAAGTTGCTGGATGACCTGGATGTGCTCTTCCACCGTTTGATGGAGTTGTCCGAGGACCGTTTCAATGAAAGTTGGGAGACGTTTTCACATAAAATCACAGCCGCACAAAACGACCCAGATCGGCAGGCATTCACGTGGGGGCTGACCTTTCGGATAGCTCCACTCGTTCAGGGCGGGATCCTGCTGTCAGGTGACTACCATCCTGGCGCGGTCGCCGTTTCAAGGCGCATGCACGGCGTGTTTCTCGGGCATTCCAAGTCCTGGCGCATTGACGCTGGTGCGGAAGTGGTGCGAAGCAACTTGATCCTGGAGCTTGGATTGTCGGAGGATCAGTTCGAAATCCTCGACACCGTGCAAGAGCTGCTGACCGACGGATCCGTTGTTCCAGCTGATGAAATCACCCGCATCAGTCTTGGTGGACCGCCACAAGAGCGCGCAGCAAAAGCGGCTGACGATAGCACCTCAACCGATGTGTATTTAGCCGCGGTGCCCTCAATCGAGCGCACCGGGTCCACTACCGAACAGATTAACCAGGCATTGGCTGGTTATTCTTTACTGGACCATCAACCGGCAGGCATCCGGCACTTGCTACAGCGCACAAGCGCCTTGCTTGCGGATGACATGGGGCTTGGTAAAACTCGCCAAGCAATCATTGCCGCTGCAATCCGAGCAGCTAATAGACCCATCTTGGTTATCACCCTGTCGACGTTGATCATCAACTGGCAACGCGAAATCCAGATGGTGTATCCCAAGGCCACTATCGGCCAACAGGTCTTTGATCCCTCTTCGCAATGGATTATCACCAACTACGAACGCCTTGGCGATTTTGTTCTGCATGCAGGACACTTTGAAGTGATGATCATCGACGAGGCGCACCGCCTGAAAGAGCCGACCGCCGCGTGGACACGTCACGGCTTCGACATTGCCGCCAAGATACCCAACCGTTACCTGCTGACGGGTACGCCAGTCCTCAACCGAGAATCTGAGCTGCACACGCTGCTACGGCTATCCGGCCACCCCGTTGGGAAACTGCCCTTGAAAGAATTCTGCGAACAGTTCGCCGGCAGTCAGGATTTCCGCATGAATCTGCGGGGCGCAATCGGCGATTGGATGCTCCGTCGACGCAAGGATGTCTTGCCCGGTCTCAAGGGCAAACAGCGCCAAACTTTACCCATCGAACTCACTGCTGAAGAGCGCAAGCAATACGATCAAATTCGGCTCGAAGACAGGCCTAGCCTCGCCAGGTTGGGATCACTGCGTCAGTTGCTTGAGCAGGTAAAGATTCGTGTCGTAATGGATCTGCTGTGCGAACTGGACGCGGAGGACAAAGTAATCTTGTTCTGTGAGTTCAAGGATACGGTAGGAACACTTCGCACTCGGTGCAAGCAAGCTGAGTACGGGTGCGTCACGGTTGTCGGCAGTGACTCTGTAGGCAAACGGCAGAAGGCGATCGATCAATTCCAAAGTGATCCAGAAACCCGCGTCTTTGCCGCCACTACCTCCGCTGCCGGCACCGGCAACAACCTCACTGCGGCCAACTATGTGATGTTCCTGGGCCTCCCCTGGACGCCTGGACTGCAGGACCAGGCTGAGGACAGGGCCTACCGCAATGGGCAATTGCGCATGGTCGTGGTGAAAATCCCGCTGGTGGAAAACACAATCGACCAGATGCTTTGGCAAATGCTGCAGGATAAGCGTCAGTTGGCAAGTGACCTCATTGAGCCCGACGCGGCCGGCAACGCGAGACAAGCATTGGCGACCAATTTGTAGATCTGCGGTATATCACTGCTTCTTAGTGGCTGAGACCTTGTAAACGTACTTGGAACCATTACTTTTGTTTTCTGGAATCTAATAGGCCTCCCCATCGGCAACAATAGTTTCGTTCGATATCTGCAAACTTCCGAAAGTGGCAAATCTATTTCGATTTTACCCACTTTGCTCGTATTCATTTCGAGGAGTCGAACATAATTGACTTTGTTACGTATTAGAATCTTCCCATCGCTCATAATGGCCGTCGAGACCCATTCAGAAGAGACTGATCTCACTGAAAGGCACGGACAGTTTTGGCGGACTCGTTGAATCCAGCGCGATACGCCAATATCCAACATCATGCCAAGCGCCATGCTTGAATCCTACTTCTGGATACGTACCGATGTGAGCGAAGCCTAGTGCTTCATGCAGCCCCACGCTGCCATCGTTTGGCAGCGCGATCCCGGCAAAGGCTGCGTGAAACCCTTGCCTTTTCAATGTCGGCAGCAACACGCCATACAGTGCCCGGCCGACCCCGCTACGGTGCGCTTCTGGCGATATATAAACGGTGACGTCGACCGACCAGCGATAGGCCTCACGAGCCCGGTGCTGACTGGCATATGCATAGCCGATGAGCTGGCCGTCTCGCTCCGCTACCAGATACGGGTAAGTCGGCAAAGTCGACCCAATCCGCTTGGCCATCTCTTCGACTGTGGGCGGCTCAAGCTCAAACGAAATCGCCGTATGCTCAACCATCGGTGCGTAAATTGCCTGGATGGCTTGAGCGTCCGAAATCTGCGCAATCCTTACTGTGGTGTTGCTCATCCTCTATCCCCTTGGTCGCTCAAATCGATCTTTGATTGACTCGTTTCGAGAGTGCTTCGGCGCTTTCCTTGCGCTCCGAATAGCGGTCTACCAAATACGTTTCCCGGCCCCGAACCATCAGCGTGAACTTCATCAGTTCCTCCATCACGTCCACAACACGGTCGTAGTAGGCGGATGGCTTCATACGCCCTGCGTCGTCGAACTCCAGAAAGGCTTTGGGTACTGACGACTGGTTTGGGATGGTGATCATCCGCATCCAGCGCCCGAGGATCCTAAGCTGGTTTACCGTGTTGAAGGACTGTGATCCACCGCAGACCTGCATGACGGCCAACGTCTTGCCCTGGCTGGGGCGGACAGCGCCCAACGTGAGAGGTATCCAGTCTATTTGGGCTTTGAATACAGCAGACATTGCACCGTGACGCTCTGGCGAACACCACACCTGTCCCTCTGACCACAGAACCAGATCCCGCAGCTCTTTAACCTTTGGATGGTCTTCCGGAGCGTCATCAGGGAGAGGCAGACCCGAGGGATCAAAGATGACGGTCTCGGCTCCCATTAGGGTCAGGATGCGCGCGGCCTCTTGGGTCAGCAGCCTGCTGAAAGAGCGCTCACGGGTTGAGCCATACAGCAACAAGATGCGTGGTTTGTGAGTCGGTTGCTCGTTGCCTTGCAGGCGATCCAGTGTGACGAAGTCGATTAGCGACTGATCCAGATTAGGTAGATCCAGGCTGCTTTCCGAGGAAAATTCGTCCATTACAGTTCACCTATTTGATCTAGCTCGCGCTTCAGTTCCTGCGGTGTGAGCGCCGAATGATCCAAGCTGAAGAATGCCTCGAAACGCTTTTTAATCTGGACGACGGTCGCGTCAAATGCGGCTTGGATGTCGCTGTCTGTGCCTTCTACATCGGAAGGGTCGGCGAGGCCCCAGTGGCTTTTGACAGCAGGCCCGAAATAGACCGGGCAGGGTTCGCCTCCAGCCTTATCACACACGGTGATCACCACATCCGGTGGTGAGTCCGAAAACACCTCTGAGCCTTTGCTGTAGAGATCTGTGGTGTCGATACCAAGCGCTTGCAACGTACTCACGGCGCGTGGATTCAGTTGTCCGCTTGGGAAGCTGCCCGAACTGACGGCGTTAAAACCGCTCGGGGCCAGGTGGTTGAACAACCCCTCCGAGAGAACGCTCCGGCAGCTGTTTGCCGTACACATAAATAGCACTTTCATGGGTTTCTCCTAGACAGGGATGCTCAGCCGCGACGCCAGTGCCACCAGCGTTACCAGCAAGATAGGGAGGGTGAGGATGCTGCCGACTTTGAAGTAGTAACCCCAGGTGATGCGGATATTTTTCTGCGCTAGCACATGCAGCCACAGCAACGTGGCCAGGCTTCCGATGGGCGTGATCTTGGGGCCAAGATCGCAACCGATGACGTTGGCGTAGATCATGGCCTCACGTACCAGTCCTGTAGCGTCGCTGCCCTGAATGGACAGAGCGCCGATAAGCACACTCGGCATGTTGTTCATGATCGAGGACAACAGCGCAGCGGTGATACCGGTGCCCAAGGTAGCGGCCCATAGGCCATGCTCGGCAAATATGTTCAGCAGCCCCGAGAGCGAGTCGGTTAGGCCAGCATTACGCAGGCCATAGACCACCAGATACATGCCCAGCGAAAACACGACAATTTGCCAGGGCGCGTCCTTGATGACCCTTCTCGTGGAGATGATTTGGCCTTTACCTGCGATGACCAGCAGGATCATTGCACACGCAGCAGCAACAGCGCTGATGGGGATACCTAACGGCTCCAGTGCGAACAGACCAACCAGCAGCAGGCCAAGTACCCACCAGCCAGCAATGAAGGTCGCCCGATCTCGAATCACCGACTCCGGGGCCTCAAGCTGATCCGCGTCGTACTGGGCGGGAATGTCCTTGCGATAGAACATCCAGAGCATGAACAGTGTCGCGGCCACGGCCACTAGGTTCACTGGCCACATGACAGAAGCGTATTCACCGAAACCCACGCCAAAAAAGTCTGCCGAAACGATGTTCACCAGGTTGGACACCACCATCGGCAGACTGGCGGTATCAGCGATGAAGCCTGCGGCCATCACGAATGCCAAGGTGGATGCCGGGCTGAAGCGAAGCGCCGTCAGCATCGCGATGACGATTGGGGTCAGAATCAGTGCGGCTCCATCATTGGCGAACAGTGCCGAAACGGCTGCACCGAGCAGGATCATCAGCGCAAACAGACGTCCGCCTTTGCCCCGACCCCAGCGAGCGACATGAAGCGCCGCCCATTTGAAGAATCCCGCTTCATCGAGCAACAAACTGATGATGATCACAGCAATGAAGGTCGCGGTAGCGTTCCAGACGATGTGCCACACAACCGGCACATCCCCTAGACTTACGGCGCCAGTCAGTAGTGCCAGAACGGCACCCGCTGCCGCGCTCCAGCCGACACCTAACCCCTTGGGTTGCCAGATAACAAAGACGAGCGTAACTACGAAAATCGATGCTGCGATGAGCATGAGTATGTTCCAGATCAGGATGTCAGCAGCAGGAGGCTTGGCGCACGGGTCTGTCTTCCATGGAAGCCAGCCGTCCTTGATGGTCGTTAACCCAGGACTGGTGTGCCTGCGTAGTGACGTTCAGAACATCCAGTGCCCACTGTTCAAGCTCGGGATGCAGCCGGTAGTAAACCCACTGACCCTGCCTCCGATCTGCGAGTAACCCGCAAGCACGCAGTTGGGCAAGATGCCTGGAGACCTTCGACTGGTTATCGTCCAGTGCCCAGATTAACTCGCACACGCACAACTCACCCTCAGCCGAAAGCATGAGCATGATCCGGGCGCGAGTTTCATCACCCAAGCACTTGAAGAATGTGTGTGGTGTAAGGCTCATAAGCAATCGCTCTGCATATGTGGATAATCGAATATGCAGATTTAACCACGTTCAGCCTGCTTGCACAAATGCCTGTGGCGGGAGTTAACGATGGGGATCAATGCTCACCGGTCGACCACAGGGTAACGACCAGGAGGGATTAACAATCGCCTCAGCACGCGGACGGAGATTTGATGTTCGAATGGATGTTCGCTGAACGCGATTTTGGATTCATTACTCTAGGCGTAATGGCAGGATAGCTGGTCAGGTCGAATGCAATTGAGTGGTCAGCGTGAATGCAAATGAATGCTCAGCGTGAATGGAAATGGGTGATCAGATACTAGGTAATTTTCCACCTCGGTCGCGTCATCTTTGTATAGCCTATAAATACCTATAGACGTAGTTTTCTATTTCCTACTGCGCAGCTGGTACCAGCCTGTCACCGTTCCCCTATCATTACAGGGGGCCTCTCGGCACATGATCAGGCACGTCACCACGCTCTCGCTTCTAGCGTTAATCGCCAGTTGCACGACCCAAACGGCGCAGACACCCAAGCCCGCTTTCGACAGCAGTCGCAATCCGGACATGTTGACGCCAGACCTCTATCCTGGCGGCGCCGTTCCTGAAAAAGAACCAGTAGTGCGCTATGGCCGCTACACCCTCGTCAGCACGCTGCCAGATTCTGGCCAACGTGACCTGATGGCTCAGATTATCGACATCAGCATTCCAGCCAACATGCACCCAAATGTGCATGAGGCCATGCAGTACGTGGTGGACCGTTCAGGTTATACGCTTTGCTCGGCAGACTCTGGCCACGTCAACATCCTTTACACCCGACCACTCCCAGCAGCCCAATATAAACTTGGCCCTATGACCCTGCGTAACACCCTGCAGGTGCTCGCAGGTCCGGCCTGGCAGGTGAAGGTCGACGAGGTCAACCGTCAGGTGTGCTACGTCCTGCGCCCTGGCTACCAGCTCCCGGACTCTCCACGTCCTGCATCAACTCAGATTGCTCAACTCAACACATCGACAGCTGCACAGCCTATCGCAGCGAAGAGCAATAACAATGATGCGGGCAGCCAAGTAGTAGTCGCCGCCGTTCCCCAAACAGCGCCTTTCACAACAACGGCATCAGCCGCTACCCCTGTGGCGAACGCTGCACCAGCCAAAACCGTGGCCCCTCCTACGGTGATTACCAAGGATGGCTCTACAAAACAAACGTCTGCCTTGCCGACTCAGAGTCCGGCCTCGACTTCGTCCAGCAACCCAGATGCCAAGGCCGCTTCAACTCCGAAACTGGTCACCGCGCCGTCCGCAGTTTCTGCAGCGCCAAAGCCGGTTGCGACGGACATTGCAGCGCCGAAGCCGCTGGCCCAGACATGGACGGCTTCAACTGGCTCAACCCTTCGTCAAACCGTCGAAGGCTGGGCTGAAAAAGCGGGCTGGAAACTGATGTGGCAGGTCGATGATTTGGATTACTCAATTGACGCTCCACTTCGATTTGAGGGCAGTTTCCAAGAAGCCATTGGGTCGATTTTCCCTCTCTACGACTCGGCTCCACGGTCCTTTCTGGTCGATGTGGTCGACAGTAACTCCTCACAGCGGCTGATTTTTATTACAGAGAGGAACAAATGATGACTGCTCGTCTCTGGATCAAAAGCACAGCCTTGTCACTTATCGTCGCACTGGTGAGTTCCTGTTCGCTGCAGCGTGTGAATGAATCGGCCAGCCGAGCTGAAAATGACGCTGCGACAGCCTCTCAATACAGCCGATTTCTGAGAAATCAGCAGCAAGAGTCCGCGCGCGCTACGGTGGTGTTCAGCGACAAACCATGGGTGTCCAAAAAACCGCTGGTCGCCAAGCGTGGTTTACCGCTGACCATGGATTGCGACATCACCTATCGCCCCTCATATAACGTTGGGATCGCTGAGATCGCGCAGTACATCACTAGTGAATGTGGTGTACCGGTCATCGTAGCCCCTGACGCAATCGACCCAAGTGTCCTTTCCAGTTCGACGCAGGGCAACTCAGGACCTGCAGTTCCACCTGGTTTGGGCTCTGCCGACAACCTGACCAACTTCATGCCCGCCGGCGTCATCGGCAATGTTCCGAGCAACGCCCGCTCAATGAATTCGATTGGGCTGACTGCACCCAACACATTCCCCATTAAGTACAGCGGCAAGCTGTCAGGGTTGTTGAATCAAGCGACCTCCCAGTTGGGCTTAGCGTGGAATTATTCCTCCGATGATCGAAGCGTGCATGTCACTTACTTCGACACCAAGACGTTCGACGTCTGGGCATTTGGTGATGACCAGGTCATTGAAAGCACAGTGAAGTCGGGCTTGCTGACCGCTACAGGCAGCGGGAGCAGTTCCGGTGGTGGTGGCGGCGGATCTTCGTCGACAGGTGCATCGGGTGAATCAGGCAGCAACCAGAGCACCACCGTTACCATCAAGACCTCGCTGATCGGAGACATTGAAAAAAACGTCAAGGCGATGCTGAGCCAACAGCCCCAAGGTCGGATGTTCCTCTCGCGTTCCACTGGCACCCTGACGGTAAGTGATCGACCAGAAGTACTCTCAAACGTTGCTAAATACCTGAATTCGATCAACAGCAGTATCACCCGTCAGGTGTTGTTCAACGTCAAAGTTTTCGAGGTAACTCTCACCGACACAGACCAGACCGGCCTGGACTGGACGGCTGTCTATACGTCCTTGAGCAACAAATGGGGCTTTTCGCTGAAGAATGCCACCACCGGCATAAGCACGGGCGCGGTGTCGGGCTCGTTGAGTATTTTGGACACGTCGAAGTCTCCTTGGGCTGGCTCCAACTTAATCATCAAAGCACTTTCCGAACAGGGCCGAATCTCGAACGTTCGCTCGCCGTCGGTCACCACGCTGAATCTGCAGCCGGCACCCATCCAGATCGGCAACGTAAAGAGCTATGTCGCATCAAGCTCGACAACCACTACGGCTTCCGTTGGATCGTCTACTTCGCTCACCCCCGCGACTATCACCAGCGGCTTCAACATGATGTTGCTCCCTCGAATCATCGACCAGGACAACATGTTGCTGATGATCACCCTGAGCATGAGTAGCAAACCGACCTTCACCACTTTTACGAGCAACGGCTCCAGTGTCCAGACAGCGGATTACGACACCAAGAATCTGTCGCCCAAGGTCAAATTGCGCAGCGGTCAAACCCTCGTACTGACTGGTTTTGAGGAGAACAGCGAAAACGCAACCAAGTCTGGCGTAGGGGATCCTGGATTCTTCGGTTTGGGCGGCAGCCGTGTCCGCACCACAGGGCACAGCGTACTCGTAGTGCTGATTACTCCTGTTGTTGATAGCGACACAGGCAGCCCCAGCGCGGTGATTTCACCTGCTGCCAACGAGCCTTGGGGCTCTTGCCCTACCCCACTGCTGCATTGCACAGGTTCCAAGGGGTAAGCCATGGTTGCGGAAACCTCAAAAAATGCACGCTCTGCTCGAGTCCAGGTACTCCAGTATCGTGGAAAATCATTTGTCACCGGTCTGCGCTGGCATCCGCTGGGTAGTGTCACCGGGCACATGAAGGAAGCGCGCCAGTACGGTCGTGAGCACCACCTCGACATTGTCGCCATTAGAAGAACACCAGCCATTATTCAGGCAGGTTTTGTAGCGCGCAGCGAGGAGGTCATCAAAGGGATGTACTCGCTCGCGGCCACCCTGGCTGGACAGCTGGGGGACTCATGGATCGCGGCCTGGAAAACTGAAAGCGAGATTGACCAATATGCCCTCGTTGCTGTGTATCAAGGTGGCGTGATCTCTGGCTGCGACATGATCGGCACTGGTGCTGAGGTCCGCCGCCGAGTCGCGCAACAACGCAGTCGTGGGATCAACTTCGACAACGAGTACCTGCCCCCAGAGTTCGATATGGGCGGTCAACCACTGGACGTGGCAGAGCTGCTTCAGCCGTCGCATCTAAAACGCGAGTACCGGCTACGGCCACTCGTCTTTGGGCTATCCAAACCAGAACTTGTACAGCTGGCGGTTCTTGGCGTGCTGATCGCTGCCGGCATCATCGGATGGGCTCAATGGCAGAACCATCAGGACCAGATAGCCAAAGAGGCGGCTTTCCAGGCTGAACAGCAACGCCTGGCAGAGTTGGCCAGACTGCAAAAAGAATCCGGTATGGAACAGACGCCCCAAGCGCTTGAACACCCTTGGGCCAAACGTCCATCTGTTGCAGATTTCCTGGAGGGTTGCAGCAACGTCATTTATCAGTTGCCTCTGTCCATTCAGGGATGGCAGTTCACGAGTGCCGTCTGCGACGGCGCACAGGTTTTGTCCTCCTATAAGCGCTCGGGCAATAGCACGGCCGACAAACTGATACAGGCGACGCAGGGCCACTTTTCTGATCGGCCGGCCTTCTTTGACGAGGGCAACTCGGCCACGTTGAAATTCGACATCTCTCTACCCGCAGCCGGTGATGAGCCTCTAAAAGACGCCATCGTGATGTTGGCGAACCTGTCGTCTTGGCTGCACAGCTTCACTCAAACCCCAGTGCTGAAAGAAGTGCCGGTCGTTGTGCCCATTCAACCAGCGATACCGGGCCAACCTGCGCCACCGCCGCCCCCACCGCCTCAATGGAAGCAATTCGAGCTGAGCTATGCCACTGGCATTACGCCGCTGGACTCATTATCCGGCGCACCCAGTCAGGGCTTACGGCTGCGCGAAATCACAACCAAATATGAGACCGGCCACCTTGTCTGGTCAGTAATAGGTGACCTATATGCGAAATAAAGCGCTGTGCTTTTTGTGCTCCATCCTTGCGTTAGGGGCACCATCGAGCTGGGCAGATGAGAACACCCTATCTGGGGTGAACGTCGGCGAGCTGGCCCAGATTCAAAGCCAGACGATCTTGTTGAATGCCAAAGCCGAGAAGGCCAAGGCCGAAAGATCGATCAAGGGTGAAGACCAAAGTGCGACGACGCAGCCGTCAACTGTGTTTTTTTCTCAAGGAAACCTCACACAGCCGGCTGCAGCCTCGGCGCACAGCAGTGATACACAGTCTGACTTGCCTGTCGTGAAAGCGGTATTCGGCTCAGCAAAACGGCTGCGTGCGACTCTGCTCTACAGCAGCGGATTTGAAGTAGACGCAGATGCCTCATCTCGGGAGTTACCCGGTGGCTATCGCATGGCCATCCTCTCCGTCGAAAACGTGACCCTCGAGCGTGGCGGTAAGCGCTACCCCCTCGGCTTTTCCAGTACGCCCCCGGCCAGCTTGAGCAACGTTAACAATTCAGCCCCCAGCATTACCCCATCAGCACCTATGCCGCCTGGGCTGATCCCTGGCCAACGTTGATTGAGAAGTTCGATGACGATCCTGACTGAAAAACCAGATGTCATAGAGCCTGACAGTGATGAGTCTGCTGCAGTCCTACTGACGTCGCACCAAATACTGCTGACGGCCCCTGGTGGACCGTTTGAGCTGAAACCCGAGCTGCGTCAACTATGTGCGTTGACCAGCGATGGGATTTTGTATGTGTCAGCCCAACACCAAACGGATGCCTATGTCATGGCATTCGAGGACCAGCTGGAACACGAAAATCACCACTTTGAGGTCAAGGTCTGCTCGATGAGCACAATCAAGGCACTCTACCGCGCCAATGATGATGCAAATGGTAAAGCACTATCGGCGACTGAGACGAAGCGCCAGGCCCAGGTGGTGCAGCTTTTAGGAGAAGCCCACCGGCGCAATGCCAGCGACGTCCACTTTGTCGTAGGTCACGATATCACTCGAATCTTCTTTCGCATCCACGGGCTCTTGTGGGAGGCAGAACAGCACCAGAGCCAGGTGGGCATGGAGCTCTGCTCGTCCCTCTACAACAGCATGTGCGATGTCGCGAAAGACCACTACCAGCCGCAGGTGAGCCAGGACGCCAGGGTAAAACGCGCCTATGTCGACCAACTCGGTTTGTTCGGTGCCCGAGTCGCCACTCGGCCGCTCGTAGATGGCCCTCTGATGGTTTTGCGTCTGCTGTATGACGACAAAACCAAAATGACGCTTAGTGATCTCGGTTTCCTGACGCAGCAAATTGATGCATTCAGCCGCATCCGCAGCTTGCCTTATGGGGTGAACCTGATCACTGGACCCACCGGTTCCGGCAAATCGAAGTCGCTGCAGGTAAACCTGAACCTCTTGCACGAAGAGTGCGGTGGAACAAAACACATTCTGACGATGGAAGATCCACCTGAATATCCACTTCTCGCCAATCAGTCACCGCTGGGCGCCGGTGAAACCTGGAATGACGGGATCACCAATTCCATGCGACTCGACCCTGACATTCTCATGTATGGGGAGATCCGGGACCTTGCATCAGCACAAGCGGCTTTCCGCGGCGGTATGACTGGTCACCTGGTGCTGACGACACTGCACACCAACAACGCTGTAGCAGCTCTTCAACGACTGATCGACATGGGTGTAGACCGACACCTGGTTACTGATCCTGCACTGATGACAAGCGTGGTCAATCAATCCCTCTTGCCCGTGCTGTGTTCCCACTGCCGCGTCCCCGCACGCGAGCATCTCGGGCAGCTCAACAGTGCGCTGGTGCAGCACTTGCGCGATTTGGAAGCGATTGATGAGACCTACCTCAAAGGACCGGGATGCCCGCATTGCAAAGGCTTGGGCATCACCGGTCGCACGGTGGTTGCGGAAACTTTGCTCACCGACCTTGAATTCATGCGCGTTTTCAATGGGCAGGGTGCAAGTGCGGCACGTCGCCACTGGGTCAAGGAAATGGGCGGTATTACCAAGACCGCACACACGATCATCAAACTGAAACAAGGATTAGTAGACCCCCGCCACGCCGAAATGACGGTGGGGCCGTTGGACTTTGACCGGCAAATCCTGGAGCTCGCTCATGCTGAGTGACGTCAGAGCGATGCTGAATCGTTGGGCAGAGACCTTCTATGCCAAGCAGTTTGGCAAAAACGAAAGAATCCAGTTCTACGAGAGCCTGATGGGCATCCTTGAGGATGGTGTGTCGCTTGAAGACGCACTGCACACGGTGGCCAGAGCATTCAGCGATAACGGGCAGAAGCTCCATCCAGTGTCCCTTGCCTGCAGGGATATCGCGCAATCGGTAAAAGGTGGGAAATCGCTGAGCATTTCCTGCGAAGGCTGGGTTCCCTATGACGAGAACTCTTTGATCGCTTCCGGGGAAGACACCGGCAACCTGGTGCAGGCATTTCGGGACTGCGTGAGGATCATCGAAGTACGTCAGCGGATCAGCAAACTCGTAGCGTCCGCCACCGTTTTCCCCTCCATGGTGTGGAGCGTCATGGCGGCGTTGCTGTATGTGATTGCAGTGTGGATGGTGCCCTCCATGACACGACGCTCCAACCCCGAGGCGTGGACCGGCGTGCCGGCCTTCCTCTATGCCCTATCGAATTTCGTGACCCACTACGGGCTAGTGACGCTGATAGCTGTAATCGTCTTTATCCTCATATCGATCATCACTCTACCCGTGTTTTGCGGCCTTCAGATTACGGCCGCCAGCCCTTCGTGGAAGCTGCAGTTGAACAAGCTGCTCCAGGTCCTGCGAGTCCGAGCAGAGAGGCTCCCGCCTTGGTCAGTCTACAAGGCGCTCCACGGATCGATCTTTCTGCTCAACATGGCTGTGATGCTGCGCTCCGGCATCAACCAACTAGATGCGCTGACCTCTCTTCAACGCAATGCCTCTCCATGGTTGAAAGAGCGCCTGAGCGCCATTCATTACGGAGTGAGCGCCGGCAAAAACTTCGGTACCGCATTGAAGCTTGCGGGTCATCAATTCCCAGACCCCATGGCGATGCATTTTCTGGAAGTGCTCGCCACCCGCAAAGGCTTCGCTGAGTCGATGGAACGGTTTTCCAACCGGTGGCTGGAGCAAACGCTTCAGCGCGTCGAAGCCATCGCCAAATCTCTTATCGGCATGTCCTCCATGGCCATGGGGGTCATGATGATTCTGGTAGTGGTCGGGATCTTCCAGTTGGCCGGCAATGTGACTGCAACGCTTTAAATCAAACCTAAATGAGGTACTGGAAATGCCAACAAACACTCAAAACAACCAACGCGGATTTCTCTCCCTGGACGGGATGTTCTGGTTGATGCTGATCGCGGTGGCACTTGGTTTCATCGTGTTCATGGGCTACAGAACGTTCGGCAGCTCGGACGTCACCATTGAACAGAGCAATCTCGGCACGTTGCTGAGCAATACCAAACGACTGAAAAGCACCACGGGCTACGCCACGGCAGGCACCAACTTGGCGCCTTCTTTGATCAACCTCGAGGCAACTGGCGGCATGAGCATCAACGGTAATGCCCTGTCCAACCGCTGGAACGGCGCAGTGACCGTAATGAGCAACGGCATGACCTTCACCATCACAGAATCCAACCTTCCGAAAAATGCCTGCATCACCCTTGCCTCGAACATGGCCAAGGACAAACAGACAACGACGGCGATCAATGGCGGCACTGCAATTGCCGGCGAAATCACTGCGGTGGCAGCTGCGACCAGCTGCTCCTCGGACGCCAATACCATCGCTTGGACTTCGTACTAAGGAACTCAGTGTGAGCGTGATCTCTGATGCTGAATTCGTCGACCTGTACCTCGGCGATGGATTTGCCGACGCCAAAGGTCTCCCTGGGCAGGCACGAAGGGTTGAAGCGCCCGCCGAATGGCGGGCAGACCTTGAGCGCTTACGGGCGCAGTGCGAGGAAAAGCACAAGGCAACCCAGGATCCAGAGTTCGCCCTAATTGAAGATGGCGTCGTCCTTCGTGTAACCCAGTTGCTGGATTTGAATGGCAAGCCTGTGTTTGTCGTAAGCAAATCCTCAGTCCAGATCCGTCCATTGGACATGCTGGGTCTGCCCGACTATCTGCAGGACGCGCTGATGAGCGACACGGTACGCGGCCTGATATTTATTTGTGGGGAAATGGGCACAGGGAAAACCTCAAGTGCTGCATCACTGGTGAAAGCACGTCTCGAGGCCTGGGGAGGCATTTGTGTGGCTGTAGAGGATCCTCCAGAACCATTTTTGAATGGCAGGCATGGGAGTGGGCGCTGCATTCAAGTTCCGGTCTCTCGCCGGATGGGGGGATACGAGGAAGCTTTGATCCTAGCGCTGCGCACAAGAGCCGATTTCCTGTTCGTGGGAGAAATTCGCGACAGCTCGACAGCAGCACAAGTAATTCAAGCCTCGATCAATGGCCATCTCATTATCAGCACAGGTCATGCCGGCAGCGTTACTCAAGGCATTGAACGTATATCAGCCCTGGCTCAGCCGTTACTCAATAACGCCCGAGAGCTGCTCTCCAAGGGGTTGGTGGCTGTTCTTCACCAGTCCTTATCAAGTGGCAACGAAGGAAGTCGTCGATTAACCCTGCAGAGCCTGCTTTTCACAGGCGATGACGGACCGGGCATCCGAGAGAAAGTCCATGCAGGAAAGATCACGATGCTCGATCACGACATCGCTCACCAATCATCAAGGAGTCTCTGGAATGACCAGTAGGATCAAGCAGCGGGGGTTCTTGAGCTTGGACATGGCGATCGGATTGGCCGTTTTCTCCGTTGTCGTCACTTTGGCGATCGCATGGCAAATCAAGCAGATGGATTCTCAGGAC
Source organism: Pseudomonas synxantha (assembly GCF_900105675.1). Lineage (NCBI taxonomy): Bacteria > Pseudomonadati > Pseudomonadota > Gammaproteobacteria > Pseudomonadales > Pseudomonadaceae > Pseudomonas > Pseudomonas synxantha. Next base: position 322,238 of record NZ_LT629786.1, on the reverse strand, counting down.
TATCGAATTGCGGCTGATCAACAGAGAACCATTTCAGAGGCATTGGCCAAATATCTGAAGGATAACTACAGCGTGGTGCTGGCCAACGCGGCAGCAACCGTACCGGTGCAAATAACCGTTCCGATGCTCGTCAACACCAACTACCTTCCTGCAGGTTATAGCCCCACTAACGCCTTTGGGCAGACCATTGTCGGCCTCGCCCGGAAACCCAACGCCAATCAACTGGAAGTGATTGTGGTTACTACAGGTGGGCAGACGATTCCTGAAATGGGTATTCGAACCATCGCTGAAAATCTCGGAGGACCTGGTGGGTTCATCTCTTCTGCCAATCCGAACATCGTCCAGGGCGTGCGGGGTGGATGGCAGGTAGCACTAAGTAACTATGCTATAGCTCCTGGCCCAGGACATACAGCTAGCGCACTTTTTCTTATGGATGGAGCGTTGGCTAATGACTATCTATATCGAAACGCAGTGCCCAATCATCCAGAATTCAACACGATGAATACTGATATCACGATGGGCAACCACAATATTAACAACGCAGGAAGTATCACAGCGTCAGGCAACATAACAGCTAACGCCGACATTACAGCTCGAAACGTTATCGCCACAGCCAATGTTAATGCCGCTACTGCAACCATTACCGGTGATACCAGCACAGGTGGTTGGTTCAGAACACGTGGTGACACAGGCTGGTACAGCGAAAAATGGGGAGGCGGGATTTATCAAAATAGCCCCAACTGGGTCCAAGTTTATAACGACAAAAACTTTTCAACCGGAGGTGAACTATGGGGTGGAAAGATAACCTCGACGGGCAAGATAACGGCCTATGATCGCATTCAGACAAATGAATATTTGTCCCTGGGAGGCATAGCTACCGAGGGGCAACAGTGCAGTGACCGAACCCTTCTTGCAAAAAGCGCCGCGGGAATAACGTTGTCCTGCGAACAAGGCTTATGGAAAAGACCAGGTGGGTGGGAATTCCAGCTGATCCAGGGCACCTGCCAGGCGCCTGCCAGAGGAAGTGTGACCTGCTCCCTTGGCGACACTACATGGAAGTCATGCTCTTTAACTGGCGCTTTTGGCATCGGGGATAGTGAGACTGGGTACATCTTCAGAAATGCAAGTGGATGGTTTCTCTCCACATCTCGACTTTCCTGGCCAGGTCTTTTCTATTGGAGCTGCTTCAAATAAAGCATCCATTTATAAAATTTCAAAAACGTTTTATAGTATGTTTATGGGGATTATTGCAGTGCAGACGCTTGAGAATAACGTTGAGTATAGTGCTGGAGAATTACAGACCTGGCTAAGCACCCGAAGCAGGATATGCTCAACTGTGCTATGGCGTCGCGCACTAGAAGAAAAAGAGGCATTCGAGGTCGGCGAGTTCACTTACAAGTTACAACCAACGGCCTCTGGTCGTTATTTAGTAAAAAAGATCGCCACTATGGAATTAATCAATCCACAACGCAAACCAATGAGCATCAAGCGAGCCGCAAAGTGGACTGTCATTGCGCTTGGCCTAGTAGGAATTTGCTTAACATTGATTATCCTCACGAAATAGTTTTGTTATTGACGCGTAGGTGGTAACAACCACCATTTTGTGGATGGAGCTCATATCATGACAATGCAATGGCTCGTTTTGATGATTGTGCTCATTGCCTCCAGCATTTTCATGGAGAACCAACATCAGGACCAACGTACATCCGACTACGCTACCCTCGACTCACTGGGTCGCGGCTTTCTGGTGTACCGATCTGCCGCTACCGAATATGCCCAGGCCAACCCGGGCTTCAGCGGAGTACCGAGCGATTCTGCGCTCAACCTACCTGGGTGGTTTGTGAAACCTGTGGGCGTAGGTTCTTACATCTCATCAGGAACGGCCTATACTTATTTTGATGGGGTTGCACCGTCAGGCTTGCCTTCTGTGCTGGTAGACCTGACAAAGACAACTACCGTTGGTTTAAAGCGTTCAGGAATGCTGATTTCACAGATAACTGGGGCGACCGGTATAGCAATTCCGTCCCCTGTTCCCGAAGGTGCGGTCGTCGCAGTCAATTAGTCTGAGTCGACCGACTTTGAAAGGCGCCGGGTTGCATAAGCTCCGGCCTATCAACATAATGATCACAACAACGTTTCCACCCCGTTGGCTACTGGCGGTCATCAGTAGCGCCCGGTGATGCGGCTTGCCTCATCACCAACCCCAAAGCACGCATAGCTCCGGGAAGGGCGTGCGGACCTGGTTCAGAGCTCTCCCTGTGTCTCCCTGTTCAAGCCAGACACGCAGCCGTCTAACTCGTGAATTGCGAGTTCAAAGGCACATAGGGCTCTGTTGAGGTTCGAAGCACCGTAGTCTAAGGGCCACACTGGTGTTGTGGCCCACACTTTTTAAAGCTCACACAATAGGTAGCCTGATCATCTTGCAAAGGATGATCAGGCTACCTATTGGTAGCTGCTTTTCCTTGCCGGTGGCCCGCCGGCGAAACGCAGGGCTCCCTTTGTGCGCGGATGCGTGCCTTATGCTAGCTGGCCTCAGCCACGATAATCGGCCAGGTGTTGGAAGTAAGACGTTCAGATCACAGCCCAGGGATCAACAACGCCTTCATCCCGCACAGGTGGTATTTTTTTCTGAAAGACGCTACTTACTACATCCGAGAGTGACTGTTGACCCAGCTACTCTCGGTAGCTTCTCCTGTCGACCTGAACCTTCTTTGCCCTCCGCGAAATATCCCTCTCCGCTTGACACATCACCATCCCCCCTTCGATGATATGGACGTGCTTTGCTGACGTCGTCAGCATCATGCCCAGGCAGTCAGGATCTTGAAGACTGCGACACGATGTTCGTGTCAGATCCGCCCAAGACCGCTGAGCTTCTGGTAGCGCGGTCGGTCGACAATCGTCGATGGAAGCACCTTATGCAACTCACCTCGCGGGGAATCACTTCCCCAACGGGGTCAGTGGGTTCTCCGCATTCAACCTGCAGGAGAATCACCATGTCCAAACTTGCTTATGGCTTCGGTTTCGCGCTTGGCACCATCACGCGACAGTTTCTGCGTGCGGTAAAGAAAACCAGCGCTGCGCCCACAGCTATCCATACCAAAGCAGCTCCGTTGCTTCCACCGCCCTGCGTACCTGAGCGTCTCGTACGTGAGATGGATCATGTACCGGCAATAACTCGTAAAGGTGTCGACCTGAACCTTTGGTACGCGGCTAACACTCGAGTGGTCGAAAAGCCAGCTCGGAAACCGCGTAAGAAGCCAGCTGCACGCTCGTTGGTGCCAGCAACTTGCTAAGTCTGCGTCCTTCGCCTCTGTAGGGAGCCTTCCCAAAGGGAAGGTTTCCTCAGAGTTTTCACGGTAGGGGCTTGACAAGCGACAATCGTATTTCCATGATCTGCACATGTATCGCTGACGTCGTCAGCAACATGCCCAAGTAGTCTGGATCCGCAAGACTACGATGCGGTTTTCTGCATTGATCCACTCCCAAGATCGCCATAGCTTCCGGTAGCGCGATCAGTCGACTTAGTCGATGGAAGCACCTTTCCCACCCATGACGGGCCTACCCCGTCAGGGCAGGCCTCTCACTTTTGGAGGTCTGATGAAAACTGAACTGGCTCTCTACCAGGCGTTGATTTCGATTAACGTCCCGGAACAGAAGGCAAATGCTGTTATTGAAGCTTTGGAGACCGACATGCTTTCACGTTTGGCTACCAAGGCAGATTTAACTGCTCTTGCTGCAGAGTTCAAATCTGAGATTTCACAGCTTGAAGTCAAGCTCACCATTCGCATGGGCGTCATGTTGTCTGCAGCTGTCGGTGTAATGATTGCTGCAATGAAGCTGATGCATTAAACAACCTTAAGCTCCACCCACCCTCGCGGGGAATACTTTCCCCCTAGGGCGAAGTGTTTCTCCGCTTTCTGTTATTTCGAAACTGGAGAATCACCATGAGCACTAATCAATCCAACGAAGCAAAATTCTTCGACCTTCACACCACTGGTATCGGTTATCTCAACCGTATCCGTGAAGTGAAACCTCGCGGCAAAGGTAAGCCATTCATGGCAGTTACCGTTGCGGCTCTGCGCGGCTCGATGGATGATGCCGAGTATTCCTATATCGACTGCAACGTGGTCGGCGCTGAAGCTGAAAAGCTGATTCGTCGCAGCCAAGCAGCCGTTGAAGCCGGAAAGAAGGTCCTTGTGAGCTTCCGCATCGGTGATATCTGGACCGACGCATTTACCTACGAGAAAGGCGATAAAAAAGGTCAACCTGGAGCAAGCCTCAAGGGACGCCTGTTGTTTATCGGCTGGATCAAGGTGGATGGCCAAACCGTCTATGAAGCAAAGCCTCGTGAAGTAGAACCAGTTGTTGAAGACGGCGAAGCGGAACCTGAAGCACAGCTCGCAAGCGAAGAAGCATCCGAGCCAGTAGCAGAGGAACAATCCAAGCCAACGCCCGCTAAACAGCAGCGTACGGCATCTTGATTCACTTTGTTGAAAGGCACCCTTCGGGTGCCTTCATTATTATCAAAGTCCGCAGGGAACACCTCCCTTCCGGGCACGGTGATTCTCGTCCGTTGGAGACTCACCTTTATGAACACGTTATTTACGCAATCTCTCGATATACGCGTTGCTTATGCAAAAGCGGAAATCTATGGCGACGAGATTACCCAATATGAGGCTGAGATCGAGGCTCATATTCTGGGTGCCGACGCGTACCGCGCCGGCCAGCCGATCGTACCCGAGCTGTTCAAAACCGTTCCTGCGCTCAGTCGAGCTTGGGGCGAAGGAGTGAACGCGGCCATTAATGGTGGCGGTTGGTCACGCTTTACTGAAGAAGACCAGCAGCAGCTAATAACACCGGAACCATACATTGTGTCGGATTTTGCATACGGGAAACTTGCATTCGCCGAGTGCGGTATCGAGTACCCCCTCCAAATACTGAAGAGCGCTGCGGGCTATTACATTGGTACCGCTGATGAGTTTGAACCGGTATCAAGGGAGTCCGAAGAATACTACCGCAGCGAATATGCCGCGAAACAAGCTTTTGACCTCAACCTCTGGACACAACGCCACGTGTGCTGGTCCTGACATAACCAAAACATACCTAACCGGGAAACCACTTCCCGGACGGGCCGGGTGGTTTCTCACACCTGGAGATAAACATGCAAAGCACCACTAACCTCGTGTCGTCTGACCTGCTCAAGCTCCCGGTCGTTTTAACACCCCGGGCCTGGCAGGAAGCGGTGCATATTGAAAACCCTCAGGATGCAAGTGTTGTCAGTGAGCGACTGGGCGAAGTTGTCCTGGAGGCCTACCGAGAACTGCACTTGCAACCTGACAGCACACAGATCCATTTCGGCCTCTATCGTTTATTGCCTGCCGGCAATAGCACTGATCGAGTCTGGCTGGACCTAAAACTTGACCGTATAGAATCACCGCCAGGCGTTTTCTATCTGTACATCTCACTCAAGGAAGAAACTCATACTTCTTGCCCGTAATCCTTCGACAATCACAGCACTGCCCAAAGCCCGACACCTGTCGGGCTTTTTTCATTCGTAGCAGTGTGGAGCTGCCCATGATCAACATCCCCGGCCAACTGGCCATCCGTACCATCAGCGGCCGTAATGGCGAATTCAACGTCGGACGGCTTTCGACCTCTATCGGTGAGTTCGTGATCAAAGACGCACTCCTCGATCAGTACGATGAAGGCAAATACCGAGGCGACTTTCTGATAACGGAGATCCGTCCTTCGTATTACTCCACAGCAGGCCGCCTGATCGTTGAGATCCGTGCAAGGCTGGAAAGCATGAGCCTCGACGACGTCGACAATCTGACACCAGAAGACGCCGCCAGGCTCTCGCCAAACGAGCCTGACCCTATGGATGAAGAGTCTTCTTCCAACCTCTCCAAGCCTGTGCAGCGTAATAATCCGCCCGCCCTACCGGCCACCAATAAACAGGTATCAAAAGAGGATGCCCCGTTCGGGATGACCCCGACCGGCGCAACCAACGACCTCGAGGCAGATGCCGAGTTGTTCGGCACAATCTGGCCTCTAAGCTATACAGTCAGGCTGGACACAACTGTTGATCGTCAGCAACTACGCCAACAGTGCAGTCGGCTCTCGGAGCTCGGCTATTTACACAACTTCAAACTGCAGGTATGGAATATCTCCAATACCTAACGATGCCGGCGATACGCCAAGCCAATCGGCACATTCATGAGAGGCTCCCTCCTGGGCGCTCCTCGACTCAACAGGAGCAGCACATGAATCTAATCTTCAATAACCTGACCCAACAAATCCTTGAAAACATCGAAGATCAGCTCGCCAATAACGAGGTATCGACGAATGAGGAGCTTTGGGACTTCTTCGTAGAGGAGCTCGAAATGACGGCAGAACAAGCCGATGGCGCCGTTGCCCTTCGCCCCAAATACCTGGGGCAAATCTTTCTCACTGGGCACAGCCCACTATTTCAAAACGAGACGGTCTAGTTTGGCGCGGGGAGTCAGATCGATCTGGAGGGCATCACCATCAGGCTTTGTGTTAACGACAGAAAAGCCCTCCCAAAAAGGAAGAAAAGTATAATATCGCACATAAGAACGCCGGTTTGTTAGATGTGTTTGCTCGCACGAACATCATCAATCAAATCGGCGTTCTTGTTTCTGTGTTGCCCGGAATTCCTTGAAGGTAAGCGTCCGGTAAACACGCCTTCCTGACGCCAACGCCTTAATAGTTGAGATCGGTAGTAGACCACGCCGCACGCTTGCGACGCTTTAGCTGGCGCTGAGATTGAGCGGATGCTTGAACAACGTGACGTGGCCTAGGCCGCGATACAGGACAGGTTAGGAAATTCGCGGCCTCATCCAGACGCTGAGTTAGGCACGCGTCTGCAGTGCCCTGTTTACGTAAAGAGATGAGTTTAGCGACTAGATCAATTAGGCGAAATTCTAGCAAAGAATCCCGCCTAATCCGGTAGTCAGGCCGTCCTAGCGCGATTTGTGGCAACAATTTGCTCATCTGTAAACTGACTGCCGGGAACCATAAATTTTGCGATAAGTGCGTCTCGGTTTTGAGGTGCCCGTACCTTGTCTGCCGCCTCCAGCGCCATCTTCAGCTCCGGCAATGTTAGCTCGGTGCAGTAGGCTGGTGTTCCTGGTTGCTGACGCCACGAATCTTCAAGGCTACCAGCGGCAAGCGCGATAAAGCCCGTATCCTCAACGAGATCCTGCGCGACGGCCTCTGCATGAGTGTCATCCCCTGCTACATGTAAGCCAATGCGTGTCGAAGATCCAGTTGGTTGCCGATTGTCGGCAAGAGTCGCTGCAAGGACGGCGTTCCAAGCCTTAATGACCGGGCGGCTAAACTGCTCGCTTACCCAAACGTTCACGGGCTTGCCGTCGTCAACTTCTATGATTGCCCCGTCGCGTCCCGGATAGTAATTGGACGTGTCAATGACAACGACTTTCTCGGGGACATTCTTTAACGTCTGTTTGAGATCTGGATATTTTGGGAAGGGTATCGAGAGGATCACAACGCCTACCTCGGACACTGCCTCTTCCTTGGTCACAGCGTGTGCGCCGATTTCACTGACCAGGTTTTGAAGGCTTTCGGGGCCTTTCGAATTTGCCAGCTTAACTTCATGGCCGCACGCGACGAGCTTGCGGGCAAGGGTAGCCCCAATATTGCCGGCGCCGCTAACTCCGATTTTCACTTCAATAACCTCCTCACCCACAACCAATATTCAAGTTGCTACCTGGCTAGGTGTGCGAATGAATCAAGCGTGTCGCAAAGCCGCTGCGATCTGGGGTGAGCACGCATGTCGCTTGACTCAGGTAAATACGACTCTTCAAGAATGAAAGGTTACGCTGTCGGTAATCGGCACACGATGCCAGCGTCTAGCGGCATCCAAATTACCGCCATTCGCCCCTTTTGGGTCGGTAGCGACGACCACTTTCGACAATCGGTGTTAATGGTTAAGCCTCAGTCCGTTCCGCATCTCAACGGTGTCATCGACCTAACCCCTCACATCGAACGGCACTCTCGAGCTCCGTATCGCCGAGCATCATTTCAAAACCCGCGGTTTCTTCCTTACGAGATAGTTCAGTGATTAAGGAATCAGAATTTGCGATGAAAATATTGACCGCGGCCGGCGTTAAAAAACTAGGTAATTATGTTACTCAGCAGCGTTGCGAGGAGTTTGAGGTAATTTCGTGTCTGTGCTTAGCGACACCGCTACGTAGCGTAAATTTTTAGCTAGCCGTATTATTTTTGACGACGGATAACGAGATAGCTACAGCAGAATTACAATTCTGACACAATCCCAGCGGAACCTTCTTTTTTTGAGCCGTGTCAAAGTAGGCTGTTGACTAGCACCGTATCGCCGGCTAGAGGAGACGCAGGTCTGCAAAAAATCGCATACCAACAACATACTTTCATCCTAAACTACAATTAGTTTAAATGAGTTTTATTAGCCGTTCTGAAAGGTAGGATCCATATTTGTGTTTTTGTTTGTAGCGATGAGAATCTAGATTGAAGCCAACCACTACATTAGGCAAGGAGAAGCATGTGGGATCCAATCACGCTCATGGCGGTGCCGCTCTACGTGAAGGACACCAGAAAAAACTACTCATGGCGCTTGCCCTGACTGGTATTTTTATGATTGCGGAGGTTATCGGAGCATGCGTTACCGGCAGCCTAGCCCTGCTGTCTGATGCATCACATATGCTCACAGATACTGCTGCTCTGGCAATTTCACTGATTGCTCTCCAAATAGCCAAGCGGCCAGCGGACCAGAAACGGACTTTTGGATATGCTCGCATAGAGATCCTAGCCTCAACGTTCAATGCCTTATTACTCTTTATGGTCGCTGCCTACATTTTGTACGAGGCGTATCAGCGCTTGCTAGTACCGTCGGAGATTGCTACCGGTGCGATGATGTGGATCGCAATTGGGGGTCTTTTTGTGAACCTGATATCGATGCGTCTGCTCTCCTCTGCCAGCAGTGAAAGTCTGAATCTCAAGGGAGCCTATCTTGAAGTCTGGAGCGACATGCTTGGTTCATTGGGCGTGATCATAGCGGCACTTGTCATCCGATTTACAGGTTGGAGCTGGGTCGATACGATTGTCGCCGTAGCAATCGGTATATGGGTGTTTCCACGTACTTGGCAGTTGTTGCGCGAAAGCTTGGGGGGTACTTATGGAAGGGGTACCCGACAATCTCAATATTGCGGAAATAGAGTCCCTGATACTTGGAGTAGATGGGGTCATGGAGGTCCATGATCTGCATGTTTGGGCTCTAAGTAGTGGCCGCAATATCCTGACGTCGCACGTAGTCGTGCGAGATTCATTAAATCGAGATGTTATTCTCGCATCAGTCATTGACGCGGTGAGTAAATCGTTCGAAATTCATCACTGCACGATTCAAATGGAGCAAGCAGCCTTTCATGATAATGCTCCGAAGCCTTCACACTAGTCGTTTTTTTGATGACGCTAATTGTTGTATTTGCAGGCAGAAGCCCTAAGAAAAATCGACTTAAGATGCGTTCCCCAAGACTATACGCGCTTTTAAATATGCATTACTGCCACCTCTAAATTTAACGACTAATCGAGTTGACCGGCGGCCAATATTAAAGGAGCCTTCAGGCAGATTCGCCTGCTACGCGCACTGAAGGCATCCGCCAGCTTTGGCCTTAAAAACCTTACCATTGACAGATTCTCGATTATTCCAAACAATCAATTTATCATAACTATCAATAATATTGCGCAAAAATTACAAATTTGCAAAGCTTACGCGCATTTAGCCAATTCGCGCTAGGATCAGTTATTATTGAGTTAATGTAATGCGCATGAAAATAAATAATGAAATTAAACACCAAGCACACAGCAGTACTACCAATCAGCGTATAACCACACTGGCGGCCGATTGGACTATTATTTTACTCACATCCTGAGATAAGTTATGCGCGTTCTAGTTGTGGAAGACGAAACCAAAAACGTAGAATACCTTCAGCAGGGCCTTTCTGAAAGCGGGTACATCGTAAATATAGCAAACAATGGTGTTGATGCCGCTCACTTATTCAATACTAATATTTATTCGTTTCTGCTTCTCGATGTGAACCTCCCTGACATCAATGGCTTGGACCTTTTGGAAGTCATTAGAGAAACCAGCCGGGTCCGCGTCATTATGCTGACTGCCTGGGGACGAACCAACGACAAGCTCAAGGGTTTGGACGGTGGCGCAGATGACTACCTCGTCAAGCCCTTCGAGTTTCCCGAGCTGCTTGCTCGCATGCGCTCGCTGCAAAGACGTGGCGACGAGCTTTTTGAGAAAAACGCGCTGAGAATTTCGGATGTAGAGCTCGACTCTGTGCGCCATCGGGTGTTCCGTGGATCTACACGCATAGACCTCAACACCAAGAAATTTGCTCTCCTGCACCTTCTCATTAGTCGAGCTGGCAAAGCACTTACACGCTCTCAGAGCATCTGGCTGATATGGGACATGAACTTTGACTGCGATAATAACGTTATTGACGTCTCTATCCGGCGATTACGCTCGAAGATCGATGATCCATTTGAGACCAAGCTCATACATAAACTTCGAGGCATAGGGTACGTTCTGGAGGAGCGCGCATGAGGCCGTTCAGTCTGGCTGTGAAGCTGGGATTCAAAGTCGGTTTGATGAGCGCAGCGCTGCTCCTCCTTTTCGCCACCTTTGGGTATGTGATGGTGAGCCAAGCTCTCGAGAGAAACTCCCGAATGGACCTCGAAGTGAAAATGGCGGGTATGACTCACAACCTATCCGCTATCACTAGTATCGCTGATGTCAATCCAGACGCGCACCAGCTAGTTGACTTGGTCATGGGGCACAATAATCTGTACGTCAGCATCTTTGAGTCAGGACAAACGCAAACTCCACTGCTCTCAATAGGTTCGAAGGCAGTCAACCTGGAAGTGCACAAGTTCAAGCCAACCGAGCAGGTTAAACAGCACGAGTGGCGTGACTCCACGGGTCGCCCGCTACTTAGCGCTTCGCGAGTAATGAATCTAGGCGATGGAACCGAAGTTAGTGTGTTCATGACCATGGACCAGTCAGCCAACCAAGCCCTGCTCGATGCATTGCTAACCTGGGCGCTGATGGTCTCGCCTCTTATTCTCTTGCTGATCTTGGCCATTGGATGGTGGACTGTGCGCAGAGGACTACTGCCTCTGACCAAGTTCTTGAGGATTGCCTCGAAAATTTCCACCG